>DASQPK010000065.1:0-56702 GCA_035643995.1 Steroidobacteraceae bacterium | reverse complement strand
TGTATATACTCGGACCCCGGACTAACCCGATAACGGAGTTTCTATCATGGCAGCGAAAGCAAAGAAGGCGAAGAAGAAGGTAGCAAAGAAAAAGGCCGCTAAGAAAAAGTAAGCCTTCGAAAGTAATCAACTGTGCCCGCGTAAGCGGGCACAGTTGTTTCTGAAGGTGGGAAATCTCGCGTGCCATCCGATCACTCAACGGAAAAAAAACGCCGCGCCGCCGAAGCCGCGGTTCCCTATATCGAAGCCGGCATGGTGTTGGGTGTAGGCACCGGCTCCACGGTGAATCAGCTCATCGAAGTGCTGAAAGACCGTAAAATCCAGCTCTCCGGCGCAGTCTCGAGCTCGCGCCAAACTTCCGAAAAGCTCAAAGCCGCGGGCATCGAGGAGCTCGATCTGAATACCGCCGGCGATCTCCTGCTGTATGTCGACGGTGCCGATGAGGCCACCGCCGACGGCGTGTTGGTCAAGGGCGGCGGGGCGGCGCTCACGCGCGAGAAGGTGATGGCCGCCGCCTCGAAGCGATTCATCTGCATCATCGATGACTCCAAGCTGGTGCCGGTGCTGGGTGGCTTCCCGCTGCCCGTCGAGGTCATACCCATGGCCCGCTCGTATGTCGCGCGACAGCTCGTGAAGCTCGGCGGACAGCCGGTATGGCGTGAAGGGGTCATTACCGACAACGGCAATCCGATCTTGGACGTCCACAATCTCAAGATTACCGACCCCAAGTCCTTTGAATCCGCCGTGAATCAAATTGCCGGCGTGGTGACGGTGGGTCTGTTCGCCTGGCGCCGCGCCGATATGCTGATCGTCGCGGGGGACGGCGGCGTGAGAATCTTGGATGAGCCGCTGGTTTAGATTTCCAGCCGGGTGCCGATCTCGACGACCCGGTTGGGCGGCAATCCATAGTAATCCGCAATCACCTGCGCGTTGCGCGCCATCTGCATGAATGCTCTGCGGCGCAGCGGCGGCAGGTCGGAGCGGCGGCCCGGCAGCAATTCTTCCCGGCTCAGGAAAAAGGTCGTGTCTTCGGGATCGTAAGGCACGCCGAGGCTCTCCGCCTCTCTCAAGATCATGGTGATGTTGGGCTTCTCCATGAACCCAACCTGGGCTATGACCCGAACGATGCCCTCGCAGACCGGCGTGACGGTCAATCGCTTGGCCGCCGCGACGCGCGGCACCTCGCGGGTGACGACGGTCAGCAGCACCACCCGTTCATGCATGACGCGATTGAACTTGATGTTGTTGAGCAAGGCGCGCGGTATTCCGGATGCCTTCTGGTCCAGGAAAATCGATGTGCCCGATACGCGAACCGGGGGGTCACGCTTCAAGTCCTCGATGAAATCGCGCACCGGTTTCTGTTCACGCAGCAGTCGTGCCATGAGCGAGGCGCGCCCGCTCTGCCAGGTTTGCATGAGCCAGAAAATAATCAGTCCGGACACCAGCGGCAGCCAGCCGCCGTCCTCGAGCTTGGTCAAATTCGCGAGCAGGAACGCGATGTCGACGATGAACAGCAGCGACAATCCCGTGCGCAGGACAAGGCTGTCCTTGCCGGTCCGCGATTTGATGAGGCTCAAGGTCAACGGCGTCACGATGGTCATGGCGCCGGAGACGGCCAAGCCATACGCTCCGCCCAACGCCGCCGAGCTGCCGAATCCGACGACCAATGCCAGCGCCGCCACCATGAGTATCCAATTCATGGTCGGCACGTAGATCTGCCCGGCAACCGACGCGGAGGAATGCTCCACGCGGAGGCGCGGCAGCAACCCCAAACTGACCGCTTGCGTGGTCACCGAGAAGACGCCGGAGATGACGGCCTGGGACGCGATGACGGTGGCGGCGGTGGCCAGGACGACCAGGGGCCACAACGACCAGGCAGGCGCCATCAAATAGAACGGATTGCTGATGGCTGCCGGGTTCTCGATGAGCATCGCGCCTTGACCGAAATAATTGATGACCAGCGCCGGCATGACGATGCACATCCAGCCCAAGCGGATCGGCGCCTTGCCGAAATGACCCATGTCCGCATACAAGGCTTCGCCGCCGGTGACGCACAGAAATACGCCGGCCAGAACCGCAAGCGAGCCGATTTGATGCTGGGCCAACAGGCCGATCGCACGCGATGGATCGATCGCCAACAGCACCACGGGCTCGCGCAAGATCCAGCTCAGGCCCATGACCGCCAAGATCGCGAACCAAAACAACATCACCGGGCCGAAGACTTTTCCGACGGAACCTGTGCCCTTCTTCTGGATGATGAAAAGTCCGATCAAGACGATCATCGTAATCGGCAACACCCGGATCTGCGCATCCGGTGCCGCGACGTGCAGACCTTCGACGGCGCTCAACACCGATATCGCCGGCGTGATGGCGCCGTCCGCGAAGAATAAAGACGCACCGAGAATGCCGATGGTCCCATAGATTTTCCGCCGCGGGCTGGCACGCGCGGTGTTGATCACCAGCGCGGTCAACGCCAACACGCCGCCCTCGCCCTTGTTATCTGCGTTGAGTACGACCGTGACGTACTTGAGCAGGATGACCAGAACCAGGGACCAGAAGATCAGGGACAGCACGCCGAGCACATGTTCCGGTGTTACCGCGATTCCCGGACCCACGAAACAGGCCGACATGGCATAGAGGGGGCTGGTGCCGATGTCGCCGAACACCACCCCGAGCGCCGCAAGCGCCATGGGTGCGAGACGTTGACTCGATTTGCCCTCGACCGACATCAGAGCGCCATTAAGAAAAGGGCCCACAAAAGCGGGCCCTGTTTGGCTGGGGGACTAGGATTCGAACCTAGGTAAACGGTGTCAGAGACCGTTGTCCTACCACTAGACGATCCCCCAAAACCGATCGATCTTAAGCCCTGGAGGCGAAAAGGGGCTCTCGTGACTAGCGTTTCGAGAACTGGGTGCCGCGGCGAGCTTTGCGACGGCCGACTTTCTTACGTTCGACCTCTCGTGCATCACGGGTGACAAAACCTGCTTTGCGCAACGGCGAGCGCAGAGTTTCATCATAGGCCATCAGCGCGCGGGTGATCCCGTGGCGAATCGCGCCGGCCTGGCCCGTGATGCCGCCGCCTTCGACGTGCGCTTCGACATCGAATTTGCCGTCGAGCTGTACCGCGCCGAAAGGCTGCTGCACGATCATCCGGCCGGTTTCGCGACCGAAGAATTCATCGAGCGTGCGGCCGTTGATCGACACCTTGCCCGATCCTTGACGCAGGTAAACCCGCGCACTGGATGTTTTGCGACGGCCGGTGCCGTAAAAGGAATTCGCGGCTGTATTTGCCATTGATTGTCCTAGAACTTTTAGATTTCCAGCGCTTTGGGCTGCTGTGCTTGATGGGGATGATCTTTGCCGCCGAATACATGCAGCTTCTTATACATGCGACGGCCCAAGGGGCCCTTCGGCAACATACCCTTCACGGCAAATTCAATCGCGCGCTCCGGATGCTCCTCGAGCAGCTTGCCCAATGAGATGCTCTTGAGATTACCGACGTAGCCGGTGTGCTGGTGATAGAACTTGTCCGTGAGCTTCGCTCCCGTGACGCGCACTTCGCCGGCATTGACCACCACAATGTGATCGCCAAGGTCTTGATGGGGCGCATAATTCGGCTTGTGCTTACCCTTCAGGCGATGCGCAATTTCAGAGGCCAGACGGCCGAGGGTCTTGCCTGCCGCGTCGACCAAGAACCAGTCGCCACGAGTTTCTTCAGGCTTTGAAAATACGGTATACATGGAAATACTCAAGTGATTCGGGTCTTAACGAAAGGCGCGAAAGTGTACAGAACAGCGGCCCCAGATGCCAGCCCGGCCTTAAAGCGCCAGCCCCTATAATATAATGTATCGATGAACACCCGCAGATTCGACCATTTGGACCGCGTAATAGGCGAAATAGATAAAATAATCAAGACTTTAAGCGTACCGCCGCGGGCCTCCCGGGATATTCCCGACGCCCCCGCCGCAGGCGACCTTGCGGAGGCCGACCGCTTGGAATCGGCGCGCCTCATGCGGGTCAACCATTCCGGAGAAGTCGCAGCCCAGGCCTTGTACCAGGGTCAGGCCCTCACCGCGCGCGACCCCCTCGTCAAGTCGGCCATGCATCAGGCCGCGGCTGAGGAGATCG
Organism: Steroidobacteraceae bacterium; assembly: GCA_035643995.1. Taxonomy (GTDB): domain Bacteria; phylum Pseudomonadota; class Gammaproteobacteria; order Steroidobacterales; family Steroidobacteraceae; genus Bog-1198. The sequence goes on along the minus strand of DASQPK010000065.1, from coordinate 52,574 downwards.
ATCACCTGGCCTGGTGCGAGCAGAGATTGAAAGAATTGAAAGGCCAAACCAGCCTTTTGAACCCCCTGTGGTACTTTGGCTCCCTGGCCCTCGGGGCCTTTGCCGGCGTACTGGGTGATCGCGCCAGTCTCGGCTTCATCGCGGAAACCGAGAAACAGGTTGAATCGCATTTGCGCGATCACTTGGCGCGCTTGAGCGTAATGGATTTGCGCAGTCGCGCCATACTCGAACAGATGACGCATGATGAAGTGCAGCACGGCGCGAAAGCCGCCTCCCTGGGAGGTAAAGCGCTGCCGTTTCCAATAACATGGGCGATGCGCGCGACATCTACACTGATGACCCGCGGCTCGTATTGGATCTAACCATGGGCAGCAGATAAACCGAACCGGAACCCTTTAGTGCTTGCGATTCCGGGACTTATGTAATAATACATTTGCCGGCATAGGCGTTTAACCGACCAAAAAACAGCGGGAGTGAACATGGAAGAAGGGGCAAAAGCCTTAAGCGATATCCCAGCGATCAATCGTTTCTTGAGCTACTGCCGCATCCGGACAGTCCCTTCCAAGACCGTGATCATTCACGCAGGCGATCTACCGGACATTCTGTACTACATCATTTCCGGCTCCGTCGAAGTCATGATCGAGGACGAAGACGGCAACGAGATGGTTCTCGCTTATCTGAACAAGGGCCAATTCTTCGGGGAGATGGGCTTGTTCTACGAACAGCCCACGCGCAGCGCGTGGGTGCGCACCCGCCAGCAATCGGAACTGGCCGAAATGACCTATCCGCGCTTTCGCCAAATCGCCGCCGAAAGCCCCGGTTTGATTTTCGAATTGGCGACGCAGTTGGCGACGCGTTTGGATCGCACCAACCGCAAGCTCGGTGATCTCGCCTTCGTCGACGTCACCGGTCGGGTCGCTCATGCCATCATGGATTTGTGCGGTGAGCCTGATGCGATGACGCATCCGGAAGGCATGCAAATCAAAGTGAGCCGGCAAGAATTGTCACGCTTGGTCGGATGTTCGCGCGAAATGGCCGGACGCGTTCTCAAAGTGCTGGAGGAGCAGGGACTGCTGCGCGCCACGGGGAAAACCATCGTGGTGTTCAATGCCAGGCCGAAGGTCAAGACACGTCCTCTGATCGTGCCGGTGAAGGCCGGCGCAAACGCGGGACCCGCCAAGAATACGCGCACCGAACAACATGAAGATGACGACGATGAGGATGACGAGGACGACGAATGAGCCTCGCAGCCCCTGCTGCCGTTCAGGCTGATTTACTGCCTATTTCTATCTGCGCCCGCATGGCCTTGATGGTGCGGGCGTAATCCGCGCTGCCGAAGATCGCCGAGCCTGAGACGAAGGTGTCGGCGCCCGCTTTGGCAATGCCGGCGCAATTCTCGACCTTCACCCCGCCGTCGATTTCCAGCCGGATATCGCGCTTCGCGGCTTTGATTCGCGCGCGCGCCTCGGTCAGTTTCGGCAGCACCTCAGGAATGAATTCCTGGCCGCCGAATCCCGGATTCACCGACATCAATAAGATGACATCGATCTTGTCGATCACGTAGTCCAACCAATTCAAGGATGTCGCCGGATTGAAGACCAAGCCCGGTTTGCAGCCCGAATGGCGGATCAGCTGAATGGTGCGATCCACATGCTGGGTCGCCTCCGGATGAAAGCTGATGTTGCTGGCGCCGGCCTTCGCAAAATCGACCACCAATGAATCGACGGGCGAGACCATCAAATGCACATCGATGGGCGCCTTCACTCCCGCCTTGCGCAGCGCCTGACACACCAGCGGGCCGACCGTGAGATTCGGCACGTAGTGATTGTCCATGACGTCGAAGTGAATCCAATCAGCGCCCGCCGCGAGCACCGCATTGACCTCTTCGCCCAAACGCGCGAAATCAGCGGACAGAATCGAAGGCGATATGATCATGCCCATGAGCTTTAACGCATTCCCCGCGCCAAGCGTATGCCTTCGTAAGCTTCTTGGATGCGCTGAGTTTTCTCTTTCGCCATTTGTGCCATCGATTCCGGCAGGCCGTTGGCGACCAGTTTATCAGGGTGATGCCGGCTCATTTGTCGCCGGTACGCCTTGATGAGTTCCGCATCGCTGATATTCGCGTCGACCTCGAGTTCCGCATAACATTCTGCCAGGCTGTCGGATTTCCCGCGCGTCTGTCTGCCGCGCAGCGATGCCTCCATATTCTCAAACTCGAGCGCCGACAAACCCAAGCGCCCGGCGATGCCGGCCAATACGCCGCGAGCCGGCGCCGAGAGGCCGTTGCCGGCGAGCGCGGCCCGCAGCTGCAGATCCACGAAGGCATGCAGCAGGTCGTAGCGCAGGCCACAGGACTCACGCAGCCGCTCGATGCTGAGTTCAGCATCGTAGCCCGCCGCCTTACCCGTCCTGAAGCACGCTATCGCGGCATTGATGTCCGCTGCCCCCAAATTCAACTCCAGCATGAGCCGGCGTGCCGCATCGATTTCCGCCTCCGACACGCGGCCGTCGGATTTGGCGACATATCCCATGATCTCGAACGTGGTGCGAAAGAACTCACTGGAGATGGACGTGGATCCGTTGGGGGTCGCCACCTTGCCCGCGGCCCTGGGATCGAGCATGTAGCCGATGACGGCGCCCACCACAGCCCCCCAGGCGCTCCGGGTGAGCAGCAAGCCGATCAGTGCCCCAAAAAATACGCCTGTCCAGCTCATTCGCGTTGACCTATACGCCCCGTCCCGCCACAATCGCCGGCCTTCAATGGTAGCAGTCGCGAGCGCTTACACATGGACCAGTATCCGCAATCGGCCCCGCTTTTTGAGACCCGCATACGAAGTCTCAAAAAAATCCACCAGGGCAAGGTGCGCGATATCTACGATGTGGGTGACGAGCATCTGCTGATCGTCGCCACCGATCGGCTGTCCGCATTCGACGTGGTGCTGCCCGACCCTATCCCATTCAAGGGCCAGGTACTCACCCAGATCTCGCTGTTCTGGTTCGCGAAAACCGCCCATATCGCGCCGAACCATCTCTCCGGCCTCAAGGTCGAGGACGTGATCAGCGACCCCTCGGAACGGGCGCAACTGAGCGGACGCGCCATGGTGGTCAAAAAACTGACCGCGTTGCCGATCGAAGCAGTGGTGCGCGGCTATCTCATCGGCTCAGGGTTCAAGGACTACAAGCTGCACGGCTCGGTTTGCGGCATCCCCCTGCCAGCCGGCTTGACGATGGCAGAACGCCTGCCGGAACCCATCTTTACGCCGGCATCAAAAGCGCCTGCCGGTTCTCACGACGAGAATATCGACTTCGACGCCATTGTGAAGCTGGTCGGGAAGCAATGCGCCGCCGACGTTCGCCGCATCGCCCTCGAGGTCTATCGATTTGCCGCGGAACATGCGCGCGCGCGCAACATCATCATCGCCGATACGAAATTCGAGTTCGGCGTCGACAAGCAGGGGCGTTTGTTTCTCATCGACGAGGCACTGACGCCGGATTCTTCGCGTTTCTGGCCGATGGCATCGTACAAACCCGGGAGCAGCCCGCCGAGTTTCGATAAACAATTCGTGCGCGATTATTTGGAATCACTGCACTGGAACAAGAAACCGCCCGCGCCGCATTTGCCGCCGGAGATTTTGGCGCGCACCAGCGATAATTATCGCGAGGCTCTGAAGCTGCTGACGGCTTAGGAAGCCCACTTCACGACGTGCGCGTGCAGGCTGCTGCGGCGATCTTGCCATACCCCATACGCCGTGTAAGGCTCGAACCATGTTCAGGTGGTTCGAAGACATCGAAGACGGACTGTTCACGGGTTCGCGCACCATGGGACCTCCGTGGGGTCCTATCCTGCGCGTCTTGCGCTACCCCGCGGCGCTGATTCGCGATTGGCTGCGCGGCGAAATCAGCGTGCGTGCGATGAGTCTGGCGTATACGACCTTGCTGTCGGTCGTGCCGTTGCTGGTGTTCAGCTTTTCGATTCTGAAAGGCTTGGGCGCGCGCGGCGACTTGAAATTCATCCTCGATCAATTCTTTGCGCCGCTGGGAGCTGCATCGGGACAATTGACGGCGAGCGTCATGCAATTCGTCAAGAATATGCGCGGCGATCTATTGGGAACGATCGGCCTGGCTTTTCTCGTCTACACCGTCGTCACGACCATTCAAAAAGTCGAAACCAGCTTCAATTTTCTGTGGCGTGTCGATCGGCCGAGAAGCTTTGTGCGCCGCTTCACCGAATATTTGAGCGTCATGATCCTGGGTCCGATCCTGCTCGCGGTTGCATTGGGTTTATTGGCAAGTGCCGAACGCAGCCCGTTCGCCCAATGGGTGGATACCATCGAGCCGCTGGCCTGGATCTTGGGCGGAGCCGGAAAAGTGCTGCCCTACCTGATCGTGACGATCATTTTCACCTTCATGTACGTGTTCATCCCGAATACCAAAGTGGAGCTGCGGGCCGCGCTCATCGGCGGCATCACCTCCGGCATCGTGTGGGCGCTCGTCGGCAAAGTATTTACGGCATTCATCGTCTATTCCTCGTCCTTGGTGGCCATCTATACGGGATTTGCAATCGTTCTCACGACCCTCATTTGGGTCTACTTGAGTTGGCTCATCCTGCTGATCGGCGCGCAGCTGGCGTTCTACCTGCAATTCCCGCAGTACTTGCGCCATGGTCAGGAATCATTCGAATTGACGGGGCGGGATCGCGAGCAAGTCGCACTCTCCGTCATGTACCTCATCGGCCGCGACTACGCCGCGGGCAAGACCGTTTGGACGGGGCGTGCGCTTGCTCGAGAACTCGACATGCCCAGCATCGCGCTGGCGCCGGTGCTTTACTGTTTGGAAGAGAAGGGCCTGATTTTGGCAACCGAAGACGAGTATTTCGTTCCCGGCAAGGACATTGCCTCGATTCAGCTCGCCGAGATTTTTGAGGTCATTCGCACGCTGCACAGAGGCCGGCTGGCCATCGAAATACACAGCGTCGGCGCCGAGGTGGCGCTGCTCCGCGAGGTGGAAAGTGCGATGGAAAAGCCCTTGAAGGGCCGATCACTCAAGGATTTCATCGCCGCGAAGGCTTGAAATCATTCGCCGGCGATGGTCATTTCCTGAACCAATATGGAGCCCACCCGCACCCCGCCGCGGATATCGATGTCATCGCCTACTTCGCCCAACCCTAAAAACATCGAGCGCAGATTGCCGGCGATGGTGACTTCCGCGACCGGAAATTGGATCTCGCCATTCTCGACCCAGAAACCCGCCGCTCCGCGAGAGTAGTCGCCGGTAACCGTGTTCACGCCCTGTCCCATCAGCTCGGTCAGCAAGAGGCCCGTGCCGAGGCGCGCGAGCATGGCGGGGAAGCCGCCCGTCAGCGTCGGCGCCACGATGAGATTGTGAGAGCCGCCGGCATTGCCGGTGGTCTGAAGCCCGAGTTTGCGCGCCGAGTAGCTGGACAGGATATAACCCGTCAGTACGCCTGCTGCGACCAGTTCGCGATCGCGGGTCGCCACCCCCTCGTCGTCGAACGGCGCGCTGGCCATGGCCTTGGGTATGTGCGGCCGCTCGGCAATGGAGAAATTCGCGGGAAACACTTGCTGCCCTGCGGAATTGAGCAGAAACGACGCCTGCCGGTATTGGCTGCTGCCGCGAACGGCTGCGACGAAATGACCGATGAGGCCGCGCGCCAGCTCCGGCACAAACAGCACCGGTGCGCGGCGCGTGCTGATTTTACGGGGTCCGAGCCGCGCAATCGTACGCCTCGCGCTTTCCCGGCCGACAGATTCCGGGTCCTGCAGTTCCTGCCAGTCGCGCGAACTGGTGTACCAATAGTCGCGCTGCATGTCTTCGCCCGTTCCGGCGAGGACCACACAGCTGAGCGTATGCGATGTGGTCGGATAGCCGCCGACGAAACCATGGGTGTTGCCGTAGACATGCAGCCCCTGATGAGTGCCGACCGACGCACCCTCGGAATTGTTGATGCGCGCGTCGAATCCGAGCGCGGCCGCCTCGCAGGATTTGGCGATCTCGATGGCGCGGTCCGCCCCCACATTCCAGGGATGGGAAAGGTCCAAGTCCCGGGGCGCGCTTGCCATCAAAGCAGCGTCTGCCAGCCCTGAACTGGCGTCTTCCGCCGTAAATCGGGCAATGCTGCAGGCCTTGGCCACGGTCGCGCCCACCGCCTCTGCCGAGAAATCCGCGGTGCTGGCGGAGCCCTTGCGCTGCCCGAAGTACACCGTAATGCCCATGCTGCGGTCCCGCTGGTGCTCCAGTGTCTCCACCTCGCCCAGTCGCACCCCCACGGAAAGACCCGTATCCTGGCTGACCGCGGCCTCGGCTTGGGAAGCGCCGCGTGCGCGGGCTTCCTGCAGGGCGCGCTCAATAATCGACTCAAGGTCTGTTTGAGTAAGGCGAACAGGGCTCATTGTCACGGCCATCGGCATCTCCTACCCTCCAAGGTAGAGGGAATCCGACATGATTCTACCGGCCCGAGTGATAGCATGGGGGGATATGACCATCGAGAATGAAACCCAGGATTCCGGCGAAACCGAGGAGCAACGGCTCAGCAAGAGTGCGCGCAAACGCGAAGCGGCATCGCTGCAGGAATTGGGCGTCAAACTATCCGCCCTTCCGGATCAGGAGATCAAGGCGCTGGATTTGCCCGAGAATCTGTTTGTCGCGTTGCGCGACCTGCGCCGATTGCCGTCTCACGGTGCGCAGATCCGGCAACGCCAGTACATCGGTAAGTTGATGCGCACCATCGATCCGGAGCCCGTCCTCGCGAAGCTGGCCGAGCGCAAACAACGCCACGATGTGGAAATTCGCCAATTTCAGCAAATCGAGCGATGGCGCGATCGGTTGCTGTCCGAGCCCGCGGTAGCCCTGGATGAATTGATCGAGCAGTATCCGGGCGCCGACCGAGCGATGTTGGCGAAACTGCTCGAAAAGGCTGAAAAAGAGCGCTTAGAACAGCGCTCGCCCGTCGGCGCACGGGAGCTCTTTGCGTTTCTGCGTCAGTTGCTCGAATAGATTGGTAAACTAGGCGCGATGAAAGCCCTGGTCGGAGTCATTATGGGGTCCTCTTCCGACTGGGAAACGATGCGGGCTGCGGCCGACATGTTGACCCGCCTGAAGGTAGCGCATGAGGTTCAGGTGATTTCAGCGCACCGCACACCGGACCTATTGTTCAAATACGCAACGTCGGCACGTGAACGGGGCTTGAAGGCCATCATTGCCGGCGCCGGCGGCGCGGCGCATTTGCCGGGCATGACCGCAGCGAAGACCTCGCTGCCGGTGTTGGGCGTTCCGATTCAATCCAAAACGTTGAACGGCATCGATTCGTTGCTGTCGATTGCGCAAATGCCGAGTGGTGTGCCCGTCGCCACCTTCGCGATCGGCGTCGCCGGCGCAAAGAATGCCGCCCTTTTCGCCGCTGCCATGCTCGCCGGTGAACATGCCGAGGTGCGCACGGCTTTGGAAGCCTTTCGCGAAGAGCAAACCCAGGCGGTGCTCGACAAGCCGGACCCTCGCACCTCTTGAAATTATTTCACGTCGGTGTCGTGGGGGCGGGCCAATTGGGGCGCATGCTCGCGCTGGCCGGCTACCCTCTCGGGATACGATGCCTGTTTCTTGATCGCAGCGCCGACACGCCCGGGGCGCAGGTAGCGCCCAGCCTCGTGGGCGATCTTGAGGACCCTGCGCGGCTTGCCGAGTTGGCATCGCGCAGCGATGTCGTCACTTTCGACTGGGAAAACATTTCCGGCAGCGCACTCGAGCCGCTCGAGAAAGTCACGAAGGTTCGGCCGCCCCGAGTGGCGCTGGAAGTATCGCAAGATCGTCTCGCGGAAAAGGCTTTGTTTGCAAAGCTCAAAATCCCGACGACCGCGCATGCCGCCGTTGACGCAAAGCGAGACTTGCTTGCAGCGACCCTAAAGATCGGGCTTCCCGGCGTCCTGAAGACGCGCCGCTTGGGCTACGACGGCAAGGGACAATTCGTGCTGCTTGATGCGGCCCATATCGACCCAGCCTGGGATGCGATCGGCGCTTCAGGACTGATCTACGAGAAGTTCCAAGCATTCTCCCGCGAAGTATCGCTGGTAGGCGCACGATCAGCCGCCGGGGACACCGTGTTCTATCCTTTGTCCGCCAACACGCACGGCGGCGGCATTCTGCGATACAGCACGGCACCTTTCACCAACGCGCCGTTGGAACGTAGCGCCAGGCTTTACCTCAAGCGTGTCATGAACAATCTCAACTACGTCGGGGTGCTGACCATTGAATTTTTCGTGGTGAACGGTCGATTGGTAGCCAATGAAATGGCGCCCCGGGTTCACAACTCGGGGCACTGGACTATCGAGGGGTGCGTCACCAGCCAGTTCGAGAATCATCTGCGTGCGATATGCGATATGCCGCTCGGCAGCAGCCGCGCTCTGGGGCACACGGCGATGATCAATTTTCTCGGAAAAATGCCCAATCGCGAACGATTGCTGGCGATCGAGGGATTGGCTTTTCACGATTACGGCAAGGAACCTCGTCCCGGGCGCAAACTGGGCCATTGCACCATCCTCAAGCGCCAATCGAAGGACCGCAACCGGGCGCTGGCCGATGCATTAAAATTGATCGATAGTGCTTAAGACAGGGCGATTTGGGGGTAAGCCATCAATCCCTTAGACTGACGCGAGATGTACCTAGAACTATTCAATCTGCACGAATTGCCCTTCCGCTTGAGCCCGGACCCGCAATTCTTGTACCTCAGCAAGCAGCATGCGCGCGCCAAAGCGTACATGGAATCGACCATCTGGTTTACCGACGGTTTCGTCGTGATTACGGGCGAAATCGGTGCCGGCAAGACGACGTTGATCGAGACATTTCTGCGCGAGCTGCAAAGCGACGTGGTCGTGGCGCAGATCAATCAAACACAATTGTCGCCGACGGCGTTTCTGCAGACCGTACTGGTCCAGTTCGGTTTCTCGCCCTTCACCATGAAGAAGCCCGAGGTTCTGGCGACGTTGAATCAGTTCCTGATGGAACAACACGGCAGTGGGCGCAAGGTGCTGCTGATCGTCGATGAAGCCCAGAACCTGAGCCATCGCGTGCTCGAGGAAATACGAATGCTGTCGGGCGTGGAAACCGCCAAGGAAAAGGCCCTGCGCATCATTCTCGCCGGCCAACCGGAATTGAACGACAAGCTCAATTCCCAGGAACTGATCCAGCTCACGCAGCGCGTCCGCCTGCGATTTCATCTGACCGCGCTCAGCAAACAGGAGACCGCTGCCTACATCGACCATCGTCTCGAGGTGGCTGGGTCGCAGGGGCGGCGGATATTCGCGGAGGATACCTACTCCACGATCTATAAGTATACGGGCGGCGTGCCACGCCTGATCAACACGCTTTGCGACACCTGTCTGATGGCAGCCTTCGGCAAGGACCACAATGCGGTGACGATGGCGGAACTCGACGCCGCGATTCACGAACTGCAGTGGGTCGAATTCGGGTCCAACACCAACCGGATGAAGATTCCCACCCTGGAGCACACTGTGCCGCCGAGCAGTGAATCCACCCATGTGGTCGGCCGCATTCTCCTCGCCAGCGAAGGCAAAACACTGGTGGAGCGCGAACTGAAGCCCGGGCGTCTGGTGATCGGCCGCACGGCGGACAATGATTTACAGATCGACAGCAAATTCATCAGCCGGCACCACTGCCAGCTCGTGACGCAGCCGGACTCCTGCCTCATCGAAGATCTCAACAGCACCAATGGTATTTTTGTTCAGTCCAAGCGGGTGCGGCGGCACAACTTGAATGACGGCGATGTGGTGCAAGTGGGCCAGCACGAAATCATGTATATCGACGAGCGCTCGCCGCGCGTGAGGAATACAGTGGATTCGGTCGACAGCGGCGTCGTGGCGGCTATCGTCGAAAATCCCAAGCCCGGCTAGCTGTTTAGATTGGAGGGCAGATCGATTGTCTCGCCGGTGTACTCACGGCTCAATTCGCGAAAGTCCCGGCGCCGTAAAAATAACGTTAGAGCCGCAGTCTCGGCGAGTACGCCGATGAGAAAGGCAGTCTTGCCGGCAAATCCCAGCGGATTGATATAAAACAGAAGGATCGCCAGTCCTCCGATCAGCATATAAACAAGCGGCAAGCTTTCATAAACCGGACGTGCCAAGCGCATGGGTAGACCCTCCCGAGCGCCATACTATGCCGATGCCGCAGGCCCAACCAGCCAATTTGACTTAAGATCGCATTTTCGGCGTGCGGCCTGCCGCCAGGGTGCGGCCTGCCGCAGCCGTAAACTTTCCTACGCCGATGCTCAATCTTTTCCGACGAGCATCTCGGCAATGCGCGACAACCAGGAGTTGCGCCACCCCTCGACGTGCAATCGCTCGCTTTTCGGCTTCGAGGCGCGCTTGGCCTCGGACAACAGATCCTGCGGAATCTGAAACGTGCCCGTCATTGAATGGTCTGCCATGGAAACTCCGTCGTGTGAGAACGAAGCGCAGACTACCGGCTCGTACCTACTCTCGAATGCGACCTGGCGCACGCTCCGCCGGACTCGCCGAACTCACGGCGCTGCCTCGTCGCCGCGAAGCGACGCAATCACCTCTTCCCGGCTTATGACAGGGCATTATGTCGCGGCATCTGGATGTCGCGGCGGTTGGATCTCGCAGCAGCTGCCGTCGCAACAGCTAATGTCGCAACGGCTAGTGCGCGGTTCCGTGCAGCCGCGTCGCCTCGAACTCATCGCCCGGCAGCCAGTTCACCGTGCCCTTCGCCAGCATCGCTTGCCAACCCAGGGCAAAGCCGAATTTCGCAACCGCTGCATCACTGGTGAAATCCATGTCCGGCGTAAATTCGTCGCTGGGACGATGGTAACGCTTCGCCGTGTATTCTTCGTGCTGCGCTTTTCCCCACTCCGGCGGATGACCCGCAAATTTCACGCCGGTGTTGATGGAGAACGCCGGCACACCGGCCCGCGCCATGCTGAAGTGATCGGACCGGTAGTAGTGTCCGGCACCGGGTTCTGCATCGGCTTGAATCTCAAATCCAAAGACGGCGGCCGTCTTTTCAACGGTGGGGTAGAACGAGGTTCGCTCAGCGCCCGTGACGTTGACGGACTGCGGCATGCCGACGGGTAAGATGGCGTCGTAGTTCAAGTCCAACGCGATTTTCCCCGCGGGAATCGGCAAATGCTTGCCAAGATAATCGGATCCCAGCAGTCCCTTTTCTTCCGCGGTAACCGCGGCAAACAGCACCGGCGAGGGAGGCCGCGCCGCGGATGTGATGAAGGCATGCGCCATTTCCAGCAGAATGCCGCAGCCCGTGCCATTGTCGACCGCGCCGTTGTAAATATTGTCGCCGCTCATCGCCGGATCGATGCCGAGATGGTCGTAATGAGCCGAGTACGCGACCGCCTGACTCGCGCCGCTGTCCTTGCCCGGCAAGAGTCCGAGCACATTGTAGGACTCGAACTTGCGTACCTTGCTCTCGATGTGGGCCTTGAAGCGCACCGGCAATTCTCTCGCCTGAAATTGCCGGGTGCCGGCCGCCGTCATCATCTCGTCCAAATTGAGGTTCGATGCCGTGAACAATTTGCGCGCCACCTCGAGCTGAATCCACGATGCGGCCTTGAGCTTCGGGTCCTTGTCATTGCCCAAGTACACCTGCTCCCCGCTCCAGGAGTTGCGCACCACTTCCCACCCATAGCTCGCCAGATCGGTGCGGTGAATGATCAGGGCGCCGACCGCTCCCTTGCGTGCCGCCTGTTCGAACTTGTACGTCCAGCGCCCGTAGTAGGTCAGCGCTTCGGCATTGAAGAATTTCGGATCCTTCGAGGGGGGTTCGTTGACGATGACGAGCACCACCTTGCCCTTGACATCCACCCCTTTGAAATCATTCCAATTGTATTCGGGTGCTTCGATGCCGTAGCCCACGAACACGATGGGCGCGTCGATATCGACGCTGTCGGTCTGAGTTTGATTGCCTGCGACGTAATCCTCGGCAAGCTTCAAGTCCATCGTCGTGCCGTGCGCGGGCAGCAACGAGGCCGACGTGCCGGGCAAGGTTTTCACGCCGACGAATTCAACCTTTTGCAGATAGCTGCCGTTGTCGCCGGCCGGCTTCAAGCCGTACAACGCAAATTGCGAGGCAATGTAGTTCGCGGCAATGTCGCCGCCGCGCGTACCGGTACCGCGTCCCTCGAGCAGGTCGTTGGCGAGAAATCGCACGTGCTCGCCGATGCGATGCGCATCGATACCCTGCATCGACACGGTGACGTTGGCCGGAAGCCCCAGCTGCGGCCCGACATCGGCGGCCTGCGCAGCGCTTAAGAGCAGTCCGAGATTCAAACCCAGGACCAGCATCGCCGGTCGGTAGATATTCATCGTATCGACTCCGAATAAATTGAAATACACAGCACGACGCCTTGGGGGACGTCCGCGGATCGCGATCATGTCACAGAACCAAGCCCTGGTAGCCTTGAGGATGCAAGGTCAGCTGCCGCTTACGGATAAAGCGCGGGCAAGGCGTCCTTCAGCCTTGAACACCCCACCCGCGCTGCGGCGTTCTGCATCCTGCAATCCGAAAGTTCGGGCTTTCCTCCCTGGTTGCCGCGCGAAGAATTTTTTCACGCGAGGCGCGCTCGTGGAAGCCGCAATCGCGCTGAGAATGTGCAGAAAAGCAGCCTATCTCAAGTATTCCCCGTCGCCGCGTAGTTCAGCCGGTACCGCCGACCGTGAGCGCATCGATGCGCAGAGTGGGTTGACCGACTCCGACAGGGATCGATTGTCCTTCCTTGCCGCAAGTCCCTACGCCGCCGTCGAGCTTCAAATCGTTGCCGACCATGCTGACTCTGGTGAGCACGTCAGGTCCGTTGCCGATCAGCGTCGCGCCTTTGACGGGCGCGCCGATCCTGCCGTTCTCGATCAAATAGGCTTCGCTCGCGGAGAACACAAACTTGCCGGATGTGATGTCCACTTGGCCGCCGCCGAAATTGACGGCATACAATCCCTTCTCCACCGACGCAATGATCTCTTCGGGCGCGCGCGAACCGGCTCGCATATAGGTGTTGGTCATGCGGGGCAACGTCATATGCGCGAACGACTCGCGACGGCCGTTGCCGGTCGGCGCCATGCCCATGAGCTTGGCGTTCATCTTGTCTTGGATGTAGCCGCGCAGAATGCCGTTTTCGATCAGCGTCGTGCACTGCGTCGGCGTGCCCTCGTCGTCGACATTCAATGAGCCGCGGCGCCGATTGAGCGTGCCGTCATCAACCACCGTGACATCGTCGGCGCCGACTTTCTGTCCGATGCGATTCGAGAATGCAGAGGTACCCTTGCGATTGAAGTCGCCCTCCAATCCATGGCCGATCGCTTCATGCAGCAAAATACCGGGCCAGCCCGGCCCCAGCACCACCGTCATGGAGCCCGCAGGCGCCGCCACCGCCTCTAAATTGACCAGCGCCTGCCGCACTGCCTCGCGCCCATGTTCGAACGGCCCGTCGCCATGCAGCAGCTCATCGAGACCGAAGCGGCCGCCTCCGCCGCTATAGCCTTGCTCGCGCCGGCCATTCTGCTCGACGATGACGGATACATTGACCCGCACCAGGGGACGCACGTCCGCGGCCAGCGTGCCGTCGCTGGAAGCGATCAACACGATCTCATGCACTGCCGCCAATGAGGCCATGACTTGTTTGACTCGAGGATCGAGGCGGCGCGTATCGGCATCGATGCGCATCAACCAAGCCACCTTGTCCTCGTCCTTGATGGCATCGAGCGGGTCGATGGGTAGGTAAAGCCGGTGCGTCAGAGGACGCTGCCAGGTCTTGACCGCATTCCTGCCTCCGCTTCGGGCAATCGCGCGTGCCGCGTCGGATGCCTCGAGCAGCGCCGGCAGCAGCACTTCGTCGGTGTACGCGAAGCCGGTTTTCTCGCCGCTGACGGCGCGCACACCGACGCCTTGCTCGATGCTGTGCGAGCCGTCCTTGACGATGCCATCCTCCAGCGACCAGGATTCCTCTCGCGACAGCTCAAAATACAGATCCGCATAATCGACACCGCGGCTCATGAGCGTGTCCAGCACTTGACCAAGCCTTCGCTCATCGAGGCCCGAAGGCGCCAGGATCATTTTCTCGGCCACCGCAAAGGTGGGCAAACTTAACTCGGCGGCGCGTGCGTTCATGTCAATACCGCGGCGGCAGCGGCCAATCCCAGCTGGCGATTGTCGAGCGCTGGAAAACGAGCGCGCGATTCCGCCTGGCTCGCAAGGTCAATGTCTGCTGTGATCACTCCGGTACCCTTTGCCAGGCGCGACAACACCTGACCCCAATAATCCACGATCAGCGAATCCCCATAGGTCTCACGGCCGCTGGTATGCAGGCCGGACTGTGCCGGCGCCACCACGTAGCACAAATTCTCGATAGCTCGGGCCCGCAGCAACGTCTCCCAGTGCGCCCGCCCGGTCGGCACAGTGAACGCCGCAGGCATCGCCAGCCACTCCGCGCCCTTGAGTACCAGCTCACGATACAGTTCCGGAAATCGCATGTCGTAGCACACGGACAGCCCGAGCTTGCCGACAGGCGTGTCCGCAATGACCGGATCGCGGCCTGGGAGCACGTGGTTGGATTCTCGATATTGCTCGTTGCGCCCCGGGATGGTGACGTCGAACAGGTGAATCTTATCGTAACGCGCGACCCGCTTGCCGTCCGCGTCGATCAAAAGCGAGGAATTGGCCACGCGGCTCGCGTCATTCGTGCGGATCACGATGGTGCCGCCCAGGATCCACAGGTTGAGTTTGGCCGCGGTCTCGCTCAAGAACGCCTGCACCGGCCCATGGCCATCCGGCTCCGCGACCTGCAGCTTGTCCTCATCCTTGAGTCCGATGAACGAAAAATTCTCCGGCAGACAGGCAATGAGCGCCCCGGCATCCTTGGCCTCGCGCAAAAACGCTTCCGCCGAGGCCAGGTTTTCGGCCACCACATGGCTCGACGTCATTTGTATTGCAGCTACTTTGCCCATCTATCTCGGTGCCTCTGGAGTCGCAGCTCCTGCGTCTGCGCTCTTGATGCGTTCGACAGTCGGATTATCCCAGCTGCCGGTAATACGATAATACCCTCGGGCCAGGCCTTTCAGCGGCTGTTTGAACACCTGCGTGAACAACAGCGCTGCCGCCCCGCATACCGGCCCGCACACCAGCGTGCTCGCGACCGGGATGGACAGCGAGTTACCCACGCTGCCGGTTACAACTGCAGTTTGGTCATAATCCTTGTTTTTCAAGCCGACCCGGCCAATAAGGCCGATTTCGGCAGCCGGGCCCTTCAGCAGCACGTTTTCGGTGTGGGCGTTGCCATCGCGCAGATCGAAATCGCCGTGAACGGTGTCGAACGCCAGGCCTTTGTCGGTCAGGTCGCTGAAATCCAATGCCAGCCTTCGAGGCAACGCCGCAATGCTCGCCAGCCCCAGCACGCGCCCCGCGCCGGGTTTAATGCCCGTCACCTGCCCCTTCTCCAACGATAGCTGCACGCGTCCGATCACCTGCGCGAACGCTGCCGGCGTCGGCGCGCCGTCCCAGGTAAGGTCGAATTCCATCTTGCCCGATTTCGCTTGAATCACATCCGCATAACCCAGTTCTTTCAGCGTGCTCTGCACGTCGGTACTGGCCAGTGTGCCCTTGATGCGGCTGACGCCGGCATCTTTGGCGCGCCATTCGCCCTGCGCGCTGACCGTAAAGCTGGTGCCCACCGCGCTCAAAGATTTCAGGGCAACACCAAAGTCTTGTTTGGCGAGCGTTGCGGTCACATCGCCGAATTGGCGTTCGCCCCAGATCAGTTCCGTGGCATGAAAGTTGACGGCCGGAACCGTTCGCGGATCCGCGTCTGCGGGGATATTCGCCGCCGCGCTGACGCCCGCGCCCGCGCCGGGGCCGCCAGGGCCGGCGTCGGCACCGCTCGAATCCTCGTTTCCCGCAACATCGACATGCAACCGGTCGAACTGCAGATTCCACGGTTCCGTAGAACCCGCGGCGCTCGGGATCGTGATGGCACCGATGACATTGGGGCCGCCGACATTGATGCGCCAGTTGCGTTCGGCAACGGCCAGATCCAGCGACACATCGCGAAATGCCAGACCCAGATAGTCCAATTCGGCCACGTCCAACCGCGCCGTGCGCATGTAGTACGACAGCGGCTTGGCGTCCTTGCCGGGCGTACTCAAGCGCAGCCAGCCGCCTAAATCCAAGCGCTCCACGGCTCCCCCCACGTTCAGTATCTGCGGCGAGCTTGATGTGGCGGCGCCGGCGCCGAAGCTCATGGACGCATGGGCGAGGCGCATTCCGCTCTGATCGGATTCCAGCGCAAAGGAGCTGCTGACCAAGGATCCGAGCGCGAAGGACCCCTGCGGTCCGCCGGAGGCCGGCCACTGAATCTCGAGCCAGCTCGGCAAGGGCGTTTCGGCGTCTTTGTCCAATGGCGCCGGCAGCTTCAACTCAAAGCCCACCAGCGTGCTGCTGAGGCGCAGGGATCGTTCGCGAGCCGGCTCAGGCGTGATTTTCAGAACGCCTCTCCAGTCCGTTTGACCGGTAATGGACAGACCTGCCGGAATCGAGAACGCCGTGCGCAGGGCATCCGCGCTCATGGTGCCGCGAAACTCGAGCTGCGTGCGGGTGACCGGCTTGTTGCGGGGAGTTCGCGCCTGCATTTGGAAACCGCCGCCGAGCAGTTGGCCGTGAATATCGGCGCGCGCCACTTGCCCGTTATCGATATCGAAGTCGCCCGTCACGCCGGTGGCCATGGTGGTCGAGCCGGACTTATTGATGTTGGCGTCGTCCAAGCGTCCATGGATCAACACCTGGCGATGCACGAAGTCTTTGAACGGCAGGAACAGATCCACCGTGGCCTGCAGCGGCCCCGTGGCCTCCACGCTCGAGAACGCATGTTCCGCGATGGCATCGAGCGGCGTTGAGCGCAGAAAGCTGAGCGCGCTCGCCGCATCGCCGCGGGCGCCGACGTGGATTCTCAACTCGCCGTTGCTGAAGTCGGCAAAATGAGCATCCCCCGACTCGAGCACGAAATCACCGATGTGCGCGCCCGATAAGTGCGCACTCATTCCCTCATTGCGAAATTCGGCGTTCGTGGTGAGATTCTCGGCCGGCCGCCAGCCGTCGCTGTAATCCAACGTCATTCCCTCGATGGTACAGCGCGCGAGAAAGATGCCGCCGCCCTCGCGAAACGGGAAACTACGCACGGGACCTTGAAACAAGACGTTGGCCCGCACCATGCGGCCCGCCAGGAATGCCCGATTCAGCCAGGCAAGACCGGGCGCCGAGATCAACCCCCTCGGCAGGTAGTTGCGCGCATTGGCCACATTGCCGTTCGAGATGGTGCTGACCAGTGTCAACCGCGGTGAGGAACCGTCGGCCGGTTGGTGCCACGCCATTTGCCCCCGAATATCGGCGTCGTGAGTTTTCACCTCCCAGTCGGGTGAGGCAATCAGCAGCTCCTGCGCGGTCCGCTTCCAATACACGTTGGCCCTGAGGCGCTCCAAGTCCACGGCTTGCGCAAACTGAGCGGGCCAATGAAACACCGCAACGTTCGAATCGATGATGACCTGTCCGCCGCTCTCATTGCCGGCAATCGAGCCTGCCACACCGCGCAATCCGGGCGAGCCGCCGACCGATGCGTAGCCGGCGCGCTGAAATTTTGCCTGAACCTGCATGCGCCACGGATCGGCGACCTTGTCACGCTCAAACGCGATCGAGGTATCCGTCCACTCGCCGCTCGGTGCTATCTCGCGAATCCGGTCCCGAAGATCTTTATGCGGCAAAAAGCCCGTGAGCGGCAGCAGGGTCTCCACGCGCAGATAGTTGGCGCTGGCTCGCACGCTCAACAGGCCGGCTTCACCTTCCTGCCAACTGACCTCGAAGGCGGACTCCGGATCGCGGCGCCCGACGCGAACTCGCTTGCCCGTGAGGCTCCAAAGATCGCCGGTATGCACCAGGGTCAGTGCGCCGTTCATTTGATCGAATTTGGCGATGGGGCCGGCGGGCAGTTGCGTGACAATATTGATGGCCCCGAAATCAACATCGGCACGCGCCAGCACCGCACCATGGCCGGTCGCAGCCACCTCGAACGCGCCGGTACCTGAATCCAAGTTGCTCAATATGTTCGGCAGCAGCTGATGCCAGCCCGGAAAAGAGATATCGCGCACGCGTGCCAGCGCGTCCCAGGCCACTGTCTGCACATCGCCGCCGCCGCGCGCAGTTCCGTTGAAGGTCACGGTTCCGCCCAGCACCCCGGGCAGCTGAGCGCTGAACTCGAGCGTGAGGTTCTCCGCGTCGCGCCGCGCGTCAATGTCGACATCTTGCAAAATCAACTGCGGCAGCGCCGCGTTCCAATCCTGCATCGTCAGCACGGCATGACGAATCACCACCCTTCCCGCCGGCAAGTCATTGAGCTTGAGCTTGCCCAAGGAGGAATCCTCGCCGCCCAGTTCGAACTCCGAGGCCACCGCAAAACTATGGGGACCCAGGCGCGCGACGGCAATGGACGGTGAGTCGACTTCGATTCGGCCGGCCAGCAATTTTCCGCTGCGAATCAGCTGCCAAATATCCGCGGCGACCCGGCCTCCGGCTGCGCGCGCCAACACGCGCCGGTCATCCTTGGAGCGAAGTTCCAGCCGATCGAAATAAAGCTCAGGACCGTACCAACGAAACGCCGGTGAAACGCGCGCGAAACCGATGTGGTATCCGGTCTGCGCATGAACCCATTCCTTGATCTCTGCTTCGTACCGAGGCGCCCGGTCGAGCGCCAACTTCAGCGCCAGCATCAACAGCAGCAGCAGCACCACCAGCCCCGCGACACAGAACCCTAAGACTTTGGAGATCTTGCGGATGATCATTTACATCAGCACGACGTCGTATTGATCGACGGTGTAGAGCGCCTCGGTCTGCAGGCGTATGGGTTTGCCCGTGATCAGTTCCAGTTCGCCCAGGGCCGAGGATTCCTCATCGAGCAGACGTTCGATGACGTCCTGATGTGCCAGCACCATCAATTGTTGGCACTCGAACTGGCGCGATTGCCGCACGATTTCACGAAATACCTCGTAGCAGACCGTTTCCACCGTTTTCACAAATCCCCTGCCTTCGCAAGTCGGGCAAGAATGGCACAAGAGATGCTCCAGGCTCTCGCGCGTGCGCTTCCGCGTCATTTCCACCAAGCCCAACGGCGACACCGAGGAGATATTGGTTTTGACGTGATCCTCATTCAACGCGCGTTCCAGCGCTTGGATGACTTGCCGGCGGTGCTCGGGCTCCTCCATATCGATGAAATCAATGATGATGATGCCGCCCAGGTTGCGCAGACGCAGCTGCCGCGCGATGGTCACCGCCGCCTCGAGATTGGTGCGAAATATGGTTTCCTCGAGGTTTCGATGACCCACGAAAGCGCCGGTGTTGACGTCGATGGTCGTCATGGCCTCGGTTTGATCGATGATCAAATGGCCGCCGGACTTCAGCGACACTTTGCGGTCCAGCGCTTTTTGGATTTCCTCCTCGACGTGATGCAGCTCGAACAGCGGCCGAGGATCGCCATACAGATCGATCCGCGCCAGCGCCTCCGGCATGAACGCGGCGGCGAACTCCTGCATCTCCCGATGAGCACTGGGTTGATCGATCAATACTTTGTCGACAGCCGGATGGACAAAATCGCGAAGCACGCGCAAATGCAGGGGCAGGTCCGCGTGCACCAGGTTGCCGGGCTGCGTGCGCAACCCCTTCTGGCGGATGAACTCCCACAATTTGCGCAGGTAGATCATGTCGGCACGCAGGGCCTCCGGCGCCGAATCCTCGGCCGCGGTGCGCACGATGAATCCTCCAGGGTCTTGCGGTTCGATGCCGCTCTCCACCGCAGCCCTCAGGCGCTCGCGCTCAGTTTCGTCCTCGATGCGTGCCGATACGCCCACGCCGCGGCCCTTCGGCATGAACACCATGTAGCGGGAAGGCAAAGTAATGTACGTCGTGAGTCTCGCGCCTTTGGTCCCCAAGGGATCCTTGACGACCTGCACCAGAATTTCGTTGCCTTCGGCGACCAGCGAGCGGATGTTTTCGTTATGCGGCGGTTCGATGCCCGTATCGGCGTGTCGGGGGTCGAATATGTCGGAGGCGTGCAGGAATGCCGTGCGATCCATGCCGATATCTATGAAGGCCGCTTGCATGCCCGGCAGTACCCGGGAAACGCGGCCCTTATAGATGTTGCTGATCAGTCCGCGGCGGCTGGCCCGTTCCAGAAAGACTTCCTGCAGCACGCCGTTCTCGACGACGGCAGCGCGCGCCTCATGTGTGCTGGCATTGATCAGAATTTCGCTGCTCATGGGCTGATCGCGCCGCACGGCCCGAGCCTTACGCCTGCGGCTTTGAGCAGCTCCGCTGTTTCAAACAGCGGCAATCCCATCACGCCGGAGTAGCTGCCCCTTAAATCTGCGATAAAAATAGCCCCAAACCCCTGGATCGCATAGGCGCCTGCTTTGTCGCGCGGCTCCCCGGTGTCCCAGTAGGCACGGACTTCGGCGGCATCCAGGACTCTGAAAGTCACCAAACTGCGGCTGACTTTGATCTGATTGCCGGCTGTGGAGCGAACTGCGACGGCGGTCATAACCTCATGCGTGCGGCCTGACAGCTGCAGCAACATGTGCTCGGCGTCGCCCCTGTCCCGCGGTTTTCCGAGAATGGCTCCGTCCAGCACGACGGCCGTGTCTGCGGCCAGGACCGGCGCAATTGCCGCGCTGCGGGTGAGCCACCCGGCATCGGCTTTTGCCGCGGCCAGGCGCGAGACGTAGGCTGCGGGGGCCTCGCTTGGGCGAGGCGTCTCGTCCAATTCCGTTCCGACCAGACGGAACGACACGCCGATTTGCTGCAGCAATTCGCGCCGGCGAGGAGAAGCTGAGGCGAGGTAGATGAAGTCGGCGGACATCATCCCAGGATACCGAAGGCCGTCGCCTTAGGCGCGGTGATAGGGATGCCCGGCAAGCAGGCTCATCGCCCTATAGATCTGTTCGGCAACCACAACCCTGACCAGCGCATGCGGCAGCGTCAAAGGCGACAAGGACCAGGTGTAGTCGGCTCGTTCCCGGCATGACGGCGCCAGCCCGTCCGGACCGCCGATCAACAGCGCCATCGGCCGCGCCTCCCGCAAGCGCTCGGCCAGCCAGGCGCTCACCTGCTCGGTGCTCATCGGTTTGCCTGCGATCTCGAGGGCCACCACAAAGTCATCCCGGCCGATGACCGCCAGCATATCGGCGCCTTCCCGCTGCACCGCTCGCTGGGGATTATCACCGGCGCTTCGAGTGGCCACGGAAATTTCCTGGAGTTCGAGAACCAGCGGCGTGCGCAGGCGCTTCTGATATTCCTGGAATCCACTGTTGACCCAGGCAGGGAGACGGGTACCGGCAGCGATCAGCCGGCATTTCATCGAGGCGTCACGCGCGCGCCGCGCGCTTCATGACAGTCATGTCCCACAATTTCTCCAGTCCGTAGAACTCGCGAACGCGCGGCAGCATGACGTGCACGATCATCTCGTTCAAATCGATGAGAACCCAGTCGCCGTCTTGCTGGCCCTCGACGCCATGCGGCCGGAAGCCTGCTGCCTTGGCCTTTTCGACCACCCGTTGCGCCACCGAGCGCACGTGCCGATCGGAGGTTCCGCTCGCGATCACCATGAAGTCCGCGATGTCGGTCAGGCCCCGCACGTCCAGGAACTTCACGTCCAATGCCTTCATGTCGCCCAATGCATCGATGACGACTGTCTTGAGGGAGGGTCTGGCGTTGACGGCTTTGCCCGGGGCAGCCGCTTTTGGCTTGGGCGCGGTCTTGGATTTGGCGACGGCCTTTTTGCCGTCTTCTGTCTTGCGGTTCGAGATCTTTCGCTTTATTGGCACTAAGTCCGGTTCCTAGAGTAACAATGGGTGTCCAGGATCAGTTTACGCACTGGATCGGGCATGAGGAAGCGCGGATCACGGCCCATCGCAATTAACTGCCTGACTTCGGTGGAAGAGATCTCCAGTTGGGTCACAGCGTGAATAAAGATGCAGCCTGAGCGCGATTCATGCAGATCGTTGATGCGGCCGGTGCCCCGGTCCACCAACAACTCCCCCAAGGGGCCCATTCCCGGCGCACGCCAGCCTGGGCGATGCGCCACGACCAAGTGCGCCAATTGCAGCAGTTCCTGCCACTGATGCCACTTGGGCAGGCTCAAGAACGCATCCATACCGACGATGAGACAAAGGCTCCGATCCGGATATTCGTGCCTGAGCTCCGCCAAACTCTCCACGGAATACGAGGGGCTCTCCTTGCGTACCTCACGATCATCGACGAGGAATCCGGCCTGCCCCGCCGTGGCCAGTTGCACCATTTGCAGACGCAGCTGTGCGTCCGCAATGGGTTGATCGCGATGCGGAGGATTGCCGGCGGGCAGAAACCTGATCTCCTTCAGTCGCAGGGCCTGCTGCAGCTCGAAGGCGGTGCGTAAGTGTGCATAGTGAATGGGATCGAAGGTTCCGCCAAAAATGCCCATCGGGTTCATCAGGCTACCCTGCCTGAATCCGCCGTGGCTTGCAAAGCACCGGCAAACGCACCGGTGAGACCGATGAGCGCGCTCCACGCATCGCCTACAACCAAGCCTTTGATGACGCGGTCGGCATGGCTGGCCTGCATCAGCAACGGCGCCAGCGGCAGCTTCTTCAAGCGGGACAGCGCGCGCACCGACGGGGTCGCCGCTAGGTTCCAGGCACTGCCCCGAACCGCAGAGCGGAGACGGTCGCGTTCACGCGCCTGCCACATGCCGCGCAGCTCACGCAGCAGCGCCCACAAGATCAGCGTTGGTTCCACTCCCTCGCTCTTCAGTCCCATCAGTACGCGCAAAGCGCGCGCAGCATCACCGGCGGCGGCGGCCTCCGCCACCTGGAACACATCGTAGCGAGCACTGTCACCGACCGAGCGAAGGACCAAGTCGACATCGATCGAACCACCGTCCGCCAGCAGCTTCAGTTTCTCCAATTCCTGCTGCGCAGCCAGGAGGTTGCCCTCGACGCGATCGACGATCAACTGGGAGGCCTCTGCATCGATATCGATGTGCAACATTTTCGCCCGGCCGCGCAGCCAAGCGGGCAGCGCGGCCGTGTCGACCGGCTGGATCGGCACCCAGGCACCGTGCTTTTCGATCGCCTGTACCCAGGGAGCGTCGCCGGCTTTTCGATCGAGCTTGTCGGTAACAACCAAGTAGGTCATGTCGGGGGCCGATTGAGCCGCGAGCTCAGCGAGCAGTGCGGCGCCCTTGTCGGGTTTGCCGCTGGGCATCCGCAACTCGAACAATCGCCGCTCCGCGAACAGCGACAGGGATTGGGTGGCAAGGCGCAACTCATCCCAGCTAAAGCTGCGGTCGATGAAGAATACCCGGCGGTCCGCGTACCCCGCGGCGCGCGCAGCGGCGCGAATGGCATCCGCGGCTTCACCGACCGTGAGAGGCTCATCGCCGGAAACCAGGTAGATCCCCGCCAAACCTCGCGCCAGGGCGGCCGGCAATTGTTCGGCACGTAAACGCAATTAAGCCGGCGCTCGCATGGCGTGGTTCATACGCAGAGAGCTAATAGCTAAAGCTCGCGCGCGCCGTTGCATATTCGCGTTCCATCCGCGCGACCAGTGCATCCACCGCTTCGATATCGTGGATGCCGCTGACGCTCTGGCCGGCGCTCCAAATGTCCCGCCACGCCTTCGCCGCCGTATTGCCGCCGGTGCCGAAATTCATTTTGGTCTTGTCCGCTTCGGGCAGATGATCGGGATCGAGACCCGCGTGCGCGACACTGCCGCGCAGGTAGTTGCCGTTGACGCCGCTGAACAACGATGTGTAGACAATATCTTCGCCGCTGCTATCGATGAGCATCTGCTTGTACTCGGGCGGCGCATTGCCCTCCTCGGTCGCGATGAAGCGCGTACCGAGGTAAGCAAGATCCGCGCCCAAGGCGCGCGCGGCCAATACGTCGGCGCCGCTGCTCATGGCACCCGAGAGAATGATGGTGCCGGGATACACTTCACGAATCTGTTTGACCAAGGCAAAGGGGCTCAATACGCCGGCGTGTCCGCCCGCCCCCGCGCACACTGCAATGATGCCGTCCACGCCCTGGGCCGCCGCCTTTTCGGCATGGCGCAAATTGATGACGTCATGAAACACGATACCGCCATAGCCATGCACGGCGGCGACCACTTCCGATGGCGGCCGCAGACTCGTGATGATGATGGGGACTTTGTGTTTCACACACAGGGCAACGTCCTCTTCCAGGCGATTGTTGCTGCTGTGCACGATTTGGTTGACCGCGTAGGGCGCGACCTTTGCCTGTGGATTGGCTTGCTGAAATGCCGCCAGTTCCTCGCTGATTTGGGCAAGCCATTCATCAAGCTGCGAGGCCGGCCGTGCATTCAGTGCTGGGAAGGCGCCCACGATGCCGGCCTTGCACTGTGCCAGGACCAGGCGTGGAGTCGATACGATGAACATGGGCGCGCCGATGACGGGCAATCGCAGGCGATCGCGCAAAAGGTCGGGGATTGGCATCTATGGGGACTTTCGCAACTCGGATTCCGATGGACTGTCTGGCATTATGGCGCACTCGGGCGAACTCCTACACTTCAATGGGACATTAAATTGAAACACCTCGTATTGGCCTTGACCGTGCTGGCTGCAGCTGCAACACCCTTGACGTCGCTCGCCGATCAGCCGCCCCTCATCGATCGGAATCTGTTTTACGGCGAGGTGGTGATCGCCGGCGCGCAAGTTTCGCCCGATGGCCGCTACCTTTCATTCTTGAAACCCTACAAAGGCACGCGAAATATTTGGGTCAAAGGAGCCGACGAGCCCTTCAGCGCCGCCCGTCCCATGAGCGCCGAAGCAACCCGGCCCATCCGAAGTTATTTCTGGAGCCGCGACTCGAAGTACATCTTGTACGTCCAGGATTCGGGCGGCGATGAGAATTTCAATGTCTATGCCATCGATCCCAAGTTGCCGGCGGATGCGAAAAGCGGCGTCCCGCCGACGCGCGCGCTCACCAACCTCAAGGGCGTTCGCACGCAGATTTTTTCGGTGCCCAAGGCGAAGCCCGACATTCTGTACATCGGACTGAATGACCGCGATCCAAAGTGGCACGATCTCTATGAACTGAGCATCTCGAGCGGCGAGAAGAAGCTGCTGCGCAAGAACACCGAGGAGATTGCCGCCTGGCAATTCGATGACTTAGGCACTTTGCGGCTCGCGGTGCGGACCACCAAGTCCGGGGACACGGAAACGTTGCGCGTCGATGCCGACGGCTTCAAGCAAATCTACAGCTGCAGCGTGCTGGAAAATTGCGACGCGCTGGATTTTGACGCAAGCGGCAAGAACGTCTATCTCGCCACCAACAAAGGCGCCTTGGACCTGACGGAGCTAGGACTGATGGACGTGGCCACGGGCTCCACGGCCAAGGTCGAAGCAGATCCGGATAAGCGCGTCGATCTGGTCAACGTCGAGATCTCGCAAGTCGACCATCGCATTTTATTTACCGAATACGAGGACGACGCGGTCCGGCGCTACTTCAAGGACCCGGCCTTCGAAAAAGACTTCCATTGGCTGCAATCAAAGCTTCCGGGGCTGGACGTGAGTTTTGGCGCGAGATCGAATGACGAGAATATTTGGATCGTCAGTGCGCACAGCGATACCGAACCCGGCCTGGTCTATGTCTGGAACCGCAAGGCGCAGTCCCTGGCGATGCAGTATCGCGTGCGCGAAGAGATTCCCCGCGATTCGCTGGCACAGCGCAAGCCGTACCACTACAAGTCTTCCGACGGCCTGGATATCCCGGCCTATCTGACGCTGCCTAAGGGGCTGCCGGCAAAGAATCTGCCGCTCGTGGTGTATCCGCATGGCGGACCCTGGGCCCGCGATTCTTTCGGCTACGACACGAACGCCCAGTTTCTCGCCAATCGCGGCTATGCCGTATTGCAGCCCAACTTCCGCGCCTCCACCGGTTACGGCAAGAAATTCCTGAACGCCGGCAACGGCGAATGGGGCCGAAAAATGCAGGACGACATTACGTGGGGCGTGAAGTCGCTGGTGGCGGCCGGGATCGTCGATGCGAAACGCGTCGGCATCTCGGGCGGCTCCTATGGCGGCTATGCCACGCTGGCCGGTGTGGCGTTTACACCGACGGTTTACGCCGCGGCGGTAGCCTACGTGGCGCCGTCCAATTTGATCACCTTGCTGGACGCGATACCGCCCTACTGGGAAGCGGGACGCAAACAGATGTATACCCGCATGGGCGATCCGACCACCGCGCAAGGCAGGTCATTGTTGATCGCAGAGTCGCCCCTGACTCAAGCCAAGGCGATCGTCACGCCGTTGTTGGTGGTACAGGGCAAGAACGATCCGCGTGTCAATGTCCGCGAGAGCGATCAAATCGTCGCGGCGGTGCGCGACAACGGCAAGCCGGTAAAATACATCGTGGCGCCGGATGAGGGTCATGGCTTTGCGCGGCCCATCAACACCCTGGCGTACATAACGGCATCAGAGGATTTCTTCGCGCAGTATCTCGGCGGGCGTAGCCAGAAAGGCGTGCCCGCGGATGTGGCCGCCAAGCTCAAGGAGATTACGGTCGACCCGAAGACGGTGAGCGGGGCGGTCAGCCTGAAAGGTGCGTTGGCGCCGAAATAGTAGTCCTGGGGGATAGGTAGCCTCGAGGCAACGAAAGAGGACAGTTGCCTCGAGGCTACCTATCCCCTAGTCCTTTCACACTGGACCGCCAACATCACGGTTCAGGAGGACGAGCCCGAAGGGCCATTCTCGGTCGTGTCCCTCATTCGCACTCGTCGGCCGGAGAAATCGCATGTTGTCCAACACCCACCAGAAGCGTCGGCACCGTGATGTTGATCGGTTGAAGTATTCGTCAGGCGAGCGCTACACCAACTGGCCGTCATCACGGTGCGGAGGCACTATGCTCGCCGGCCGATTTTCTCGACCGGCACTTTGATTTCACCGGATGATGACTGCGGCTCGGAGGAAGACTCGGTGCCGCAGTTGTCACAACCGCCGCAGGCACCTTGCGCCGAGCCTAAGGACGCTGCGTCGAGCTTTTGCGCCGCTCGGCCGAGCTTGAAGAAAGCCGGGGCGGCGGCCATCGCGCAGCTTATGGTCTGCAGAATGCGGCGCTTCAATGTCCGCGGTCCAAGCCTGTACACGGCATAGCCCACGCTCGCGAGCAGCAGCACCCCCACCAGAAAATTGTCGAGTACCGCGTTCATGATTTCAAATTCCGGTCAGCGCCGTCGCCACGCGAAACGTGATCCAAGATCCTACGTAGGCCATGGCAAATAAATACGCCGCCATGATAATCGGGTAGCGCCAAGAATTGGTCTCGCGCTTGACCGTCGCCAATGTGGATAGGCACTGCGGGGCGAATACGTACCAGGCCAGCAGCGAGAGCGCCGTCGGCAAACTCCACGACTGCGTGATCAACGGCGTCAAGGCGCTGCTGATGTCGTTGCCCGTCGCGGACAGCGCATAAACCGTTCCCAACGCGCCCACCGCTACCTCGCGCGCCGCAAGACCCGGCACCAACGCAATGGAAATCTGCCAGTTGAAGCCGATGGGTTTGAATATCACGGCGAGCCACGCGCCCAAATGTCCGGCAATACTGTACTGAATCGCCGGCCCGGTCGCGCCCGGCGGCGGCGCCGGAAATGAGCTCAAGGCCCAGAGGATCACCATCAGCGCCAGAATGATGGTGCCGACGCGGCTCATGAAGATCTCGACGCGCTGCCACAGTCCGATGCCTAAATTGCGCAAATTCGGCCAGTGATACGCCGGCAGCTCGAGCATGAGGGCCTGAAATCCGCCCTTGCCGCGGCGCTTGAGCACGAATGCCACGGCCATCGCGCTCACGATGCCGGCAAGATACAGCGCGAACAGCACCACGCCCTGCAGTTCCAGTCCGCCCCACAAGCTGCGGCGCGGAATGAAGGCAGCGATGATCAGCGCGTAGACCGGTAAGCGCGCCGAGCAGGTCATCAGCGGCGCAATCATGATCGTCGTCAGTCGATCGCGCGGATTTTGAATGGTGCGCGTCGCCATGATCCCGGGGATGGCACACGCAAAGCTCGACAGCAGGGGGATGAAGGCCCGCCCGGACAGCCCAACGCTGCCCATCACGCGATCGAGCAGGAATGCGGCGCGCGGCAGGTAGCCTGAGTCTTCGAGAATCAGGATGAAAAAGAACAGGATGATGATCTGCGGCAAAAACACCAGCACGCTGCCGACGCCGGCGAGTACGCCGT
This sequence comes from Steroidobacteraceae bacterium, assembly GCA_035643995.1. Taxonomy (GTDB): domain Bacteria; phylum Pseudomonadota; class Gammaproteobacteria; order Steroidobacterales; family Steroidobacteraceae; genus Bog-1198. The sequence continues at coordinate 24,257 of DASQPK010000065.1, read as the reverse complement.
TGATCGCCAAATCCTTGAGCAGGCTCGCCGGCAGCGCCGCTCCCAGCCAATTCCCGAGGGCCGCGACTCCCAGTTTGATTTCGTCCATCGGCACTTGCGCCCAGGCGAACACCGCCTGGAACACCAGGAACAGAATCACGGCCAGAATCAGGGGCCCGAGCACCGGGTGCAGCACCAAGCCATCGAGGCGGTCGCTGAAGGTCACGCCATCGAGCCGATCAGCACCCACCACGCCCAGAATCCTGCGCACTTCGGCTTGATCGTGTTCGATATCCGATCGGCTCAACGGTTGCCAGACAGCGTTGCGCGACTTGCGTTCGGGCATGGCCGTCGCATCGAGCACTTTGATCAAAGCGCGCACACCGGTGGTCTTCACGCCGACCGTTTCAACCACCGGCACGCCCAGCTCCACCCCAAGGCGTTCGGCATCGATGACGATGCCCTTGCGGCGCGCAATGTCAGTCATGTTGAGCGCCACCACCATGGGCAACCCTAAGCGCTTCAGGCTCAAGACCAATCTTAGGTTTTGGCGAAGATTCGTCGCGTCGGTGACGCAGACAACGAAATCCGGCGCGGTCTCGCCGGTGCGTTTGCCCAAGAGTACGTCGGCCGTCACCTGTTCGTCGGGAGTCAGCGGGTCTAAGCTGTACGCGCCGGGTAAATCCAGAATTCGTATACGCAGGCCGGATGGCGTGACCAGCGAACCCTCTTTGCGTTCGACGGTTACGCCGGCGTAATTGGCGACCTTTTGGCGGCTGCCGGTCAGAATATTGAAAAGCGCCGTCTTACCGCAGTTGGGATTGCCAACCAACGCGATCAGAGGGCTCGGAGCGCTGGGCGCGGCGTCCATAGGAATTTACGGGAGGAGCGGCTGCTCCGGACATACGCGGATACAGGCGGCCTCGAAAAGTCGCAGCGCAAAAGTGCCTGTTCCGATGCGCACGGCGATGGGGGCGCGCGCCATAAGCCCCCGGGCTACGATGCGCACCGCCTCACCCGGCAGAAAGCCCAGCTCGGCCAAGCGCCTTCCTAGGTCCGCGGGTCCCTTGGAATCGGCCCCCGACACGGAAACCACGCGCGCCGAGGCCCCTGGGGCCAGTTCCATGAGTGGGATATCTTGAGAGACCAACATGAACGCGATTCTACATGAGAATCGTTCCCATTACTATTACGGGGTCACAAATCCCATCTGATAGTCTTAACGACCCAGAACCACCGGAGGCGTATGAAATGCCTACGCTTTTTGAGAAAATCATAGCCGGAGACCTGCCGGCGACCGTGCTCTACCGCGACCCTCGCGTGATTGCCTTTTTGGATATTCGCCCTGCGGCTCCGGTGCATATACTAATCGTCCCGAATAAACCCATTCCCACAGCCAATGATATTGCCGACGAGGATGAATCGCTGATTGGCCACATGTTCATCGTGGCGCGCGATCTCGCCCGACAGCAGGGGATCGCCGAAAGCGGCTACCGTCTGATCATCAATTGCAATGCGCATGGCGGACAGGAGGTGTATCACTTGCATGTGCATCTTTTGGGCGGGCGGCCTCTCGGGCCCATGGTGGCACGGGCATGAATGCGACAAACGGGGAACAAATGAAATGATGAAGAAGAAGAAAAAGGCCGCACACGCCAAATCACGCCCCGCCTCACGGCGCTCGGTCAAAAAGCCCTCGGTCAGCGCCGCAAAATCCACACGCGCGCTCAAGGCTCGGGAAATCTCCCGCCCGAGTCCCCGCAGCGTACCGCGACGCGAGTTGTATCCCGCGCTCGAGCCGTATCGACACGGCTACCTGCGCGTCTCGGACGTCCATGAAATTTACTACGAGGAAAGCGGCAATCCCGCCGGCAAACCCGCGGTGTTCCTGCATGGCGGACCCGGCGCCGGCTCCGACAAGCGCGCGCGGCAATTCTTCGACCCGCGGCATTACCGCATCGTCGTATTCGACCAGCGCGGCTGCGGACGCAGCCGCCCGAGCGCAAGCCTGATCGAGAATACGACCTGGCACCTGGTCGCCGACATCGAGCGGTTGCGCAAACACTTGAACATCGAGCGCTGGTTGGTGTTCGGTGGATCCTGGGGCAGCACGCTGGCACTGGCGTATGCGGAGGCTCACCCAGAGCGGGTGACTGACATCGTGCTGCGCGGAATTTTCCTGTTGCGCTATGCCGAAATACGCTGGTTCTACCAGCACGGCGCCTCGGAAATATTCCCCGATTTCTGGGAGGCCTATCGCGACGCGATCCCTCTGGATGAACGGGACGATTTCCTAAGCGCTTATCACAAGCGCCTCACCGGCACCGATCAGCGTGCGGCGTTGGCCGCGGCGCGCGCATGGTCAATGTGGGAGGCGGCATGCAGCTTTCTGCACAGCAACGTCGATAACATCAAGAAGTGGGGCGAAGATCATTTCGCCCTGTCGGTTGCGCGTATCGAATGCCACTACTTTGTGAATCGCGGTTTCCTGCGCAGCGAGAGCCAATTGATCGACGACGTGCCGCGCATCCGGCATATACCGACAACCATCGTGCAGGGCCGCTACGACGTCGTCTGTCCGGCGACCAGCGCCTGGGATTTGCACCGCGCGTGGCCGGAGGCGGATTTCCGAATGGTGCCGGACGCCGGACACTCGGCATTCGAGCCGGGCAATGCTCATGAACTCGTTCTGGCGACCGATCGATATCGCAGCCGCTAACGAAATCCAGGCGATGAATCGCTGTTTGTGCCAGAGTTCGGTACGGCTGATGAAAACGGCCGTTGGATCATTGAAGGACACGGCGTCGATCCCGACATCGAGGTCGAACAGGATCCGGTCGCGGCATTGAAGGGACACGGCCCCCAATTGGAGCGCGGTATTCAGGAACTCTTGAAACTTTTGCCGACGTCGCCCGGCGGCTTGCCGCATCGACCCGCGTCGCCCATCAAATCCGAGGTGCATTGAGCGTGTCAGAACTCGCCTCTATTGGATTGGCGCGAGTGAGCGATGCGCGCGAAATTGCGGAGATGTCCCGGGATCTCATCGAACAGGGATTGACCTGGTCGTGGACGCCGGCGCGCGTGCAACATTTCATCTCAGGCCCCGAATCATCCGTCGTTGTCGCGCGCCGCGAGCAACGGATTGCGGCATTTGCCATCATGCATTTCGGCGACGACGTCGCGCATTTAAATCTGCTGGCAGTGGCGCCGGAACATCGGCGTCAGGGTATCGGGTCGCAGCTCATGGAGTGGCTGACCGGGACCGCGCTCGAAGCCGGTGTGTTTCGCATCAATCTGGAATTGCGCACCCACAACGAGGCGGCGCGAATTTTCTACGCGCGCCTGGGCTTCGATCAATTGGGAATTGTCCAGGGCTACTACCAGGGCCGCGAGGCGGCACTGCGGATGTCGCGGCACTTGGCGAGGACTTGACCTTACATCGAGGCGGATCGGGCGCTCCCGGTGCCCCTGCTGTCACCGCCCAGGTTGCTTTGTTGAGATCGCGGTTTGGCTGCGTCCAGCGGGAAGACCACCGACACGCGGCATCCGCGTCCGGGGCCGGTCTCGACGGTCATTTCACCGGCGGCGTCGCGCACGCGATCGGCGACGCTCCATAGGCCGAAGCCGTGCTCCCGAGGTTCGAATAAACTCAGTTGCCACTCGAATCCGACGCCGCGATCTTCCACAACGGCGCGCAATTCGTCGCGGTTGCGCGTTATCGTGACCGTTGCCGCTTGCACGCCCGAATGCCTGACGACGTTGCGCAGCAGTTCCCGGATGACCTTGAACACGAGTACCCGCAGATCGATGTCGATGCCTGACTCATCCGCGGCGACATGCAACTCAACCTGCAGATTGTCCTTGCCTCGCATGTAGACGCTGAGCCACTTCAGCGCCGGCTCCAAACCCAGTTCATAAAGACCCGGAGGACTTAGGTCGGCGATGACCCGTTGCGCAATGGCCTGCACCTCGCGCACGGTACTGCTTGCCTCGCCGAGCAGCAGGCGAACTTCGGGCGGCGAACGCGACACCATGGCATCGAGGGTCATCGTCAGTCCGACCAGCTGCTGGCCGATGCCATCGTGCAGGTCAACGGCGGTTGCCCGCCGCGCCCGCTCTTCGGCACCCACCAATTCGCGCGCATACAGCTTCAATCGCTCCTGCTGCTGGCGCAGACGCTCGTTGAGTCCGGCCAGCTCCGTCACATCGCGCGCAACGCCCCAGACCCGCACCAGCCTGCCCTGTTCGATGACACCGCAAAACCCGGTGATGTAGGTGCGCTGCTGCGATTCAACCGCCATCGTGAATTGCAGTCCGTCCATCAAATAGTCCTGATGCGACGCTGCGCCCAAATGATCAATGAACGTTCGCACCCAGGGCGCGTCGCTGCGCCATTGACGCGCATCGATATCTGACAGGCCCAGCTGCCGATTCAAGCGCAGGTAACTCAAGTTGCTCTCGGCAACGTAGGCATGCGTCTGCAACCAGGCGATTTGATCGCTTACCGGTAGATTGGGATCCATGGGCTGGGACAATTCAACACGCCACACGGCCTCGGAACTGTGTTCGATGAAGTTGCGATACCGCTCATCGCTGGTGCGCAACAGCTGAAACGCATTGCGCTTCTCCAGCAGCACGACGGTGAGCAGAAAATTAATCGCGACGAGGGTGGCAAGATACAGCTGGACGGCACCGACCCGCACGAAGGGACTCGAATCGCCCGCGAAGGGTCCCAGGCCGCGGCTCGCGAAATATGACACCAGGATGGCTGTTGCGGCAGCGAGGATCGATGACCATCGCGGCGGCATGCGAAATGCGGCGATCACCACGAATGCCAATATGACGAACGGCATATCCAGGATGGTGGTGACGCCGCCGGGCGGCGCCGAGAACACCCAGCTCGTCATGGCCAGCATCCCGAAACCGATGAACATCATTTCGACCGCGGGCCCCGCAGGCGCGGAATGCTCCCGCGCGCGCAAGCGCACCGCCCAACCCATCACGATCGGCGCAATGCACAGTGATCCCAGCCAATTCCCCGCCCACCATAGCTGCAATTCGCGCAGGTACTCGGGTCCGCCCAGCATGTGAGTCGTGGCGAACGCCCCCACCACCGCGCCGGCCGCCGAACCGATTGCGATCGAGGCGATGAACAGCAACACGTTTCGCAGCCGCGGCGCTCGCGGCGTCGCAATGAGTCGCGAGGCAACGAACGCGCCGACCATGCCGTCGAGCGAGTTGGCAAGCGCGAACGGCAGGTAGCCTCGTAGAGTGTAATGGTCGGACGTCGCCGCGTCGGCGAGCAATTCGACGATCAGTTGTACGGCGAGGATCCAGACCCAGCGGCGGCGCGGCGCAAGCCACAGTGCCATGAACAACAGACCCGCAGCCGGCCACATGATCGTCAGCGCCTCGGCATTCTCATGCAGCACCAAACCCGTCCACACGAGAATCAAGTACGACGCTGCAAAGACGGCCAGGGAGACGGCGCCTTTGGCGATTCCGCGGCGCATGAAATCCCATTCAAGCCGGGATTGCCGGTCTGCGAGCGCGGTCGGAGTCGGCACGTCAGGACCTCCTTGTATTCAGGTGATTGTGCGCTTGTTTCTTGCAATACTCCAAAATGGCCGTCAAAAAATACCACCCGCTCATTCGGCGCGACCCGGCGACACGTCGCCTGCGTTGGGCAAGGAACATGGAAAATCGAGGCGTCGGCCGCAAGGGCGCGGGGCGTCGGCCGCAAGGGCGCGGAATTACCAAGTCAAGTTCGTAAAATGTGCGGCCCGACGGCGTCGATGGTCGATGTTCCGGTCAGCGCCAGCGTCACGCGCAATTCATTGCGCATGATTTCGATTGCCTTGGTGACGCCGGCCTCCCCTGCCGCCGACAGCGCATAGAGAAAGGACTTGCCGATGAGCGCCCCGCGCGCGCCCAGCGCCAGTGCCTTCGCGATATCTTGACCGGAGCGGACACCGCCGTCGAACATCACCTCGCAGCGTCCGGCAATAGCGTCGACGATTTCGCTCAACACTGAGATCGAGGATGAAGCCCCGTCGAGCTGGCGCCCGCCGTGATTGGATACGACGATGGCGTCTGCGCCGGCGGCAACGCCCAGCCGCGCATCTTCAGCATCGAGCACGCCTTTGAGAATGAGTTTCCCGGGCCAGCGGCTTCGCACCCATTCGACATCGCGCCAGTTGGCTGACGCATCGAATTGGGTCGCAATCCACTCAGCCAGCGTATTGATTCCGCTGGAACCGCCGATGCGGCCGGCCAAATTGCCGAATGTGCGACGTTTGCCTAACAGCACATTGAACGCCCACGCCGGTTTCGTCGCCACATCCCAGGCATTGCGCAGCGTTAAGCGAGGAGGAATGGTCAGGCCATTGCGCGGATCGCGGCGCCGCTCGCCGATCACCTGCAGATCGAGCGTGAGCATCAGCGCCGAACATTGTGCCGCCGCAGCTCGATCGATGAGTTCTTGATTGAAGCCCCGATCCTTCATCAGGTATTGCTGGAACCAGAAAGGTTGCTTCGTGGCCGCGCGGACATCTTCGATCGAGCAGATCGACATGGTGCTGAGACAGAACGGAATACCGCAGGCGGCAGCCGCTCTAGCGCCGAGAATCTCGCCATCAGCGTGAAACAACCCGGCGAGGCCGGTCGGACCTATCCCCAAGGGCATGGATACCGGCAAACCTAGAAAGGTCGTGGCCAGGGATATTTTGGACACATCGACCATCACTCTTTGCCGGAAGGTCATTGCGTCAAGATCCGCGGCGTTGCGTCGAATCGTGCGTTCATCGTACGAACCGCCATCGGCGTAGTCGAATATCGCGCGGGGAATCCGCCGCTTGGCCAGTTCGCGCAGATCCTCGATATTAAGAATCATTGGCATGACGGTTTTGACCTCGATGGCCATTCGCGTTGTTCTTGCCGGCACAAGATACCCTATTCGCGACCGGGTCGTCCCCGGCACGATTGTGCTCAGCGCCAATGCGACCCGGCCCCATGCACGCGCCTCGGGCCACACGTCGATACCGCCGTGCCCGGTGCACGCGCGATTCCGATCTCGGGTGTCGGTGCCAGCCTACGCACCGGGTGCTAAGCTCTAGGGCCCTAGGGAGATCCACCATTGCGTATAAATAGAATATGGGTGCGCGGCGCCGCATTGACACTGATCACCGGTTCGGCGCTTGGCGCAACCGGCCCCACCGCTGGGAACCTCGACGCGGCGCGGCTGCAGGGCGCTGACCACGAGCCACAGAACTGGTTCACGGGCGGCCGTGATAAAGACGGCACGTATTACTCTCCGTTGACCACGATAGACGCCAACAATGTCAAGCAGTTGGGGTTTGCCTGGAGCTACGATTTGGGCGAGCCGCAGCGCGGCCAGGAAGCGACACCGCTGGTCATCGATGGCGTGATGTACACATCGGGAACCTGGGGCTATGTCTACGCGGTGGATGCCGCCAGCGGCAAGGAACTGTGGCGCTATGATCCAAAGGCCGATTTCTTCATGGGACGAAATCCCTGCTGCGATCTCGTCAATCGCGGCGTCGCCGTTTGGAGCGGCAAAGTATTCGTCGCATCCGTGGATGGACGTCTGCACGCGCTGGATGCGGCCACCGGCAAAAAAATCTGGGAGGCCGACACCATCATCGATCGCAAGCTGCCCTACTCCAGCACCGGCGCACCGCAGATCGCCGGCAGCGTGGTCGTCATCGGCAACAGCGGCGCGGACATGGGACATGGTGCCGTGCGTGGGTACATATCGGCGTACGACCTTCAAACCGGCGCGCTCAAATGGCGCTTCTTCACGGTTCCTCCCGCCGTGGGCCAGCCCTATGAAAATCCGGAGTTGGCTGCCGCGGATAAGACCTGGGATTTGCACCGCAAACCGGAGTTCAAAGGCGGCGCGACGGCATGGGATGGATTTGCCTACGATGCGAAACTGAATCTTTTGTATTTCGGCACGGCCAATGCGGCGCCCTACGATCTTCGCCAGCTGGGCCCGAAACAACTCGACAGCCTCTACGCGACCTGCATCATTGCGGTCGATGCGACGACCGGGCGCATGGCTTGGTACTACCAGGAAACACCGCACGACAGCTGGGATTACGACGCGGTACAAAAGATGGTGCTCGCCGACATCATGGTCGACGGCGCTCCCCGCGCAGTTCTTATGCAGGCGTCGAAAAACGCCTTCTTTTACGTGTTGGACCGCAAGAGCGGCAAATTGCTGTCGGCCAAGAACTATGCATTCATGAATTGGGCGACGCATGTCGACATGAAGACCGGCAGGCCGGTGACCACCAAGCAGTCCGTTTGGTACGACACCGCGAAAATCACCTACCCATCGTGGTTCGGCGCGCATACCTGGAATCCCATGTCCTATAGCGCGCAAACGCACCTGGCCTATATTCCCGTCATCGATGTCCCGACGATCTGGGTCGACATGCTGCATAACGGCAGCAAAGTTAAATACGTCGAAGGCTTCTTTACGGTTCAGGGCATCGTCCCCGACGCCACCTACGATTCAAAGGATGCCACGCGTCTATTCGGCCCGGTGCCGGATGAACAGGCGATCAAGGCCGCGCGCCACGTCAAACCCGTGCGAGAGCTGATTCGCGCTTGGGACCCGGTTGCTGAAAAAGTGGTTTGGGAACACGAAACTTCCTCGGGCATACGCGGTTATGACGGCGGCGTGATGTCGACCGCGGGAAACCTTGTGTTTCAAGGCAGGGGAAGCGGCGATTTGTGGGTTTACGCGGCCGATACCGGCAAGGTATTGAAGGTCTTGAAAACCGGCAGCCACATCATGGCGGCTCCCATGACCTACGCGGTCAATGGCGAGCAGTATGTCGCCGTTCAGGTGGGTTACGGCGGCACGCCGATTACGGTGGGTCCCATCCCCCCGAGCAGCGCGGCCCTGAAGTATCAAAACACCAATCGAATTATCGCGTTCAAACTCGGCGGAGGCGCGGTGCCGACGCCGCCGCCGCGAATCGAGCCGGTCTTCCCGAAGCCGCCCGAGCAAAAGGCCACCCAGGCACAAATCGAAGCTGGCGAATTGACCTTCATCGAGCAATGCACACGCTGCCACCAACTCGGCCCCAGCACCACTCCCGATCTGCGGAAGCTCAACGACGGGCTGCATGTTGCCTTTAAGGATATTTTGTTGCGCGGCGTGCTTGCGCCGGCCGGAATGGAGCGCTTCAACGATATTTTGAGCGATAAAGATGCCGACAACGTTCATGCCTACCTGATCGAGCAGAGTTGGATTGCCTACCGCGCGCAGGAGAGCGCCGGCGCGCACAAGTAAAATGTCGTTTCGCTTGGGCGCGCACGGGAAATAAAAAATGCTTCAGCCAGGACTGATGATGGATCGGCCGCTGCTGATTTCCTCGATCATCGAGCACGCGGCGGCGCAGAACGGCCAGACCGAAATCGTCTCACGCGAAACGCATGGTCCGGTGTTTCGCTACACGGTCTTAGACTGCGCGCTGCGCGTCGGCAAACTCGCCAACGCGCTCGCCGATTTGGGCTTGCCTCCCGGCTCGACCGTGGGAACCCTGGCTTGGAACAACCATCGCCACGTCGAGATCTACTATGCCGTCTCGGGCAGCGGTTTGATCGTCCATACCTGCAATCCCCGCCTGCACCTTGATCAGCTGATTTACATCGTGAATCACGCCGAGGACCAGGTGCTGTTTTTCGATACGAGCTTTGCGCCGTTGATCACGAGCATCGCCAAGGACTGCCCCAACATCAGGGCGTGGATCTGTATGACGGATGGGGAAAACATGCCGGCGCTCGAAGGGATTCCCAACGTCTACTGCTACGAGACGCTGATCGCGACGCAGAGCGAGGAATTTCCATGGCCACAGTTCGACGAACGTGCCGCCGCGGTCATCTGCTACACGTCGGGCACCACCGGGAACCCAAAAGGCGCGCTGTATTCGCATCGAGCCATTGTTTTGAATGCCATGACCATCTGCATGCCGGGGTTGCTCTGCCTGTCTCCCAGGGACGCAATGCTTCCCGTAGTGCCCATGTTTCACATCAATGGATGGTGCGCGCCGTATGGCTGCCTGATCGGCGGCGCGAAACTGGTCCTGCCCGGACCGCGGTTGGACGGGCCAGGCCTTTACGAAATGATGGAAAACGAAGGTGTCACGGTGAGCGCCGGCGTGCCGACCGTGTGGCTGCAGCTGCTGCACTATGTCGAGCAGCACGGGCTGAAGTTTTCCAGCTTGCGGCGGGTCATTTCCGGCGGCTCTGCGGTACCGCTCGCCTTGATCGCGAAGTTTGACGAGCTTTATGGCATTGAAGTGCGGCAGGGCTGGGGCATGACCGAGACCACCGCGGCAGCGACCATGAGCTGCGCGACCGCCGAGCAGTCTGATTGGGCGCCGGCGCGCCGGCACGCCGCTGCCGCCAATTGCGGCAAGACCGTGTTCGGCATCGACATCAAGATCGTCGGCGAGGACGGTGAAACATTGCCGCGCGACGGCAAGTCGCAGGGCGAACTCATGGTGCGCGGACAGTGGATAGTCAGCGCCTACTATAAGGGTGGCGACTCGCCGCTGCGGGACGGTTGGTTTCCCACCGGCGATATCGCAACCATCGATTCCTGCGGTATCTTGCAGATACGCGACCGGGTCAAGGATTTGATCAAGACAGGCGGCGAGTGGATCAGTTCGATCGACTTGGAAAATACCGCCATTGGACATCCGTCGGTGGCCGCCGCCGCCGTCATCGGCGTGAAGCATCCCAAATGGCAGGAGCGGCCGCTGCTGTTCGTGGTACGCAAGCACGGACACAGTTTGGAGCCGCAGGACATTCTGGCCTTTCTTGCGCAACGCGTGGCGAAGTGGTGGGTGCCCGAAGAGGTTATATTCTTGGAATCGCTCCCCGTGGGAGGCACCGGCAAGGTACAAAAAGCGCTGCTCCGCGAGAAGTACGGAAACATTTTCGACCGGTGATCGGAGGTCATTGCTATGAAACGTCATTTCCCTTTGGCAATTGCGCTGGCCTCAGTGCTGTCGCCCGTATGGACGGCGTACGCCGCAGACGATCCGCCCGCCGATCCGACGCTGGCGCACGATCAGGCCAAGGCGGTGAGCGATGGCGTCAAGCGCAATGCGAAGGTGGTTGCTGACGCCGCCAAGGCGGGGGCGAAACAAATCGCGGTGGCCGCCAAGCAGGTGGCACACGAAGTGGCCGTCACCAGCAAGGAAGGCGCCCAAGAGGTCGCGGCGACGGCGAAACGGGGCGCCGCAAGAACCAAGGCCGCCGTGAACGGAGAAAAGACGCCGAGCCAGCCCGCAAAACCGGCCGGGAAGCCGCCCGAGAAGCCGCCCAGCCCGGAAAAAGCGCCCACTTCTTAAAGATTGAACCTCGCCTGCATCCAAGAACCCGGTCCGTTGCAGTGGGGCTGCGCCGCCGCTGAGCGGCGCCCCCCCGCCGTTACGCGGCTAGCTCAAGGCGTACAAGTACTCGACGAAGGATGCCACCGCTCCGTCCAAGCCTTGGACTTTCGGATTGGTCGATTCAATCAAATAGTATTCGTCGGGAGCATGCGCGCCGGTCCCATGGCCCAGGCCGAAATGACCCGCCGGCAGACTCAAGGGTGCGTCGGTGAACACAAACCCGGGCCAGGATCCCGCGGAGCGCGGCCATAGCTGCGGATCGACGCCAAGTTTTCGATAGGTCGCAAGCTGCGTTTGAATCAACTTGCTGCCGCCATCGGTTTGATTCGGGTTGTAGCCGCCGCTCATATTGACTTCGATATCGCCAAAACCTTGTTTCGCCAAGTGAGCTTTCAGCTTGGCGAGCGTATCGGTCGCCGTCATGTCCGGCACCAGGCGCATATCGATCTTCGCCACCGCCTTGTGCGGCAACACGGTCTTGCCGCCGGGTCCGGTGTAGCCCGCCACCAATCCCTCGATGTTGATGGTCGGCCGGGACTCGAGCAGGATCAACGAATCGGCCCAGTTTTTGTCATGCACCCAATGCTGCACACCCAGCGCCTTCTTCACGGTGCTCTCAGCGGTCTTGGCCGCATGATCCCTGATCATTTGCTCCTGCGCCGCGGTCAGCGGTTTCATCTTTTCATAGAACCCCTCGACGGCCGGCGTGTGCCCATCTTTTTCGACCAAAGTGTTCAGTGCCTGCACGAGATGCCAGGTTGGGGAATCGACTTGGGCCTCGAGGCTGGAGTGCACGTCGTGCGCAGGGCCGCGGCCCCATTTCTCGCCGCTCGAGATCAACTCCAACTCGACCACGCCTTTGGCGCCCAAGGATACTTGAACGCCGCCGTCGCGATCCTGGCCGGCCTCCGGCATGAAGACGCCCACGCACTTCTTCAGTTCTGCCATGACTTCGGGATTCTTGATCACTTCCTGAAAATGCGGCGAGGCAATCTCTTCCTCACCCTCGCACACCAACACCAGATTGACGGGCAACTTTTTCCCCGCCGCTTTGAACGCCATCAGCGCACTCAGGAAAGAATTTTCCGGACCCTTTTGATTGACCGCGCCGCGGCCCATGCAAACCGTCCCCAACCCTTCCTTCTGAACCAGACGCGCCTCGAGCGGCGGCGAACTCCACTCCTCCGGCACGAATTGCTTCACGTCGTACATGAAGTAAATCGCCATGGTCGTGCTTGCGCCGGCATCGATCTTGCCGAATACCCCTGACTTGCCCGACGTCGGTATGAGCTTCACAGCGGTAAATCCGGCATCCTGCGCCAGCTTCGCCATGTACTCCGGACCTTGAGGAAAATTCCGGTTCTCCGCTGCAATCGAGGGCAGCGCGATCCAATCCTGCAAGCGCTTGATGTTCGCGGCGTGCATCTTCGGGATCTGGGCCAACACAGCCGCCTTGTCTGCCTCCTTCGCGGGCGAAGCGGCAAACACCGCCATTGGAACCGCCGCCAGGGCCGCGCCGGACACGGCACCCTGTACAAAATCACGCCTGCCCAAGTCTGGGTCTCGTTCGTTGGACATCCGCTTCTCTCCCGTGTGAGCGATTTGAAATGTAGGGGGCGAGAATACTAGCACCGCAACGGCCGGCGTCTAAAGTACATGCAAATGCGTCCGGTAGTACGCACCACGCTCGGCGTAATTTTCCGCCACTTTAATCAGATTCTCCCGCTCCTGCGCCGTGAGTTCACGCACGGCTTTGGCCGGCGAGCCGATGATGAGGCAGCCGTCGGGAAATATTTTGCGCTCGGTGATGAGCGCGCCGGCACCGACCAGACAGCCATTGCCGATGATGGCGCCGTTGAGCACGACCGACTGGATGCCGATCAAGGAGCCGTCGCCCACCGTGCAGCCATGCACCATGGCCTGATGGCCGATCGATACATTGACACCAATCGACAGTGGGAAACCCGGATCGGTGTGCAGCACCGCCAAGTCCTGCACATTGCTATTCGCGCCGATGCTGATGGTCTCGTTATCGCCCCTTAGCGTTGCGCCGAACCATACGGTGGATTTCTCAGCGAGAATCACTTTGCCCACGACCGTCGCGTTGGGAGCGATGTAGGCGCTTGCGGCCACCACCGGTGAGTCATCGCCCAATCTATACAAGGCCATGCGCACTCCTCTCAGAAATCCCGACATCATCCCGCCGACTGCGGGTCGCGCGCAACAGCGGCGTGCCGGGCTATCATCCCGTCATGCACGAGAACGAGCCTCTGAATGAACCTCTGAATGAACCGACCGCTGCGGCGCATGTGCCGGCCGCGCCGCTGCGGTCCTTCGTTGCATCCCTGCTGCGGCTGTGGACCTTGAGGGGGATCGGCCCGGTTTCCCCGCGTCATTCAACGCCCATCCTCATTGGCTTGAGCATGCTGTGGCTCTTGCTGTGGGTCGCGATCGACTGGTGGGATGCTCTCCCGGATCCGCAGTTTCTCATCGCCGGGGCACCGCTGCTCGCGTGGTATGCGCTGGCCATCCTGGCTCTGGCGGCACTCCTGCGCTGGCGATCGAGGCCGATGCCGACAATCGAGGCGGTGCTGATGCTGTCCCTCGGGTTGGTTCCAGTCCCGCTGTGTCTTGCAGCCGGCGCCGCACCCTATTTGAGTCCGCTTTGGCTCCTGGGTGCGATCATCGCGGCAGCTGTCTACTCGCTCCTCTATCTCGCGCGCGGCTTGCGTGCGTTCACCGGCGAGCCGCAGCGTGTGGCGGCCGTGGCCGGGATTGCTTTCGTTGCAGGATTCATTTGGCTCACCGATGCACTGGACGTGATTCCCGACGTGTGGGCGTCGGCAGAGATCGAAGCGGCCGCAGACAACAATGACGTTGAGGCCGACGCGGAAAGCCTTTTGTTCGATCAAGCCGCGCGCATTGATCGCGCCCTTGCGGCCATTGGCACGGATACATCCTCGAGTCCCCGGACCTTTTTTCTTGGATTCGCAGGCGTCGGCGAACAAAAAGTGTTCGCTCAGGAAATCGGCTTGGCGTCGCGGGTGCTATCTGAGCGTTATGGCATGGATGGCAGAGGCCTGTCGTTGATCAATGACGAACGCGACTTGGAAGGCGCGCCGCTGGCCAGCGTCTCGGGATTGAAATATGCGCTTCGCGGACTGGCCGCGCGAATGAATGTCGATCGCGATGTGCTGTTCTTGTCCATCTCCTCCCACGGCGCGCAGGAACCGGCGATCGCCGTTTCGAATTCACAGCTGCCGCTCAATGATCTGACCGATGAAGATCTCGCCGAGGCCTTGAGCGATTCCGCGATCAAGTGGCGGGTGATCATCATTTCAGCCTGCTACGCGGGAGGCTTTGTCGATTCGTTGAAGAATCCTCAGACCATCGTCATCGCAGCGGCGGCAGCCGACCGCACCTCATTCGGCTGTTCGAATGACCGCGATCTGACGTACTTTGGCGAGGCGTTTTACCGTGATGCGTTGCCCGAGGCGCGCTCCTTGCGGGACGCATTCGAAAAAGCCAAATCGGCAATCGCCCTGCGCGAGCGCCGTGAACACGTCGACCCCTCGAAGCCGCAGGCGTATTTCGGAACGGAATTGGAGGCAAAACTGGGCTCGATGAGCGCGAGGCCGCCCTAAACCACTTACCCCGGGGTATCGGGCGCTGATACGCTAGCGGCATGAACGAGCCGATCCACCGCACTGTCGACGCCAACGGCATTCGCATTCACGTCGCAGAGCAAGGCAGCGGGCCGCTGGTGCTGCTCTGCCATGGATTTCCGGAATCGTGGTATTCGTGGCGTCATCAATTACGTGCGCTGTCGCAGGCCGGATTTCATGCCGTCGCGCCGGACATGCGCGGCTACGGCAGCACGGACCGCCCCGCCGAGATCGAACGATATACCCTGTTTCATCTCGTGGGCGACATGGTCGGTGTGCTCGACGCCTTGGGTGAAAAACAAGCCGTAATTGTCGGTCACGACTGGGGCGCACCCGTTGCATGGCATGCGGCGCTCATGCGCCCGGATCGCTTTCGCGCAGTCGTCGGACTCAGCGTTCCTTATCGGCCCCGCGGCAGCATCGCGCCGACCAGCGTGATGCCGCAAAATGCCGACGCCACCTTCTACCAGCTGTACTTTCAGGCTCCCGGTGTGGCCGAAGCGGAACTCGAGGCGGATGCGCGGATTTCACTTCGCAAGATTCTTTATTCAGGATCAGGCGATGTCCCGCGGCGCAATCCGGGCGCTGCTTCGGGCTCCGGCGTCGGCATGGTGCCGCGAGCCGGCGGATTCCTCACGCGAATGCCGAATCCGGAAACGCTGCCGCCGTGGCTTGAAGGTGCGGACGTCGACTTTTATGTGCAGCAATTCCAACACTCCGGATTTCGCGGCGGACTCAATTGGTACCGCAATATCGATCGCAACTGGGAATTGATGGCGCCGTACGCCGGCGCCGCGGTGACCGTGCCGGCGCTCTATATGGCGGGCGATCTTGACCTGGTGGTTTCCTTTCCTCGCATGAAGGAAGTCATCGCCGACCTGGCGCGCTACATTCCGCAGCTGCGCGGGACCATCATGCTGCCAGGCTGCGGTCACTGGACGCAGCAGGAACGCTCGAATGAAGTCAACAAAGCGCTGATCGATTTCTTACGCAGCTTGTAATCCTCGCGGCGCTCCCAGGCAGCGGCATGCCATTCGGAACGCGTTGTGCGTACTATACGGCCAGTGTCACCGAGGTCTCGCAATGATCCAGCCGAGCATTCCTGAGCAGCCCGAGGCCAAGCATCAGCTCAGCCGTTCGCTGAAAGGCCGTCATTTGGCGATGATTTCGATCGGCGGCATCATCGGCGCAGGCCTGTTCGTCGGCAGCAGCACCGCCATCAGAGCAGCCGGCCCCGCGGTTTTCATCAGCTACGCCATCACCGGCATGCTCATTCTGCTGGTGATGCGCATGCTGGGCGAAATGGCCACGGCGCTGCCCAAGGTTCGTTCGTTCACGGAGTTTGCGCGCGCCGGCTTGGGTGATGGCGCCGGCTTTGTCGTGGGCTGGCTGTATTGGTATTTCTGGGTCATCGTCGTGCCGGTGGAAGCCATCGCAGGCGCGAAAATCCTGCAGAACTGGATGCCTTTCTCACAGCTGCAGATCGGTCTCGGTTTGATGACCGTCATGACCGGCGTCAACCTCATGTCGGCGCGCTCTTATGCGGAGTTTGAATTCTGGTTCGCCTCGATCAAAGTCGCGGCGATTCTGGCATTCGTCGTCATCGCAGCTTCTTATGCATTCGGCTGGACGGCACCCTCAGGCGCAACTTTTGCGAATCTCGTCAATTTCGGCGGCTTCGCACCGCGTGGTTGGATTGCGGTGCTGGCAGCGGTGCCTTCGGTGTTCTTCGCCATGACCGGCGCGGAAATCACGACGGTGGCGGCAGCCGAATCGGCACAACCGGGCCGCGCCATCGCGAAAATGAGCACGACCGTGATATGGCGTATTTTGATTTTCTACGTCGTGTCCGTTTTCCTGATCGTATCGGTGGTTCCCTGGGATACGGTCCGCTCCGGCGAGTCGCCCTTTACACTGGCGCTGAACACGATGCACGTGCCGGGGGCCAGCATCATCATGAGCGTCATCATCCTCACCGCCGTGCTGTCCTGTTTGAATTCGGCGTTCTATGTCAGTTCGCGGGTGCTGTTCATCCTGGCTGCACGGGGCGATGCACCGCAATCCCTGGTCCGATTGAATAAACGCCGCGTGCCCGTGATCTCGGTATTGATCGGCGCGGCGGCGGGATTCCTGGGGATCCTCGCGGCAACCGAGGCGCCGCAAAAAGTATTCGATTTCTTATTGAGTTCCTCGGGCGCGCTCATCGTATTCGTTTACATGATCACCGCTGCCGCGCAAATTGCACTGCGCCGGCGACGCGATCGCAATGGCGAGGCGAAGCCCGCGATCAGCATGTGGCTATTCCCTTACTTGAGCTATGCCGCAATCGCCGGCATGGGTGCGGTGCTGATTGCCATGGCATTCACTCCCGGCCAGCAGCAGGATTTCAATTTCAGCTGCATTACGCTGGTCGCGGCGGTGGTTGCTTATTTAGTCGTGCGGCGTCTGCGGCAACCGCGCACGGCTGCCTCGGTCGCCTGATACCGCCCGCCCAGCCATTAGAACTTCCGCGCCTAAGCTGCTGCTGAATTTCGAATAACCGCTCGAGTCAAGCGCGCCGGTGAATGAGGCGGGGATTTCCCTATTCATTTCAATATGTTGAAGTCGATTACCACAAGCGTGTCTTTTTGACAAATGATAAAAGTCTAACTGGGCGTGACAAAGAGTATCTTTCTCTCCTATGTGTTTTTGGCAGGATGGAGGCCTTAAGTTTAGGTGAATCTCGCGCCGGCAAGCCAGCCAACTCCCCCGCTGGTGCGATATCCCGGCGGCGTGGACTTTAAAAAGTCCACGCCGTTTTTTATTCAAGCCCGCACTTCTTCAAGCGCGCTCTTCTTGAAGGCCGGATCTTCCTTTTCACTCGCTTAGGTTCTGTCGCCTGCGGAACTAATCGCGCCTGCTGCCATCAGAGTACATACCTCGCCAGACGGGGTATAGGGAGTCGCTCAGTGCAAGCGAGTGGTCGACCGTGCCGGCCCGATAACCATGCACGATCCATCAGGTAGGGCGAGGTCGCGGGTACTCCGCCCCGCCGTTCTGTTACTCGTCATGGCGATCCACGCCGCATTGTTGCTCGTCGCGTGGCGCGGCGTGACACGAGTGCACATGCATGGTGAAGAATCTCTGGTCTTCCTGGTGCTGCCCGACCCGATGCGATCTCGCGCACCGGCCTCAGCGGTATCAACTCCGCTGCACAAGAAACCCGTCGAACCGCGCGACACCCAGATAGTCACCATTCCGAGGCCGGCACAGCAGTCTCCAGCGGAGCAGTCTCCAGCCGACAGGCCGCCAGCACCCATTGATTGGAGCGCCGAGGCCGAGCTTGCGATCAAGCAGCATGCGCAAATGGCGATGACAACTCCGCCTCGCGCCTTGGATAAGCACGGGCCCGGTGCGGATCTCGACGGTGGGTTGGGTCCTGACCGCAAGGAGAAATCGGAGTTCGGCTGGGACCGTTCGCACACTCACCGAGTAGAGAGTTTGGAGGGCGGCGGTCTGCTGATCCATATCAATGAACGCTGCGTCCTCGTCTTGATGCCCTTTCCGCTCCCATTCTGCGGCATCGGAAAAATCCCGGTGCGCGGCGACCTTCTTGACCACATGCACGATGAGCCGCACGCGGATGCCAATCAGAAAAACATCGCTCCGTGAGCGCACAGGCGATACCGCCGTTTGCCGATGGCAATAATCCCCAAGATTTTCTGTGGGTTATCGCAACGGCGGTGCCCGCTTTACAGAAATAAAAATCAATCCAGGATTTTCCGCTAACGCGCGGGCCCCAAAGCTTCTATCAACTTGCACGCTCGCGTAACGGCATCCTCGGAGTCAATGCGCGACGCGAATTCGCGGCGCCGCTGCGCTGATGTGCCATCGCTCAGAATCCTTTCAATCGTCGGCACCACGCGTCGTGCCCAATAGCGGCTCTGCGGAATGCTGCGGCCCAACCCAAGCTGCTCAATGCGCCACCCGCTGTCGAACTGATCATAACCGTGGGGCACCACGAGATGCGGAACACCCGCTTTGATTCCCTGCGCCAACGTGCCCACGCCGCCGTGGTACACGAGCAGCGCGGCGCGCGGCAGCACCTGACTGAAGGGCAGGTAGCCGAAGACCTTGATGTTTGGCGGAAGGTTCTTCGAAACCTGCTCCGGATAGTTGGTGACCAGCATGGCGCGCAAGCCCATTTCCCTCGCAGCTTTGACCGACTCCTTGAAGAATCGCTGCATGGTGGATCCTGCCGAACCGGGGGTGAAAATGATGGGCGGCGCACCCGCATCGAGGAATTCCTCGGCCTCCGCCAGGGGCGCCGCTTCGCCATCGGCATCCCATAGCGGAAATCCTACGGTGTGGGTATTGGCCGGCCAATCCGGCTGTGCTGCGGCAAACCACTCAGGAAAGAAGGCAATCACCAACTGCGGTGAATGCAGCCAGCGATGCATTACTCGATCGACCAAGCCTAAGCCAAGGGTCGCTCGAAGCGCGTTGAGCGGTTCTTTGATCCGGCGATCCAAAATCAAGACATCGATCAAACGGAACAAGCCTTGCTTGAACCACTTCGGACGCGATGCCGATAGCCTGACATTTCCCATCATCCCTTGATCGGCAAAGGTGCGGATGACGCTGGGTTGCAAGTGTACGGAAGCACTGGGCACGCCCAGTTTTTCCTGCGCCACGCGCGCGCCGAAGGCCAAGCTGGAAAATGCCACTACGGTATTCGCGTCCGCATGTTTTTCGATCAATCGGTAAATCTCAGCGATCGCAGGCACGATCAGCTGCGCAATCACTTTGAAGCCCTTGCGCAGATGCCACAGCTCGGGGTTGGCGATGGCTGCACTGGCTTGCGCGGCGCTGCCCACCGGCAGGAAGCCGATGCCCTGCGCCTCGATCAGTGTTTGAAATATCGGGTTCGTGAGAATCGTGGCCCGGTGCCCGCGGGCCTTGAGTGCTGCGCCGAGCGCGATGAAGGGATGCACATCGCCGGCGCTTCCCATCGTCGGCAATAAGACGTGGAGAGCTCGATTGCCGGTCTCTTTCAAAGGCTCACTCATCGATCGAATTTGGTCGACAAAATGATTGACGAAGTGGTGCGTTCCACGCCATCCAGAGCGCCAATGCGATCGATGACTTGGTCCATTTCGGCGACGGAGGCGGTGACCGCAACCGCAATCAGGTCCACATCGCCGCTGACCGAATGCAGCAGGCGCACCTGCGATATGTCGCGCAACGCCGCGGTCACGGCACGGGCCTCCTTCGGACCCACTTTAATCATGACATGCGCGCGGACCGCGCCGAGGCCATGCTCGGGCGCCAAACGAACGCCATAACCGGTGATGATTCCCTGCTTTTCGAGCCGCTCAATGCGGCTTTGGACGCTGGTACGCGAACGGCCTACCAGTCTGGCGAGCATGGCGGTGGAGGCGCGGCCATTCTCCCGCAACGCCGATAGGAGTTTCTCGTCGATGACATCCACGGCATTTCGCCTGTTTTAGCCTACGTAACGTAGTGATTATGCCTTAAAAACGTCTATATGACCCTACCATTTGCAGTGCATCCGGACAAAAATGGGCCGCTACTTGGGAGGCGGGTATGAAAAACATTGTTATCGTAGGCGCGGGCAAAATCGGCTCCATGATCGCGGAGTTTCTCGGCGGTTGCGGCGACTATGCGGTGACTGTCGTCGATCGCTCGCAACCCCAGTTGGATCGGCTGGAAACCTCGGCGGCCATCAACAAAGTTGCGGTCGACATCAGGCAAGCCGATGCGCTGCGCAAGCTGCTGATCGGCAAATTCGCCGTGCTGTCCGCCGCCCCTTATCACGCCACGCGTCTCATCGCGGAGGCGGCCAAAGCCGCCGGTGCCCACTATCTGGATTTAACCGAGGATGTGGCGAGCACCCGCACGGTCAAGCAGCTCAGCGCGGGCGCCCGTACGGCGTTTATCCCGCAGTGCGGATTGGCACCGGGATTCATCACCATTGTCGCCAGCGACCTAGCCTCGCGATTCGATGAGCTCAACGATGTACGCATGCGGGTCGGCGCGTTGCCGAAATTTCCGTCGAATGCGCTCAACTACAATCTGACCTGGAGCACCGACGGCGTCATCAACGAATACTGCGAACCGTGCGAGGCCATCGTCAATGGCCATCTCAAAGAGACGCAACCGCTGGAAGAACTGGAAGAGTTCTCGCTCGACGGCATTTTGTACGAGGCATTCAACACTTCGGGCGGCCTCGGCACTTTGTGCGAAACCCTGGCCGGCAAGGTGCGCAATCTGAATTACCGCACCATTCGCTATCCCGGCCATGCCGCCATCATGAAGGCGTTGTTGAATGATCTGCGGCTGCGCGACCGGCGCGAACTTCTAAAGGATATTCTCGAGAATGCCGTGCCGATAACGCTGCAGGACGTGGTGATTGTATTCGCCACGGTGAGCGGCATGCGCGGCGGGCAGCTCATGCAAGAGACCTACGCCAATAAGATCTATGCGGCGCCGATCGGCGGCCGAGTCCGCAGCGCCATTCAGATCACCACCGCCGGCGGCATTTGCGCGGTGCTCGACATGCTGAGCGCCGGCCAATTACCCCAGGCCGGCCTCATTCGCCAGGAAGAGATCGGACTGAAGGCCTTTCTCGCGAATCGTTTTGGCCGCGTCTACGCGATGGCCGTGCCGGCCGCGGCAAACGCGGCTTGAGTCAACCACGCGCGCGCCCGCGCGAGGCGTAGGTCGAAGACTACGCGAGTACCCCGTGAAGCTCGGATATGCGGTCATTTACGGACCGCCTTAACTATGCTTTTCGGCTTCAGCCAAGGCAAACGGGAATCACGGCGTGAACGTCGCGCTGAAGAAGACTCTCAAAATTACGGGCATCGTGCTCGCAGGCGTCCTTGTCATCGTGTTGATGGTGCTGGCGCTCTTCGACTCGAACGCATTGAAACATCCGCTCGAGCGGATCGCGAGCGCCAAAACCGGTCGCACCATCAGCATTGCCGGTCGGCTCGAGGTCCACATCTGGTCGTGGACGCCTACCGTCATCGTGAATGGGCTCACCTTGGGCAATCCGCCCTGGGAGGGCACGCGCCCGATGGCAACTGTGGACCGCCTGGAAATTCACGTAAAACTCCTGCCCCTGCTCAAAGGCGACGTGATTTTGCCGAGGGTGGCTCTGTATGCAGCGGACGTCTACCTGCACCAGGACAAAAGTGGCAGGGCCAATTGGACTTTCGAGAATAAAACGCCGACCGATGCCCCGGCCTCGAAGCCGAGCAAGCTGCCGGCGGTGCAAGATTTGCTCATTCAGGACGGTAAACTCACGCTTGTCGATGAAATGCGTCGCCTGAAGCTGAACGGCAGCATTCAAGCGCGCGAGCACAAATCGGAGAGCGATCCGACGCCGTTTCAGATCCGCGGGACCGGCACTATCAATGAGGAACGTTTCGAATTGCGCGTCGCCGGCGGGCCGCTGCTGCATTTGGATCCCGAGCATCCCTACCCCTTCGATTTACACATCGTCGCGGGCAACCTCAAGGTGGATTCCAAGGGCCGAGCACTCAAGCCGTTCGATCTCGGCCAACTGGATTTCGAGGTGGATCTGAGCGGCAAGGATTTGGCAGAAGGCTTTTATCTGACCCAATTGGCCCTGCCCAATACGGCGCCTTTCAAGTTGCACGCGCACATCGCGCGCAACGACATGAAGGTGGCCGTTTCCGACATTGCCGGCTTGGTAGGCGGCAGCGATCTGCACGGCAAACTCGACATCGATGCCAGCCGCAAGCGTCCTTATATGAGCGGCGATCTCGCCTCCAAGCAGCTCCGCATGAAGGACTTGGCCGCTTCACTCGGCGGGCAGCACGACGGCGCCGGTTCGCTGGAGGCGAAAGCCCCGGCGCCCGAGACCGCGAAAAAAGTGCCTCCGAAGAAAGCCCCGCCGCCGGATCCCAATGCGCGTCTCTTTCCCGATGCGCATCTGCAAGTCGATCGCGTGCGGGCGATGGACGCCGACGTTCGGTTCCGGGCGACCTCAATCGATGCCGGCAGCGTGCCTTTGAAAGAAGTAGCCTTCCGGGTGAAGCTTGACGGGGGCGTCTTGAGCCTTGACCCATTCGCATTCGAAATGCCTCAAGGTCGATTGTCGGGACAGGCGAAGATTGATGCCCGAAAGGACATCCCCGCCGCGCACATTGACTTGCGCATCAAAGACATCCAGCTCGAACAGCTCAAGGGCAAGAAACCCGGCGCCTCGGCCCCTCTGATCGGTGTGATGCAGGCACGCGCCGTTATTGACGGCACAGGCGATTCGGTCCACCAGGTCATGTCGGATGCCGACGGCCGGTTTACCCTCATTCTGCCCGACGGGCAGATCACCTCCGCCTTTGCAGAGCTGACCGGCGTCGATGTGTCCAAGGGTTTGGGCCTGCTCTTGACCAAGGATGATGAAAAGGCCGTCATCCGCTGCGGCGTGGCGCAGTTCAAGATCGACGGCGGGGTAATGAATGCGGAAAACATCACATTCGACACTCAGGATGTGCTCATCAAGGGTTCCGGCAACATCAACTTGGGACCCGAGGAGCTGCACCTCGAGATCAAGGGTGAGCCGAAGAAGGTTCGCTTCACTCGGTTGCGCACCCCGATTGAAGTGCGCGGCCACCTTGAAGACCCGTCATTCGGCCTGAATGCGGCGAGTACCTTGAAACAGGGCGCCGTGGCCGCGGCTCTCGGTACACTCGCGACCCCGGTGGCGGCCATCCTTGCCTTCGTGGATCCGGGACTGGCTAAGGACCAAAATTGTGCGGCCATGATCGCCGAGGCGGACAGCAAGGGCCCGAAAGCGCCTCAGTCCGCCGTGCCGTCGCCGAATCGGCCCGTGCCGCAAAATTCGCCGCTCACCCGATGAATGATGTGATATCGGCCAGTGTCGGCGCTCTGCCGCGCATCAGGGTGGTCAAGGCCGCGACGGTATCGGCATGCGAGACCTTGGGATACAGCTTCAAGGTCACCGGCGCACCGAGTGCACTCAAGGCCGTTGCGAGGTTGCGTGAGTTCTTCGGCTTTGCGGTGTCGTCCTCCAATCGATGCACCAGCAACATGGGCGGCGCATCGGCGCGCACAAAATTGATGGGCTGTGATTGCGCATAGATCTGCGGCGGTCCAAACATGTCTTGTACGTCCGTCTCGAGCAGCG
>DASQPK010000064.1:0-68751 GCA_035643995.1 Steroidobacteraceae bacterium | reverse complement strand
CGCGCTGCAAGGCGCGTTTCCGCTTTCGGGTACGGGTGTGACCGTCAACCTCACCGTACTGCGCGCGGGCGAGCGGACAAACATTATCCCGGACCATGCGGAGGCGACCTTGAACGTTCGCTACCGCAAGCCGGAGGAGTTCGACGCGGTACTCGCGAAGGTGGAGGCCGGAACGAACACCACCCAAGTTCCAGACACCACGGTGAGCGTTTCCCACGATCCTGCCTTTCCTCCGCTGACCGAAAACGCGCAGATCGATGCGCTCGCGGCGCGTGCACGGGCAATCTATGCGGAAATCGGCAAAACCATCGAGCTATCGGGCAACGGCGGAGCGTCCGAATCAGCGCTCGCCATGTCGGAAGGAACTCCGGCACTCGACGGATTGGGTTTCGTCGGCGGTGATTTCCACACCGATCATGAATGGATCGACCTGGACAGCATAACGCCGCGGCTGTATTTATTCACTCGTCTGCTCATGGAGAGCGGCGCCAAACCGCGCCCCTAAAGGCCTTCTCGCAGCCCAGAGCAGCGAAAGCGCGCCTGAGTGTCCGGGAAACCCCTACGTCTGTCCGTCAATGCCTACGATTGGATGCGCCAGATTCCGCTGTGACGTCCCCGGCTCCTTCGGCTCTAATATAGCGGTTGCGACCATGGAGTCATCGATATGGGATTCGACCTCGACCGATCGGAAGTAGACAGGCCGGTGGACGCAGATGCGGCCGCGCTGCAGGCCGATGCCCCCGAGCAGCCGGCTGAACAGTCGGTATTCGGCCGCGCGCTTTCGCAAAATCTCATTGCCGAACGTTTTGCCATTGATGCCTACCGCAAAATTGCGGAGCACGGCGACAAGTATGACAAGGCCACACTACGCCTGGTCAAGGTGGCCCTCGCCGTTGAAGAAGAGCATGCCGAGATTCTATCCAGGATTATCGAAAATCTTCGCCATCTGAATGGGGCGCCGGCCGGATAGATACCACGGTCATGTACAGGTCCCCATGCAACGCAGGCAGTTGAGATCCATCCAGATTCGATCGAGGCGGCCTGTGGCCGCGTTATGACGTCCGGGGCCCTCAACACGGCGGAACTGCTGCAGGTCGCCCTCGACGCCGCCGGCATGGGCAGCTGGGAATTGTACCTCTCCACCGGGGCGATCCATCGCACATTGCGGCACGACCAGATGTTCGGCTACACCGAAATACAGCCGTTCTGGGATCTGGAGATGACCCTCGAACACATCATGGACGAGGACCAATCGCTGGTTCGCCAGGCATTCTCAGCGGCGAAGATTGACGGATCAATCGATGTGGAAGCGCGCCTGCGCCGCAGCGCCGGCGGTGAAATCCGCTGGGTCCATCTCAGCGGGCGTACATTCTACGTCGATGGCGCCGCTATGCGCATAGTCGGTGTCATCGCCGACGTGACTCATCGCCGCGCCGTGGAAGAGCGGCTGCGCCTGGCGCAGAAGATCGAGGCACTCGGTCAGCTCACCGGAGGAGTCGCGCACGATTTCAATAATTTGCTGCAAGTGATGTCGAGCGGTTTGCAAGTCGTTGCCCGTCAATCCGATCCTCAGCGCCGCGAGCGGATTTTCACCTCGATGAAACAGGCCGTCGACCGCGGCGGCCGCCTGTGCAGGCAGCTACTGGCATTCTCTCGCCGACAGGCGCTCAAGCCCGTGGCGGTGGACCTTGAGCGCTTGATCGGCGAGATGGGCGAGTTGCTGAATCGCGGCCTTCGAAGCGATGTACAAATCCAAACGGCCTTTGCCGAGGGGCTGTGGGCTGTCGAGGTCGATCCGGGAGAACTTGAACTCGTCATTTTGAATCTGGCATTGAATTCGCGCGATGCCATGCCAAACGGCGGAAGGATAGAAGTGACCGCCCGCAATTGTTCCGCGCTCGCTGATCGCGACCTCAGCGGTGATTTTGTGCGGCTGGACATCGCCGATTCGGGCATCGGCATGTCCCCCGATATTCTTATTCATGCCTTCGAGCCTTTTTTCACGACCAAGGAGGTGGGATCCGGTTCGGGACTTGGGCTCGCTCAAGCCCACGGCTTCGCCACAGCGTCCGGCGGCGTCGTGCGTATCGCCAGTACGCCGGGACGCGGAACAAAGGTATCCCTGTTTCTGCCGCGTACATTGAAAGCGCCGGCCTTCAGTCCTCACCTGATGTCGCAGGCCAGCGATCAGGCGATCAGCTCAGGACAAGTGCTGGTGGTGGAAGACGATGACGAAGTCGCCGCATTGACCGTGGAAATGATCAACCAGCTCGGCTATGACACGACCCGGGTCGCCAGCGCCGAGGCAGCTCTCGGAGCTCTTGCCGATCGCCGCTCGGTCGACATCGTGTTCTCCGATATCATGATGCCGGGCCGCATGGACGGAGTCGAATTGGCACAGGAGATTCGGCGCCGGCGCCCGAATCTGCCGGTGCTGCTCACCAGCGGCTACGCCGAGGGAGCCCGACGCAACGCGGCAGCCCAAGAAATCAAAATTATTCCCAAGCCGTACCGGATTGATGAATTACGCGACGCCTTGGCGGCCGTAAGGCAAGATGCTCGGGAGTCCCTTCGAGAGCACTAAATGCCGGTGATCGTTTGTCCGTCGTGTGACTTGGCACACCGTGCCGGTCCGGAGCGTGCGTCTGAACGCACCCGATGTGCTCGTTGCCAAGCGTCACTGCAACGCCCCGAAAACGGCAGCATCGACACGGCGATAGCCTTGAGTATTGCGGCGCTCGTGCTATTTCTGCTCAGCAATGCCTACCCCCTCGTTGCGATCGAAACAAATGGCTCGACCAGGAGTGCCACCTTGATCGGCGCCGCCCTGGGTTTTTATCGTCAGGACCATGCCGGCCTTGCCGCACTGGTGTTCATCACCACCGTGGTGGGTCCGTTCCTGCAAATCGCGGGCTTGTTGTACCTTTTGATCCCGTTGCGGCGCAAGCGGCAGGCGCCGGGCCAGAACGCGGTGTTTCGCTTGCTCGCGCTGGTTCGGCCATGGACGTTCATCGAGGTATTCATGCTGGGGGCGGTGGTGGCGCTGGTCCGAGTGGCTGCCTACGCCCGGGTGCTCCCCGGTGTGGCGTTATGGTCTTGCGCATTGCTCATGCTGACGCTTGCCGCGCTGACCAGCCGCACCTCGCCGGGGCAGTTTTGGCGCTGGGTCGAGGGGAGCGAGGCATGAACCTGCCCGCGACCGGCCGCAGCCTAGGCCTGCTCGTTTGCCTCCAATGTCACGCAACGGTGCGCGCACTGCAAGTGCCTCATCCTAGATGTCCGCGATGCCGTGCACATCTTTTCCAACGTAAGCGCCACAGCCTGGCGCTGACCGCCGCGCTGCTCCTGTGTGCGGCTATTCTGTATGTGCCGGCCAACCTGCTTCCGGTGATGTACACAGACACGATATTCGATGAGGAGAGGGATACGATCATGAGTGGCGTGCTCGTGTTGCTGCATTCCGGATCCTGGCCCATTGCGGTGTTGGTGTTCATTGCCAGCATCGTCGTGCCGCTGTTGAAGATCGTTTCGCTCAGCGTGGTACTCTTTTCCGCTTGGCGCCGCTCGCCACGATACCGAACACAACGCAGCGAGCTGTTTCGGATGGTCGAATTCATAGGACGCTGGTCGATGCTCGATGTCTATGCCATTTCCCTGCTGGTCGCCCTGGTTCAAATCAGATCCCTGGCATTCGTCGCCGTCGGTTGGGGTGCGCTGGCCTTTGCTGCCGTCGTCGTCTTGACCCAGTTCGCAGCACGCACGTTCGACGAGCGGTTGCTGTGGGAAGCGCCGCCGTGAGCGAAGCGCCGCATTCGAGTCTCGATGACCTCCCCGCGGCGGTGCCCGCGCGCACTCTGTGGGGTCGCCTGCAGCTGGTATGGATTCTTCCTGCAGTCGTGGTCCTGGCCGGCGCCTTCGTGGTCATTCGCGAGAAGTTGCAGCAGGGCACGTCGATTGAAATTCGCTTCGCCAACGCAGAAGGGTTGGAGACGAACAAGACCAAGATTCGCTACAAAGATGTGGAGATCGGCGAGGTCGCGGCCATTCGAGTAAGCGATGATCGCAAAGAAGTCGTTGTGACCGCCGACATTCACCGCAATGCGAGCTCGTACCTGGTCGACGATACCCGTTTTTGGGTGGTGCGGCCGCGGGTGTCCGGGGCCGGCGTGTCGGGCTTGGCCACGTTGGTGTCGGGTGCTTACATCAGCGTGGATGTGGGCCATTCAGCGGTGAGCCGCGACCACTTCGTCGGAGTCGAAATTCCTCCCATCGTGACCGCGGATCTGCCGGGGCGAGAATTCATTCTGCATGCAGACGACTTGGGATCCTTGGACATAGGCTCCGCGGTCTTCTACCGGCACATCACGGCCGGTCAGGTGGTCGGCTATGCCTTGGACCCGGGCGGCACGGGCGTGACCATCAAAGTGTTCATCAACCCGCCGTTCGACGCCTACGTCACCGGCGCCACACGGTTTTGGCAAGCGAGCGGCATAGACATGTCGGTTAACGCAGACGGCGTGAAGCTGCGCACCGAATCCATCGCGTCGATTCTGGAAGGCGGCGTGGCATTTGGCACGCAGCCGAGCGCAACGCCGGCGCCGGTCGCGGTGGATACCGCATTCAGGCTCTACGAGGATCAGGACCGAGCGATGCGGCCCACCGAAACCGAAATTCGCGCATTCGTCATGTACTTCGGCGGCACGTTGCGGGGTCTATCGGCGGGGGCGCCCGTGGACTTGCACGGAATCACCGTGGGCGAGGTAAAAAGCGTCGATGTCGAGTACGACCCGCGCGCGGGCTCGCTCGCCTTTCCGGTCGTGGTGGACCTGTATCCGCAGAGGCTGCGCGGGCGCATGCAGCACGCCGGCGAGGCGAGCAGCCGCATTTTGATCGACAGTCTGGTTGCCCACGGTCTGCGTGCCGAACTGAAGACCGGCAATTTGTTGACGGGCCAGAAGTTTGTGGCCCTCGATATGTACCGGGATGCCCCGAAGGACCGGGTTGGCTGGATGCAGCAGCCTGCGATATTTCCGACCATCTCGGGCGGTCTCGAGGATATCCAGGATTCGGTCGGAGTCATCGCGAAGAAGCTCAGTAAAGTACCTTTTGATCAGCTTTCCGCACGCCTCATGAATGCCATGGCTTCGCTCGATCAGACATTGAAGAGTGCGGATCATCTCCTGCAAAATGTTGATGGCAACCTTGCGCCGCAAGTCCAATCCACTTTGGCCGAAGCTCAGGCAGCGCTCAAGAACGCCAAGGAACTGCTGGGTCAAGACGCTCCGCTCGAGAACGACCTCGGCTCGACGTTGTTGCAGGTTTCCCGAGCCGCAAAGTCGATCAGCGCTCTGGTCGATTATCTCGAGCGCCATCCTGAATCCCTGTTGCGCGGCAAACCCGCAGGTGCCCAATGAAATCGCTGCCGCTCCTCGTCTGCGTTCTGATCCTGGCCGGCGGCTGTGCCGCTCGGCAACGCGATCATTTCTACGTGCTGGACGCCCGGCCTGCGGGTGCGAGGGAATCGCGATCGCAGTTCGACCGGCAGATTGTCTTGAGCGTTACCGTGCCCTCACTCGTCGATCGTGGAGAAATGGTTCTGGCGACGGAGAGCGGCGTGACGGTGTTGGAGCATGAACGCTGGGCCGCGCCGCTCGCCGACCTGGTGACGGCAACCTTGAGCCGGGATATTGAACGTCGCCGCGCCGATGTCGTGGTACTGCCGAGGAGCGCAGACCAGGCGGGCATCCCCCTGACTAGAATCGTGCTCGAGATCGATCAAGTGGCAGCGCGTCTCGGCGATCAAGTCAGCATCGAGACACACTGGCGCGTGACTGATGCGCGAACCGGCAAGGTGTCGATCGGCCGCGACGCATTGTCAAGTTCGCAGCGGCCCCACAATTATGCGGACGTCGCGTCCGCACTCAGCGACTGCATCGCGCTCCTGGCAGACCGCTTGGTCCGGGAAGTCCCCGCCCCATGATGACCATACGGGGTGCGCGCGAGCGGGCGCTTCGATTGCCGAAGCGCCCGCATATCCACATTGGTCAATCTCGCGTCGTCCGTTACGGCTGGACCGCGATGTCGTTGTGAACGGAATTGACGCCTTCGGTGTTCTTGGCAATCATCGCGGCTAAATCGCTGGCATCCTGAGTCGGTGCCCGGCCGCTCAACCAAACCACGCCATTTTCATCGGTATCGACTTTGATTCGCGTCAGCGTCGACAGATGCTTTGCTGCCAACTTCGCCTTCACCTTGGTCGTGATCGCCGAATCCTTGATAACGTGATGCGATTCCGTGGCGCTGCTCTCATCGGCCATCGCCAACGGCGCGCACGCTACGCCGAGCGCAACCATGCTGCATAAAATAATGTGTTTCTTCATCGTTCCTCCTGCAAGGTTTTACGTAGCCTGTCGGCTATGCATCTTCTCGAGCTTATCGTGATGGTTAACCGTCGGTTTATCTGTAGGCGGGGAAAGTGACCCCGTGACGGCCATATCCCACACCGGCCGTTTGCCGAGAATCAAGCCTTTGGCGGGCCGCTCGATCGTACTTCTCGTAGCGGCATCGTCCTTCACTTCTTGATTTTTTCTAAATGTCTCTCCCGCACTTCATTCGGATTGGTCGGATCGTCCGGGTCATTGTCGAATCCGCCGGGCTTCGACACGGTATCCGCCTTAGCCTCCTCTTCTGCGTGGCGCTCGTCCTTGGATTTGCCTTTGTCGACAATGGGACGGGGCGATTCGGACGTTGCAGTCGACAGCAGCGCATTGAGCAAGTGCAGCCCCTCAGGATCGGTTTTAGCGACCGGCGTGGATCGTTTGTTTCCCGCACCGTTCACGAAAGCAAGCGAAGCATGCATGCTGGCACCTCCATTTTTGATGGGCGCGATCAGCTTGGCGCTCCGGCTGCCCGTTTGGAATAGGGGCCTGCCGAATCGCATGCAGGACGATTCTGACCTCGCATGCATAGCGGCGGCTGGAAAAACGCGCCGTGCTACCATCTGCGCAGGCCGCGGAGAAATAGGATGAAATATCGCCCGCTGGGCAGCAGTAAACTTGTCGTATCCGAAATCGCGTTTGGCTCGTGGCTCAATCTTTCGGAGGGCGCGGCAAAGGACATTGCCATCGCCTGTGTCCACCGTGCGCTCGATCGTGGAATTACCCTCATCGACACCGCGAATGTTTATGGCCGCGGAGCGGCCGAACGCGTGCTGGGCGAAGCCTTGTCGGGCATCCCGCGCGACCGCTACGTACTGGCCACCAAGCTGTACTTCCCCATGAGCAGCACGGACAAGGGACTCTCGCGCGCCCAAATTTTCAAGCAGCTCGATGCCTCGTTGCTTCGCTTGAGAGTGGACTACGTCGATCTTTATCAATGCCATCGCTATGATGCAGACACGCCTCTGGACGAAACCATGCAGGCGTTGAGCGACGTGGTGAGGGCGGGCAAGGTTCGCTATCTGGGATTTTCGGAATGGCCAGTGGAGCGCGTCAAAGCCGCGCTCGCCATCCCCGGCGTCGAGAAATTTGTTTCCAGCCAACCTCAATATTCGCTGCTGCACCGCGGCCCTGAGGACGCCCTGATACCGCTATGTTCAAGCAACGGAATATCGCAGATTGTCTGGTCGCCGCTGGCGCAGGGAGTGCTCACGGGAAAGTATGCCTCCGGCGCCAAGCTGCCCGCGGACAGCCGCGCGGCTAACGACGCGATCAATGGCTTTTTAAACCAAGCGTGGCTCGAACCCGCCGTGCTCGAGGCAGTGCAGTCGCTTCGGCCGCTCGCCGCGGAGGCAGGACTGACGCTCACTCAATTTGCCTTGGCGTGGGTATTGCGGCAACCGAATTTGGCCTCCGCGATCATTGGCGCTTCACGCCCGGATCAAATCGACGAGAACGCCGCCGCGTCGGGGCACAACGTACCTGCGGAATTGTTTCATCGAGCCGAGGCGATCATGGCGCGGGCCGGCGCAGAGGATCACCCGTAATTTGAAAGAAAAGGCCATGCGCGTGTGTAAAACGGCGCATGGCCGTTTGCTCAGCGATCCTGCTTGGAATCCTTGTTCAAATCGTTCTTGACGTCACCGTACTTCGCTTGCGCTGCGCCGGCCGTTTTATTGACCGCGCCTTTCACTTGCTGCGTGGTGCTGCCGACCGCTTTGCCGGCGACTTCCTGAATCTTGCCCGCCGCTTCCTTGGCCCGGCCCTCAACTTGATCTTTGTTAATGCCCATGACCTACCTCCTCCGCATATCGCCGGCAAACGGCCGACACGTTCTTGTGCAATCGATGTTACGCGGCGCCGTTTGCATCGCTGTAGGATTGCGAAGTGATGCTTCGTCGGAAATTTTCTCAATGGGTAATTCCGCCTCATGGCAGCGTCAGCGCCCGTACAGTCCGTTGCCTCGAATTGCAGTAACATAGGCGCACCGCCGCATCATAAAGGGATGACCATGCTATCTCGACGAGCTTTTCTACAAAGCGCTGCCGCCGCGTCTTTGGCCGCAGGCACGACGTACGCGGGAAGTTCGCCGCAACCCCTCAAGTCCATGACCGGCGGGGCCAAGCCGATTGCTGTCGAGGAGCGGCGTGAGCGTATCGCCAGAGTCCAGACACTGATGGCGCAACGGAAGATCGCCGCCCTGTTGGTGGAGCCGGGTTCCAGCCTGGATTACTTCACGGGGATCCGCTGGCATCGCTCCGAGCGAACGACGCTTGCGATCATCCCGGCGAGCGGCCAGGTCCTGGTCGTAACCCCGGCCTTCGAGGAGCCATCGGTGCGCGAGACGCTGCAGATCGGCGGCGAGGTGAGGCCGTGGGATGAACACGAAAGCCCATTCGCCAAGATTGTTCAAGGCCTGAAAGACCGAGGCATCGATTCCGGGCAGCTCGCCGCTGAATCGACGATGCGCTTCTTCATTGTGTCCGGGATCCGTCAAGCCTCGGACGTGTACGAGATCATCCCTGCCGATCCTCTGGTGCGAGCATGCAGGCTCATCAAGTCTCCCGCGGAACTGGCACTGCTGCAATTGGCTAACGATGTGACCATCGAAGCACTCCGCCGCGTCCACGCGCAAATCGCTCGAGGCATGAGCGCGGCGGATATCTCGTCTCTGATGGACCGTACGACGCTTGCTCTCGGCGGTGCGCCGGAATTTTCCATGGTTCTGCTGAATGAGGCGTCGGCTTTTCCTCATGGCTCGGTCAAGCCGCAAAAGGTCCGTGAAGGGTCGGTGATTCTCATGGATTGCGGTTGTGCGCTGCATGGCTACCAATCCGACATCTCGCGCACCTGGGTGTTCGGCGCGGCAAGTCCCCGACAACGCAAGGTGTGGAATACCGTGAAGCGCGGCCAGGAAATCGCCTTGGAAACGGCGAAGATCGATGCGCCGGTGGGCAGCATCGATGATGCCGTTCGCAAGTACTATGAAACTGAAGGGTGGGGTCCCGGTTATCGGTTGCCCGGGCTTTCACACCGCACGGGCCACGGCATCGGTTTGGACGTGCACGAACCTCCGTACCTGGTGCACGGCGATGCAACGCCGCTGCAGGCGGGAATGTGCTTTTCGGATGAGCCCGGAATCTATATCCCGGGTGAGTTCGGCATTCGACTGGAGGACTGTTGGTACATGACCGTATCCGGGCCGAAGCCGTTCACCCCCCTGGCAAAATCGTTGGACAACCCGATCTAGACCGGCCCGCTGCGTGATCGCGCTCCTGTCGCTGGGTGTTTGGGCCTACCTGTTCTTCGGTCACGGCGGATTCTGGCGGTCCCGCCCGCAATTGCTGCCCGCCACCCCCGCGGAGTTTCCGGACATCGACATCATCGTTCCCGCCCGCGATGAGGGCGAGAGCATCGGCGCAGTCGTAGCCTCGTTGCTTGCCCAAGACTATGCGGGTCACTTCCGCGTGATCTTGGTCGACGACAACTCAACCGACGAAACCGCCGCATTGGCAGGTGCGGCACCCAACCTGCAGGTAATCCGTTTGCGCACCAAGCCGTCCGGTTGGTCGGGAAAGTTGTGGGCGCTCAATGAGGGGGTCGCGGCGAGCCGCGCACCCGTGTTGTTGCTTACGGACGCCGATATCGTGCACGAGCGCGGGCATCTATCATCCTTGTTGGCGCGGTTGTTGGAGGCTCGTCTCGACCTCGTCAGCGAAATGGTGCGTCTGAACTGCACCAGTTTCGCGGAGCGCGCGCTGGTGCCGGCATTCGTCTATTTTTTCCAAATGCTCTATCCATTTGCCCGAGTGAATGATCCGCGATCGGCGGTGGCCGCGGCCGCCGGCGGTACCATGTTGATCCGCCGCGAAGCGCTTGAGCGGATCGGTGGGGTGGAATCGATCAAGGACTCGCTTATCGATGATGTGGCACTGGCAAGGGCGGTAAAGAGAGGCGGAGCTATTTTTCTCGGCCATTCGGGCCTCGCGACATCCGTAAGGCGCTATCCGGCTTTCGTCGACCTGTGGCGCATGATTTCGCGGACGGCGTTCACTCAGCTGCGTTATTCGGCGTGGCTTCTGGGACTCACCATCGCCGGCTTGACCGTGGTCTGGCTCGTGCCGCCGTTGGAGCTCGCCTTCGGCAATGGTTGGCATCGAGCCTGTGGATTGGCCGCATGCTCCCTCGCTGCATTCAGCTATGTACCCACCTTGGCGCGATACCAGCGCAGCAAGGCATGGGCGTTTGCGCTGCCGTTGATCGCGCTGTTCTACATGGCAGCGACCGCGGCCTCCGCGGTAAATCATTGGCGGGGAAAAGGCGCGAACTGGAAGAATCGCGCCTATCAGTAGCCCTTCGCGGCTGCAGGCTAGTACTTTCTGCTGACGCTGAGGGCCTTATTGGCTTCCACGACGGTGACGGCGGTCATGTTCACCAGCCGGCGCACCGTCGCCGCGGGGGTAAGGATATGAACCGACGCCGCGCAACCCAGCAGGATCGGACCGACGGCCACGTTATGGCCGGCAGCCGACTTCAGCAGGTTGTAAGCAATACTGGCGCTGTCAAGGTTGGGGCACACCAATAAATTCGCGGTGCCAAACAGCGTGCTCGTCGCCAGTATCGCGTGACGCGCAGCCGCATCGAGCGCGCAGTCCCCGTGCATCTCTCCATCCACCTCGAGCTCCGGCATGCGCGTTCTCAGCAAGCCTAAGGTGGCGCGCATCTTCAGCGCCGAGGGGGCGTTGCTGGATCCGAAATTGGAATGCGAGAGTAACGCGACCTTGGGCACCAGACCGAATGCGGATAACTGGTCTGCCGCGAGTTGCGTCAATTCGGCAAGTTGTTCGGCTGTCGGGTCGAGATTGACGTGCGTGTCGACGATGAATACTTGGCGACCGGGGAGTATGAGTCCGGTCATCGTACCATACACGGTGGCTCCTGCACGGTGTCCGATCACTTGATCGATGTAATGCAGGTGCCGCGCGGTGGTGCTGATGGTTCCGCAAATCATTCCGTCGGCTTCGCCTTTTTTCAACAGCATCGCGCCTATCAACGTGGTGCGCCGGCGCAATTCCAATCGGGCGTATTGCGCCGTCACACCGTCGCGCTCAGTCAGCGCGTGATACGCCCGCCAATACTCCCGAAAGCGCTCATCCTGCTCCGGATTGACCACGCTTAGGTTCTCGCCGATGCGCAGCCGCAGACCATGGCGCTTCAGCCCGCGCTCAATGACCGCCGGGCGCCCCACCAATATCGGCGTCGCCAGCTTTTCGTCCACCACTATCTGAACGGCGCGAAGCACCCGCTCATCCTCACCCTCGGCGAACACAATGCGGCTGCGCTGGGGCGATACCTTGCGAGCCGCCACGAAAATCGGCTGCATCAGCGTGCCGCTGTGGTAGACAAATTGCAGTAGCCGCTGTCCGTAGGCCTCCATGTCCAGGATGGGGCGGGTCGCCACGCCTGATTCCATGGCGGCCTTTGCGACCGCCGGAGCAATTTTGACGATCAACCGAGGATCAAATGGCTTCGGGATCAGGTATTCCGGGCCAAAGGCCAAATCCTCAATGCCGCCATAGGCGGCTGCGACGATATCGCTTTGCTCCTGGCGCGCGAGCTCCGCAATTGCATGCACGGTGGCGATTTCCATCTGCCGTGTAATGGTCGTTGCCCCCACATCGAGCGCGCCGCGGAAGATGAAAGGAAAACACAGCACGTTGTTGACCTGGTTGGGGTAGTCGCTGCGGCCTGTGGCAATCACCGCGTCGTCGCGCACCGCCCTGGCCTCTTCCGGCAGGATTTCCGGTGTCGGATTCGCGAGCGCCAAAATGAGGGGCCTGGCCGCCATCATCTTGACCATTTCCTGGGTCAGCACGCCGCCGGCGCTCAAGCCCAAGAAAATATCCGCGCCGCCGATGACTTCAATCAACGTGCGGGCGCTGGTAGCCTGCGCAAAGCGCGCCTTCTCCGGGTCCATCAGCTCGCGCCGGCCCTCGTAGACAACGCCCGCAAGATCAGTCACCCAGACGTTTTCGCGCGTGAGGCCCAAGTCCAACAATAGATCCACGCAAGCGAGTGCCGCCGCGCCGGCGCCGCTGACGACCATTTTCACTTCGGCAATATTCTTTGCCACCACCTGCAGGCCGTTGAGGCACGCCGCGCCGACAATGATTGCGGTTCCATGCTGATCATCATGGAACACCGGAATTTTCATGCGCCGCCGCAGCTCGCGCTCGACGATGAAGCATTCCGGAGCCTTGATGTCCTCCAGATTGATGGCGCCGAAGGTGGGCTCCAGGGCGGCAATCATCTCGATCAATTTCTGCGGATCCCGCTGTTCGATTTCGATGTCGAACACATCAATTCCCGCAAATTTCTTGAACAATACCGCTTTGCCTTCCATCACGGGCTTGGCTGCCAACGGGCCGATGGCGCCCAGGCCCAGCACCGCGGTGCCATTGCTGATGACGCCCACCAGATTGCCTCGGGCGGTGAAACGAAAGACATTCAATGGGTCTTCGACAATCGCTTCACAGGCGGCGGCAACCCCGGGCGAATACGCCAGGGCCAAATCGCTTTGATTCAGCAATTGTTTGGTTGCGGTGACCGACAATTTCCCCGGAGTCGGGAACTCGTGATAATCGAGCGCTTGTTTCTTGAGCGCTTCCTTGATTTCGTCTCTCTTCATAGATAGCGTTGCATTACATGGATGGCACGGGAACGCGCCATTATAGCCGCTATGCGTAGGAATCGTCCTGGGGACGGGTATCGCGGTTGTGTCGATGCCGCCTAGTACTGCCGGCGCCGAGCTTGCGCCAGCGGATGGATCTCGATCACGTTGGTACGCTGCGGGGAACCCCGAGAAGAAATACCGTGTTCATTCGCGGCAACGCGGGAATCGCCCAAGTTGAAATAGTATTCAAGATGCTCATGTCTGCGCACGAATAGAAACAGATTACCCCGCACGGACAAGTGATTGAGCATGAGAAACATATAACGTTTTGTCGTCACGACGGTCTGTCATCCAGGTTTGGAAGCTTGTGTAGGATAGCCGGACGCCGCCGTGCCCCTCCCCCTCTGCCTTCGTGGCGCAGAAATGCCAGTACCAAGGTTTCGGCCTTGCGGGCGGAAGCCGCACCGAGCTTGCCATCGATGACTTCGTG
This sequence comes from Steroidobacteraceae bacterium, assembly GCA_035643995.1. Lineage (GTDB taxonomy): Bacteria > Pseudomonadota > Gammaproteobacteria > Steroidobacterales > Steroidobacteraceae > Bog-1198. The sequence goes on along the minus strand of DASQPK010000064.1, from coordinate 55,151 downwards.
AATGCTTCCCGAGCGCCAACTGTCGAAGATGGCCGGGTTGATATACGACTTTCGGCAGACTGCAGGTGTGTTGCGCAGTTCAGCCGCTACTTCCTTTACCACATCGGCAATCTTCTTTTTGTAGGCATGCTCGCTCGGGACTTCCGGCAACGGCGTCCGTGCGAGCAGGGTGATTGCGTGCAAAGTGGCGCCCCAAGTCCGAAAGTCCTTGGCGGTAAAGTCATTCCCCATCGCTTCTCGCAGATAGTCGTTGACCTGCCCCGAATCGATGGGACAGCGCTGTCCATCGTCATTGATATATTGGAACAAGTGCTGACCCGGTATTTCCTGGCAGCGGCGCACGATTCTGGCTATGCGTTTGTCATCGATGAGAATTTCATGCTGCACGCCGCCCTTGCCGCGGAAATTCAAGACGGCGCGGCCGTCGCGTATGAAGCTGACGTGACGGTTGCGAAGCGTCGTGAGGCCAAAGCTCTTGTTGTCGCGCGCATACTCCGTATTGCCGACGCGAACGCGAGTGGCATCCAGCAAACTGACCACGACGGCCAGCACCTTCTCGCGCGGCAGCCCCGGCAACCCCAAGTCCCGCTTGAGAACGCGCCGCAGCTTGGACAGTTGTTCTCCAAAGGAAACCATTCTTTCGAACTTCGCGCTGTCGCGCAGTTCGCGCCACTCTGTGTGATAGCGGTATTGCTTGCGCCCGCGTGCATCCCGGCCGGTTGCCTGCAAATGGCCCCGCGGTTTCATCGTGATCCACACGTCGCGATATGCCGGGGGAATCGCAAGGCGCGCAATGCGCCTCAGAACCTTCTCGGCCGCGAGACGGCGATTCTCGGGTGTCAAGTAGCGGAAACCCCGGCCGGCGCGCAAGCGCCTTATGCCGGGTTCGGTATCGGACACGTAAACCAGCCCGGCCTCAATGGCCATCTGCGCAGCTTCAGCCGCGCTGCCGATTGGCTTGTCAGTCTCCAATGCCGTTTTCAGCGTCATAGCGAATGGCTTTTAGCAGGTCATCTCAGCCGAAACCATGGACGAACGCTGACGATGCGTAGGACAGCTCACTTGACTGCGCGATTTGCGACGCAGTTCATGGTCGAAGTGCCGCATGGATAACTTGTTAAATTTACATAACGTTTTTGTTTTCCACGCACATCACTTCGGTCCGCTCTCCGCTTTTCCTACGCCGTTCGCCGGCACCGGCAGCGACACTGCCGACCGCGCGGTCGCACCTGAAAGCCATCATCGCGATCGCAACCGACTTGGGAATCGGCGTGTAACAGGGAGGTTTTTGGCGCACAATCCGTCGGGCATGACGGTGCCGCTGCTCGATACATTACGCCCTTCAAGTCCACTGTGTTGATCAACAGCGCCCGGGCATTCTACGAACGTACCACGGCCCTGCGTGAAAATCGCACGACGAGCTACGTCTTCGGACTTGCAACCATTGCCCTGGCGCTGCTCGCACGATTTGTCCTGGCTCGCCAGCTCGTGGGCTTTCCCTTTCTCGTGTTCTTCCCGGCCATCTTCCTAACCAGCTTCATTTGCGGATGGCGGGCCGGCGCCGTGGCGGCTGTTTTCGGCGGCTTCGCCGCCCGCTACTTTTTTATCGGCGATTCCTTCGTGCCGATTCGAGTCGCGGTTACATCGACTTGGGCGGGTTATGCGCTCTACGGGTTTGCCGTCGTCATTGTGCTCTTCCTGGTCAGCTCCATGCATGTGGCATTTCGTGATTTCGCCGAAAGCGAAGATAAGCGGAAACGATTGAACGAGGAATTGGAATCCCGGGTTCACGAGCGCACTCTCGCGCTCGAGGACGCCAATCAACGCCTGCGCGACGAGGCTGCCTCGCTGGCGGCTGCAGAGGCACGAATTCTACAAATGCAGAAAATGGAGGCCGTCGGCCAATTGACCGGCGGGATTGCGCACGATTTCAACAACATGCTGGCGGTTATCGTCGGCTCATTGGATATTGCCAGGCGGCAATTGCATGTTGATCCGGCCAAATCCGAGCGCTTCATTGCAAACGCCTTGGACGGTGCGCAGCGCGGGGCGCAACTGACCTCGCGGCTGCTGGCGTTTTCCCGTCAGCAGCCGCTCGATCCACGGCCGCTCGATGCAAATAAACTCGTGCGCGAGACCTCGGAACTGCTGCGCCGTTCGCTTGGCGAGAACATTCACTTGGAGACCGTGCTCGCCGATGACTTGTGGAGAATATTCGCGGACGCGCCGCAGTTGGAAAGCGCGCTGGTCAATCTGTGCGTCAACAGCCGCGATGCCATGCCGGATGGGGGAAATCTCACGCTGCGGACGGCGAATGTTCATCTCGACAACTCCGATGGCCGTGGCGGTATCGAAGGGCATTCAGGTGACCACGTTGCGATTGTTGTTCACGACACGGGCTGCGGAATGTCCCCGGAAGTGCTTGCGCGTGCCTTTGATCCTTTCTATACAACCAAGGCGCCCGGCCAGGGTACCGGACTCGGCCTCTCACAGGCATATGGTTTCGTCAGTCAATCGGGCGGTCGCATCAGCATCGATTCGCAGCCTGGAACGGGCACGACGGTCAGCATCCATCTGCTGCGATACGTGGGATCCGAACAAAGCGAAGCGGCTCCTTCCGCCAAGATTTCTCCGCTTACGCCTGGCAACAAGGAAGTAATCCTGGTCGTTGAGGACGAGGATCGCGTGCGCACAATGACGGTCGAAGCGCTGCGCGATCTTGGCTATAGCGTGATTTCAGCTGCCGGACCGCAACAGGCGCTCGATGAGCTCAACTCCATCCTGCATTTGCACCTGCTGGTCACCGACGTCGTGATGCCGGGCATGAATGGTCCTGCGTTGGCGGAACACATCAAGGCTCTGCGGCCGTCCATGAAAGTGCTGTATACCACGGGCTATGCTCGAAATGCCGTGCTGAGCGACGGTATGTTCGACCGAGAAGTGGGCATTTTGCAGAAGCCATTCACCATCGATCAATTGACGCTCAAAGTTCGACAAGCACTCGGTGGTCAATGAGGATGCGCCCGGCGGGCGAAGCTCATGACTTCTTCGGCCATGAGTTCGAGAATTTGTCCGACTCTCGGCACCAGACAGATCCCCTCTTCGTCGAATACCGTCTCTGCGGAGTTGATTGCGGCGCCCAAGGGGGTGGGCCAGCCGCGCAACGCATGCACGATGTCGCGCAGCGCGCCTAAGGTGTTGACGGCACCCGGCCATCCGCCCGCCGTGGCGATACAGCCGACGGCGCGTCCGCTGAAATAGGGCCGCGCATCGGTGCGTAGATCTTCCGCGTAGTCCAGCGCATTCTTGACCAATCCTGAGATGCTGCCGTGGTATCCCGGCGAGCCGATAATAATACCGTCGGCCCGCGCAAGCTCGGCCACCAAAAAACGCGCGCCATCGCCCCTCTCGAGATTTTCCGGCTGATACAGCGGCAACTGCAGCAGCGGACCGCTGATCAACTTGGTGCGCGCCCCGGCGCGCTGTGCGCTTGACAGCACATGACGCATGGCCCACTCGGTCGAAGAATTGGGACGCAGAGTTCCGCCGACGGCGACAATGTAGGGTGAAGTCACAGGATCAATGCTACACGGTATCTGCCATTGGATCAGTGCGCTGCGGGCGCCGCCCGCGCACCGAAAGGAGGTTTCGCGAACCAAACGAAAGGGATCAATATTAGATACAACAGCCCCAACATGTTGAACACGTCATTGACGCCCAAGGTCGATGCCTGGCTGGATATGACTTGATTTACATATTGAGAAGCGCCGACGCCGCTGATTCCGTGAGCGCTGAGCTGCGCTTGGTACTGAGCCCACGCCTGGGAGGAGTTGTTGATGTGTTCGGTCAGGACGGCGTGATGGTAATCGCTGCGCCGATTCCATATCCATACCGTGATGGCGGTCGCAAAACTGCCGGACATGGTGCGCACAAAATTGCTGACCCCCGAAGCCGAAGCCAACTCGTTCGGGGCGACACCGGACATGAGGATTTGATTCAAGGGCAGGAAGAAAAACGCCATGCCCAATCCTTGCAGGAACCGCGGCGTGGCGAATTGAATGAAGCTGGCACTCTCATTCAACGTCGCGGTCCAAAAGACAGAAAAACCGAAAACGCAAAACGCGAAGCTGGCCGCGAGCCGCAGATTCATGCGCATCATATTGCGGCCCACGATGGGGGCCACGATGAGCCCCAACAATCCAACCGGAGCAACCGCGAATCCCGCCCAAGTGGCCGTGTAGCCCACCGTGGTTTGCAGCCACAGCGGAAATATGATGTTCACGCCGGAAAATGCAAAAAACGCCATCCCCACCGTCAAGGTGCCGACGCGAAAATTACGCCGGCCAAACAGCCGCAAATCCACGACCGGATGCTTGTCGGTGAGTTCCCAGGGAATGAAGAATGAGATTGCGATGATCGACGTGACGGCGGCGGCCAGAATAATGGGGGAATTGAACCAGTCCTTCTCATTGCCGTTGTCCAGCATGAATTGCAGGCTGCCCACGCCGATGATGAGAAGTACCAGACCCACGGCGTCGATCGGCAATTTGGTGGTCTTCGATTCGCGGTGCCGCAGTATCGACCAGCTTGCCGCCGCAGAGAACGCACCGACCGGCAGGTTGATATAAAACAGCCACGGCCAGGAAAAATTGTCAGTAATCCATCCGCCGATGATGGGACCGAAAATCGGGGCAATCATGATTACCATGGACCACAATCCCAGCGCCATGCCGCGCCGCTCAATCGGATAGTTGCGCAACAATATCGCCTGCGCAACGGACATCATAGGGCCTGAGACCAACCCTTGGATGAGGCGTGCGCCGACCAGCATGGGAAGGCTGGTCGCAAGGCCGCAGATGGCTGAAAGAATCATGAACAGCAATATGGAGGTGACGAAGGTTCTCACCTCGCCGAAGCGTCGCGCAATCCATCCTGAGAGGGGCTGCATGACGGCGGCCGCGAGCATGTAGGAGCTGACGGCCCAGGTGCCTTCCGATGTGGTGACGCCCAGGCTCCCGGAAATCGAAGGCACGGAGACATTGACGATGGTCATGTCAAGAATCTCCATGAACGAGGCGGTCGCAATGGCGACGGTCAGAAAAAACAGCTTGCCGCCGTGCAAGGGAGGGTATTCGCCTGCCATGGCCGGCTGCGCGGATTCAGCCATTGACGATGCTACCCAAGAGCCCGTCTAGTGATCGATGCCGAGATTTCGGCGCACGACCGCATCGGCCTCGGCATTGGCCTTGTCCAAGTCCTGCGTATAGACCTGTGTATCGCCCACCGGCTCATCGTTTGCCTCGGGCGCCAATACCGGTCCGTCGCGGGATGTTGTGTCCACGGTGACGGTGGCGGAAAGGCCGACACGCAGGGGAGATTTGATCAGATCGTTGTCATCGATCCGAACACGCACCGGCACGCGTTGCACCACTTTGATCCAATTGCCCGAGGCGTTTTGCGGCGGCAGCAATGAAAATGCCGCACCGGTTCCGGCGGACATCCCCTGTACGCGGCCGTGAAAAATAAAAGAGCCCCCGTACAGGTCGCTGCGCACCTCGACATTCTGGCCGATCCTCAAGTTTCGCAGCTGCACTTCCTTGAAATTCGCGTCCACCCACAGCGAATGCAGCGGAATCACCGTCATCAGCGCTTCGCCCGCCTGAATGTGCTGCCCCAGCTGCACGCTGCGCTCGGCGACATAGCCGGACACGGGTGCAACGACGGCATTGCGCTGCGCGGCGATCCACGCGTCGCGAAACGCATCCTTTGCCTGCAGCACAGTGGGGTTGGTTTCCACCGGCGTGCCATCGACCAGCGCGTGCGCCGACGACGATTGGCGCTCGGCCTGGATCAAGGCAGCCCGCGCCATTTGCACGCTCTCTTGCGCATGGCGAACCTCTTCTCCGGCAATGGCATGTTCGGCGAGCAGCGGTTGCCTCTTTTCCAGATCGATTTGCGCCCGGGCCAACTCCAGCTTGCGGGATTCAATCTCCGAATCGTATTGCCCCGCGGTCGCTTTCTGCTGCCGCACCTGCCGCACCGTTTGTGCCAAAGCGCTCCCCGCGCGGCTCAAGGCGGTTTGTGCATCGATCGGATCCAGCTTGACGAGAACCTGGCCTGCCTTGACGAGCTGTGTGTCGTCCTTCAGAACCGCAACAACGGTGCCTGAGATCTGTGCGGAAATCACAACCTTGTTGCCGTTCACGTAGGCATCGTCGGTCTTCTCGCGCTTCGAGAGCACCAGCGTCCAGTAGGCAGCCCACAAAGCGCCCAGGGCGATGAAAATGAGCGCGATGAGGAGCAGAATCCGGCGCCGCTTGCCGTTCGAGGGATTCGTGGCCGACGATTCGATGTTTGCGTTCATGGTGCCGCTGTGGTTGAAATGGAGGTGGCGAGCTTTTGCGGGCTCTCATATCCGCCGCCGAGCGCGCGTTGTAGCGCAACGTCCGCCGACAAAGCCGCCGCATCGAGCTGCAGCAGGGCATCGCGCTGGTCGATCCAGGATTCGGTCGCCGTCAATTCGCTGCGCGAATCGTTGAGCCCCTGACGCACGCGTGCCGCGGCGCCATTCTTCATGCGCAGCGCCGCCTCGACTTGCCGGGCGCGCTGCATGCGCTCGGCATCTATCTGTGCACGCATCGTCGCCTGAGTTGCCACATCGCGCGCGGCACTGATCACGGTGTCCTGATAGTTCGAGACCGCCGAGTCGATCGCGGCCGTTGCGCCGCCATAACGCGCCTTGAGCCGGCCGGCATCGAAAATCGGCAAGTGAATGGCTGCATTGATTTGAGGGACGCGGCTGCCGTACTCGAGCAACTTACCGACATCGAGGCTCGAGAGCCCGAGCAGCGCATTGACCGTTACATCGGGAAAGAACTCGGCACGCGCCGACGCCAGACTTTTTTCCGCCGCTTCCACGCGCCAGCGGCTTGCCGTGATGTCGGCACGTCGCGATATCAGATCGATCCTGACATTGTCCGGCAAGGCACCGGGAAAGGACGGCAAGGGCTTACGGATCAAGGGCGGCAACTCGTTGATGGGCCGGCCGACCAAAGCCGCCAAAGCAACCACGCGCAGTTTCGCGGATCCTTCCAATGCCGCAATCTGCTCACGAGCCGCTGCCAATGCAAGATCGGAACTGTTCAGTTCGTCCGCCGAATCCAACTCGGCCTGGACGCGCGCAGCAGTGACCTTGCTCTGCGACGCGACAGCGATTTCTTTCTCCTTGGCGAGGAGCAGACGGTTTTGATCGGATTGCCAGCCAAAGTAGCTGTCAGCGATGGAACTGGCGAGCATCAACGCCGCGGCGCTGCGATCCGCTTGGGCCGCATGCGCTTGGTCCATCGCCGCCTCCACGGCGTCGCGTTGCTTGCCCCACCAGTCGAAGGTGTAGCTGGCTTGCAGACCCAAGTCGAACTGGTTGTACCAGGTGAATCCGAGCAGCCGCGGTGGAAATACTCCGTTATCGCTCAAGCGTTGCCGGTCGGCAGCGGCGCTGGCGTCCAGGTGAGCGCCGGACTCGGCCGCTGCGAGACGGACCGATTGCCGGGCCGAGTCATATCGTGCGTGCGCGGTCGCCAAGGTCGGCGAGTTGGCGCCGCCGAGCGCTATCAATTGATCCAAGGTGGAATCCTGGTACCGCTTCCACCATCCTTCAGCCGGCCAGTCGCCGCCGCCGGCGGCTTCGAGGCCCTCGAGCGGCGCAGAATCTCTGAGTTGCACCGGCTCATGCTTCGGCGGCAGTCCGGCACAACCCACCGATAAAGCGACGAACACCGTCGCCGCGACCCGCAACGCGTTCACAGCGCCTGCTCCACAATCTGCGGTGCGGTCGCCTTGTCCAATACGACGCCGAGGCGCTTGAGCAGAGAAGTCATCTGCAGCTGATCGGTTTCCGGAAAATCCTTCAACATTTCGCGCAACGGAACAAACAACTTGGGAAGCAGTTGACGCACGAACGCCTCGCCCGCCTCCGTGATTCGCAGCACCATCCTGCGCCTATCGTGAACACTCGAGACGCGCGTGATCAGACCGCGGCTCACCAGCGCATCGCTGATGCGCGACATATTGGCGGGACTTTGCGAGGCGCGAACGCATAGATCGCTGGGATGCGCGACGCCATCGGGTTGAGAGAACAGCGTGGTGAGCACGCGAAACTCTGCTTCGGCGAGACCAAACGGCCTGATTTGCTGCTCGAACATCACCGCCATCTCACGCCCGATATGCAACAGGAGCCGGCACAACAGAATGCTCGCGGCCGGCAAATCGGGCATGCGGGATTTGAGGTTTTGGAGATTTGCCTCGACGAGCTCGAATTGCGATCCGAAATTATTCATTTGCATACTAACTATTTAATACATTATATTTTAGCAAGTGAATATCTATTGCGCAATTATCAGCCGGTTGATGGGCAGGGAACGGCGCAGAAGCCTTAGTATTCGACAACCCCCTCAATGTGGTTGGCCGACCGTTCGGCCAAAAACGGACCCTATGCGAAAATTCATCCTCGTCAGTTTCGTCTTGACCGCCGCGTGCTCTCACAAGAGCGCCCCGCCGCCGCCCCCGCCGCCTGAGGTTGCGGTCCTCACCTTGCGAACGCAGCCGGTCGTCATCGTCACCGAGCTTCCGGCCCGCACGACGGCATTTCGGGTCGCGGAAGTCCGTCCGCAGGTCAACGGCGTGATATTGAAGCGGCTGTTCACTGAAGGGGCCCAGGTCAAAGCGGGGCAACAGCTCTACCAGATCGATCCCGCTCCGTTTCAGGCGAGCTATGAGAGTGCCCGGGCCGCGCTCGAGCGCGCGCAGGCTGCCGCCACTTCGAGCCGGCTGCTGGCACAGCGCTACAAGCCCTTGAGCGAAGCGCGCGCCGTCAGTCAGCAGGACTACGACAACGCGGTCGCCGCGCAAGACCAGGCTGCCGCCGATGTGGCTTCGGCCAGGGCCGCGCTGGAGACTGCGCGCATCAATCTGGCTTATACCCGGATGTTTGCGCCGATTTCAGGCCGAACCGGACGTTCCTCGGTCACCGAAGGCGCGTTGGTAGGCGCGAATCAGGCAAACGCATTGGTGGTGATTCAACAGCTTGACCCGATCTACGTCGATGCGACACAGGCGAGCACGGTGCTCTTGCATTTGCAGCGCGCGTTCTCGGAAGGACAACTGAAAAAGGCCGGCGACGCGCAGGCGGAGGCCAAATTGATTTTGGAGGATGGCTCGCCGTATCCGCTGACCGGCAAGCTGCAATTTACCGAAGTCACGGTAGACCCGGGCACGGGATCCGTGACGCTGCGCGCGGTCTTTCCCAATCCGCAAAATATCTTGTTGCCCGGAATGTTCGTGCGCGAGCGATTGGAAGAAGGCGTCAACGAGAGAGGCCTGCTCGTCCCGCAGCGTGCCGTCGGCCACAACAGTCGAGGCGAGGCAACGGTCACGATCGTCGGCGATGACAACAAGGCGGCCGTCCGCGTCGTCAAAACCGACCGTGCCATAGACGATCAATGGCTGGTGAGCGAGGGCGTGGCGCCGGGCGATAAGGTCATCATGGTCGGCATCCAAGCGGTGCGCCCCGGCAGCGTGGTGCACCCTCATGAAGTGACGCCCGATGAACTCAAACCGGCGGCGGCTGGTTCGCCTCCGCAGCCGCAGAAGTAATCGGCCGTGTCCGATTTTTTCATCGAACGGCCGATATTTGCGTGGGTTCTCGCCATCGTCATCATGCTCGGCGGCGGACTCGCGATCAAGACCCTGCCGATTGCGCAGTACCCGAGCATCGCGCCGCCCGCCATTGCCATCAGCGTGATCTATCCGGGCGCCTCGGCCGCCACGGTGCAAAGCACCGTCGTGCAAGTGATCGAACAACAGCTGTCGGGCATCGATCATCTGCTGTATTTCTCGTCGGAGAGCGACAAAGACGGCAGCATGACGATCACGCTCAGTTTCGAGCAGGGGACCAATCCGGACATCGCCCAGGTTCAAGTGCAGAACAAGCTGCAGCTTGCGACGCCGTTGTTGCCGCCGGAAGTGCAGCTGCAAGGCATCCGGGTGGCGAAGTCGACGCGCAATTTCCTGCTGGTCATTGGATTTTTCTCTGAAGACGGTTCGCTGTCCAGCGGCGACATCGGCGATTTCATCGCATCGAACGTGCAGGACCCCTTGAGCCGCACGGCAGGAGTCGGCGACTATCAGGTCTTCGGCGCCCAATATTCCATGCGAATTTGGCTCGATCCGGCAAAACTCAACAATTTCTACCTGACGCCGGTTGACGTTGCCGCCGCGATTCAGGCGCAGAACATACAAATTGCATCGGGCGAACTTGGAGGCCTTCCGCAAGTGGCGGGACAGCAACTCAACGCCACCATCATCGGCCCGAGCCGCCTGAATACGCCCGCGCAGTTCGGCGCCATATTGCTCAAGGTGAATCCGGACGCCTCGCAAGTTCGCCTGCGCGATGTGGCGCGTATCGAGCTCGGCAGCGAGAATTATCAGTTCAGCAACGTACAGTGGAATGGACATCCGGCCTCCGGCATCGCCGTGAGACTCGCGACGGGAGCGAACGCGCTGGACGCCGCTGCCGCCATCCGCTCGACCATGGATAAACTCAAACCGACTCTTCCGCCCGGTTTGCAAGTCATCTATCCCAACGACAGCACGCCTTTTATCCGGATCTCGATCGAAGACGTGGTGAAGACGCTGTTCGAAGCGATCGGCCTGGTGTTTCTGGTCATGTTGCTGTTTCTGCAAAACCTGCGCGCGACCCTGATCCCCACCATCGCGGTGCCCGTGGTGCTGCTGGGCACATTCGGCGTGCTCAAAGCCTTCGGCTACTCGATCAATGTGCTGACCATGTTTGCCATGGTTCTGGCGATAGGACTTCTGGTCGATGACGCCATCGTGGTGGTGGAAAACGTCGAGCGCGTGATGGAGGAGGAAAACCTGCCTCCCAAGGAAGCCACCCGCAATTCGATGCATCAGATCACGGGTGCCCTGGTCGGCATCGCGATGGTCTTGTCGGCAGTGTTCCTGCCCATGGCATTTTTCGGCGGTTCCACAGGTGTCATTTATCGGCAGTTCTCCGTGACCATGGTGTCGGCCATGACGCTGTCGGTTCTGGTGGCATTGATTTTTACGCCGGCTCTTTGTGCCACGCTGCTGCGGCCCAAACGCCAAGCCCGCACACAAACGGGCTTGTTCGGTTGGTTCAACAGAAACTTTGACCGCGCCAATCAGAAATACGAGGGTGGCGTCGTGCACGTGGTGCATCGTACCGGGCGCTACTTGTTGATTTTTGCGCTGATCGTCGTCCTGATGGGGGTTCTATTCATCCGGATCCCCAAGTCGTTTCTGCCGGATGAGGACCAAGGGATTATTTTTGCCCAGGTCACCTCTCCGCCCGGCGCGACGCTGGAACGGACCCAAAAATCGCTCACGCAGGTACGCGATTATTTCTTGACGCAGGAAAAAGACGCGGTCATGGGCGTGTTCACCGTGCCTGGGTTCAGTTTCGCGGCTCGCGGCCAGGCATCGGGCTTGGTCTTCATCCGCATGAAGGACTGGCGCGAGCGGCCTGGCAAGAAAAATCGCGTGCAAGCGGTGGCCGCGCGCGCCAACGCGGCACTGGGCAAGATATCTGATGCGCAAGCCTTCGCCTTTGCGCCGCCCGCTGCGCTCGAGTTGGGCAACGCGACCGGGTTCGACTTGGAACTGGTGGACCTTGCGAATCAAGGCCACGACAAGCTCATGGCCGCCCGCAACCAACTCCTGGATCTTGCGCGCAAGGATCCGCTGCTGACCCAGGTGCGAGCCAATGGCTTGGACGATGAGCCGCAGTATCTGTTCAACATCGATTGGGAAAAGGCCAGCGCGCTGGGATTGACCGTCGCGGATATCAACAGTTCGCTCTCCGCGGCCTGGGGATCGCTGTACGTGAATGACTTCGTCGACCGAGGCCGGGTGAAGCGCGTGTTCATCCAGGGCGACGCGCCCTCGCGCATGCTGCCGCAGGACCTGACCAGCTGGTATGTGCGCAATTCGCAACAGCAAATGGTGCCGTTCACGGCTTTCTCGGACGCTGTTTGGGGCTTCGGTTCACCGAAGCTCGAGCGGTTCAACGGCATACCGTCGGTGGAAATACTCGGGGCTCCGGTCGCCGGGGTCAGCACCGGTACGGCGCTCGACGCCATCCAGAGTCACGCGAAAGAGCTGCCGCCGGGATTTGATATCCAATGGACGGGGCTGTCCTTCGAGGAGCGCTTATCCGGATCGCAGGCCCCGGCGCTCTATGCCATTTCGCTCATCGTGGTCTTTTTGTGCCTGGCGGCGCTCTACGAAAGCTGGTCGATTCCGGTGGCCGTGATGCTGGTGGTGCCGTTGGGAGTCTTTGGCGCCATCCTCTTCACCCTGCTGCGCGGCCTCGAAAACGATGTGTTCTTTCAGGTCGGGTTGTTGACCACGGTCGGCCTGTCCGCCAAAAACGCGATTCTGATCGTCGAATTCGCCAAGGAAAATCACGATAGAGGCATGGAACTGGTGGAAGCGACCGTGCATGCCGCAAGGCAGCGCCTGCGGCCCATACTCATGACCTCGCTGGCCTTCATGCTCGGTGTCATGCCCTTGGCAATATCCAGCGGCGCCGGCTCGGGGGGCCAAAATGCCATCGGCACAGGAGTTATCGGCGGCATGCTGTCGGCAACCGTGTTGGCGATCTTTTTTGTGCCGGTATTTTTCGTCGCCACATTGAAATGGCTGAAGGGCGCGACACCTCATCATGCCGCAAGCCCAGAGGCGAATGACGCAACACCGCGGGGCTCGCCGTGAAGAATCAAACCTTGCTTGGCGCCTGCCTGATCGTGTATCTCGCAGGCTGCACGCTGGAGCCCCGCTACCAACGCCCACAACCAGCGGTAACGCCGCAGTGGCCGGCGATGCCGCAGTCGTCGGCGCCGGCGGCCGGCGATTCCCCCGGCTCGCCTGCTCAAGCTGCGCCGGACGCTTCCCAGCGCAGTGCCGCGCAGATCGGATGGCGTGAGTTCTTTACTGATCCCAAGCTGCAGAGCCTGATCGAACAGGCGCTGCAGCACAATTATGACGCGCAGATTGCCACGCTCAACATTGCTGCCGCGCGCGCGCAGTACCAAATCCAGCGCGCGGATCTTTTTCCCAAGATATCGGCAAGTGGGACTGAAACGGTGGAGAAGTTTCCCTCCGCGGTTGCACCCCTCGCCTCAGGGGCAGGCGGCACCGGGGTGGGAGGAATTGGCGCCGCATCCGGCTCGGGCGTCTTTCGTTTCTTCGATGTCGGCGTGGGCTTCACCTCGTATGAGCTCGATCTGTTCGGCCGCATTCGCAGCTTGAATCATGCGAAATTGCAGCAGTATTTGGGCTTTGTGGAGACGCGGCGCAGCACTCAGATCAGCGTCATCGCGGAGGTGGCCAACGCATATCTCACCTGGCTGGCCGACCAGAAGCTTTTGCGCATCACCGAAGATACGCTGAGCAGCCAGCAACAATCTCTCGACCTGATTCGAATGAGCTTCGAGGGCGGCGTGGCAACCGCGCTCGATCTGCACCAGGCCGAGACCACCGTGGCGACCGCGCAGGCAAATCTCGCGCAATATCGGCGTCAGGTGGCGCAAGATCAGAATGCCCTGGTCCAATTGCTCGGCGCGCCCCTCCCGAGTGAGTTCGTGGCGGACGTCGACCTTGATGAAGAAAGCCTGCTCACGGATTTGCCCGCCGGCCTACCCTCGGAGGTTCTGGTGCAGCGGCCCGACATCCTCGCGGCCGAGCACAATTTGATTGCCGGAAACGCCAACATAGGCGCCGCACGGGCCGCATTCTTTCCCAGCATTTTACTGACCGGTTCCTACGGCACCGCGAGCACCCAGCTGTCGGGACTTTTCAAGCAAGGTTCCACCGCCTGGACCTTCTCACCCCAGATCAGCTTGCCGATCTTCGCGGGCGGCGCGAATGTCGCTTCCCTCGACCTGGCCAAGGTGCAAAAGAACATCTTGGTGGTGCAGTACGAGCAAGCGATTCAAAGCGGGTTTCGCGAAGTCGCGGATGCGTTGGCGGGGCGCGCGACGCTGGACTCGCAGGTGGCGGCGGACACCGCCCTGGTGAAGGCGAGCAGCGAGAGTTTTCGGCTGTCCAACATGCGTTTCACCGGCGGCGTCGACAACTACCTGGGCGTGCTGGATTCACAGCGCTTGCTTTATACGGCCCAACAATCCTTGGTGAGCGTCAAACTTGCACGACTGCAAAACCTCGTCACCTTGTACAAGGCGCTCGGCGGCGGCTGGTATGAGCGCAGCGGCTGACCGATCCCAAGTAAATCGCAGTAACGCTGGGGTTCTTGGATTTTTTATTGATTAATTTCAATAAGATATAGTTACTATATCAGAGAGTTTCTAGAAAACCCTCTGAAAATGCCGCGCAATCGCTGTACGGACGTGGTTCAAAAGTTTGACAAAATCCGCGTTGCGTTTCGGCGATTGTCTTGTATATTCCCGTCGCAGAGTCTTGATTTAACAAGACTCCCCGCAAGGTGGCAGCCTCGAAACCACTTTAGGTTTGCGTCTTTGTTCACCGTGGGGCTTTATGATCAGTGCCTGGGAATGTTTTCACTTCGCCACTCTCGAATTGGTACGCTCAACGCCGATCAAGCAGCGCCTGGTCTGCGCGTACCGCAGACACCTCGCCTCTTTGCAGGAAAGTGAAATTCCCAGTGAAATCCGTGAGTCCTATACGCAAGTGATGCGCAGTCTCTGCGGGGTTGCACCCTTGCGCGGCGAGGATGCGGTGGCTGCATCGGTGCGCAAAATGTCGAATCAGGAAGCCGATGATTGCGCCGCGCAAATCGTGGAGATCTTTGGCCTGATGTGCAAGGCGCACCACAGCGCAACGCGCTCGAGCAGCGTGGTTCAATTGCATTCCGTGGAACGCGCGGCCGATGAATTCCCGCCTGCGGCACTGATCGCCAGCAACTAGCGAAGCTCTCTCGAGGGCTATGAATTCAATCGAGCTTGAATTCGATGGTGTCCCAGCGCGTTGATTCCTGATGCCGCGCCTGGCGGCGCAAGGCATCGATCAGGCTTCGCTCGTTCCACGCGCTGACTTCGTCCGCGAGATCTTTGATGGGTTTCGGCAGCGGAGCGCTGGAGCCAAAATTCTCCATCGCCACGATGGGCCGATCCGCGGCTTTGGCGAAATTCATTTGAAACAGCACCAGCTCGGGCGCGAGCTGATAAACCGCGGGCAACACCACCACGACTTCGCAGGGACTGATCTGCCGGCGCAGATCCTCGCGCTGCGATTCCTTGTCGATCGGCCGCGTCCCTTGCGGCTGACTGGTGTTGATGTAGTAAAACTTGCCCGATGCCTCGAGATACTCGAAGACTCGCGTATAATCGTCGTTTTCCGCCCACGCGTGGCTGACGAATAGACGAATGGGGTCGGTCGTCATGCCGTTAGTGTAGCTCGCCAAACTCCAAGCGCGAAGCACCGCGCGCCGATACAATGCCTGGTGCGATTGCTGATTTACAATATACGGTATGCCACCGGGACCGGGCCCGCTTTCCACCTCCCGGTGCCGGGCGCCGGCTATCTTCGCTCCAGCCGGCACGTCCTGTCGCGTATCACCGACTTCATCAAGGAGCAGGATCCTGACGTGGTGGGCCTCATTGAGGTCGACACCGGCTCGATTCGCACCGGCATGGTCAATCAGGCCGACTTCATTGCGCGCTCATTGGGTCACTATTCGACCTACGAGTGCAAGTACGGCGTCTCATCAGTCAACCATTTGGTGCCCATTGTCCGCAAGCAAGCCAACGCCTTTCTGGCGGCGCCCAGAGTCCGGGGAGAACGTTTCCACTACTTCGACACGGGGATAAAGCGGCTCATCATTGAATTGGAGCTCGACGATATCGCCATCTTTTTGGTGCATCTGTCGTTGAAATTCAGACACCGGCAATACCAGCTTCGCTATCTCTATGATCTGGTGCGCAAGACCGCCAAACCGGTGATCGTCGCCGGGGACTTCAACACCTACTGGGGCGATCATGAAATCTACCTGTTCACACAGGCCGCAGGCTTGACCAGCGCCAATACCCAGGGCCTGTTCTCCTATCCCAGCCGCAGCCCTCGCAAAGAGCTGGATTTCATCTTGCACAGTGCGCAGATCGAAGTGAATCGGTTTGAAATACCCGATGTGCAGTTCTCCGATCATCTTCCCCTGGTCTGCGATTTCACCATCCTCAACGCCGATCGAAAAGCCGCATGAGCGGCAACTGGGCATTGCAGATCGACGCCGACCGCATTGCGTGGCTTACCTGTGACATGGCGGGCGCGTCGACCAACGTGCTGTCGGGCGAGGTGGTGCGCGAGCTGGCGGAGAAGCTCAAGGAAGTCGCGGCGTTGCGCCCGATCGGCATGATTGTGCAATCGGGCAAGCGCAACGGCTTCATCGCCGGGGCCGACATCAAGGAATTTTTGGGAATTCGCTCTCCGGCGCAAGGCTACGAGCTGGTGCGAGCCGGACAGTCGGTCATGCAGCAACTCGAGGATCTTCCCTTTCCGACCGTCGCCGCGGTGCGTGGTTTCGCCTTAGGGGGCGGCCTTGAATTGGCGCTCGCATGCGCGTATCGGGTCGGCGCCGACGAGGCTGCGTTGTCGCTGGGCCTGCCCGAAGTGCTGCTCGGCATTCACCCCGGATTTGGCGGCACCGTGCGCAGCGTGCAACTCATCGGTGTGCGGCCCGCGCTCGAACTGATGCTCAAAGGCCGGCCATTGAGGGGTGCGCTGGCGTTACGCGTCGGATTGCTGGATGAGCTCGTGCCGCCCGCCGAACTCGCCACACGCGCCAAGTCCTTGGCGCTGCGCCGGCCACCGAAGAGAACTGCGCCCTTCGTCGAGAGGCTGATGAATTTAGGGGCGGTACGCCCGTTCATAGCGCGACAAACCGTCGCCACCTTGCGGCACGGCGTTCGACGCGAACACTACCCTGCCCCCTATGCCATCGTGGATCTTTGGCAGCACTTCGGCGCCACCGGTGCTGCGGGCTATGAGGCCGAGGCCCGTTCGATCAGCGAGCTGATGTGCACGCCGTCATCGCGCAACCTCGTGCGCGTCTTCATGCTGCAAGATCGCCTCAAGAGTTTGGGCGGAGATTCAACCGCCGATTTCAAGCACCTGCATGTCATCGGGGCCGGCGTCATGGGCGGCGACATCGCCGCTTGGGCGGCGTTTCGCGGCATGACGGTGACCTTGCAGGATCGCAGCGAGGAGCTGATACAGCCGGCACGCGCCCGCGCTCAATCCTTTTTCGAGAAGCGGCTCAAGGATCCGGTGCAAGCGGCCGAGGCGACGGCGCGCCTGAAGATGGATGTCAAAGGCGAAGGCGTCGCCAACGCCGACATCGTCATCGAAGCCATTTTTGAGAACATCGAGGCGAAGCAGGCGCTGTATGCCGAGCTCGAGCCGCAGCTCAAGGCAGGTGCGGTGCTTGCGACCAACACCTCGAGCATCCGAATCGAAACTCTGTGCCGGAAACTCTCCGACCCCGGCCGGCTGGTCGGCATTCACTTCTTCAATCCCGTGGCGCAGCTGCAGCTGGTGGAAGTGGTGCAAGGCGCAAGCACCCGGCCGCAGGTCGTGCAAGACGCGCTGAAGTTCACCCGCAAGCTCGACAAGCTGCCGCTGCCCTGCAAAAGCGCGCCTGGCTTTGTGGTGAATCGCATATTGACGCCGTACGTCAATGAGGCTTTTTTCGCGCTCGAAGCGGGTACACCCGCGGCCGTGATCGACCGTGCCGCGGTGCAATTCGGCATGCCCTTGGGGCCGATTGAGCTGTCGGATGTGGTGGGCTTGGACGTTTCTCTGAGCGTCGGTCGAGTCTTGGGTGAGGCCTTCCACCGGGAAGTGCCGCAGATCTTGATCAAATTGGTGGAACAAAAAAAGCTCGGCCGCAAAAGCGGCGAAGGTTTCTATCGCTGGCAGGATGGAAAAGCGCAGAAGGATGCGAGCAAGCAGGCGGCCGTGCCTGCGGATCTGCAGGACCGGCTGATTTTGCCCATGCTGAACGAGGCGGTTGCTTGTCTAAGCGATGGAACGATTCAAGACGCCGATTTACTGGATGCGGGTGCGGTATTTGCGACGGGTTTCGCGCCTTTTCGCGGCGGACCGCTGCAATATGCCAGGGATCGCGGCATCACAGACGTTACTCACCGCCTGAACGAACTTGCAGAGCTCTATGGCGAACGCTTTCGCCCAGACGCCGGGTGGAGCCTAATTTCTCCTTGACACCCACCCGATAAGGGCCACTGCTTCGCCTGCGCCATCGCAGCGTATGGTAAGATTCACAGGCAAAATCATAGGGTTGAGCCTTGAGGACAGAAGAGTTTTTTGATGGACGAACGACCAGTTGACCTTGCTGTTTTAAAGACTTTCTCGCCGCTTGACGGCCTGAAGGCAGAGAATCTGCACGCGCTCGCCCGAAAAACGGTCGTTCGCGAGTTAGGCATGGGCCGCGTGCTGTTCAAAGAGGGCGATACCGACAAGCGCACATTCTACCTGGTGGCCGGCCAAGTCGAGCTGAGGGCGGACGATCGCACCATGGGCGTGATCAAGGCCAGAACGGCTGAAGCGCGTGCTGCGCTGTCGCCGGGATTGCCGCGCAAGTTTACGGCGCGCGCCGCGATGGATCTTGAATACATCATGATCGACAGCGACTTGCTGGACGTACTGCTGACCTGGGATCAAACCGGTCAGTACGAAGTCGCTGAGCTGCGGGGCGACGGCTTGGATGTCACGGGCGATTGGATGACCACGCTGCTGCAGACCAAGGCGTTCCATCGTATCCCGCCGGCCAATATTCAAGCGATCTTCATGCGCATGCAGCGCATCAACTATCGTGCCACCGACATCGTCATCAAGCAGGGCACCGAGGGCGATTATTTCTACGTCGTGGTTGCCGGGAAGTGCACCGTCATGCGCGAGACGCCTCTGAACAAGGAAGGCATCAAGCTTGCGGAATTGGGTCCCGGCGACAGCTTCGGCGAGGAGGCGTTGATCGCCGAGGCCAAGCGAAACGCGACGGTCACCATGTCCACCGACGGCACGTTGATGCGCCTCGGCAAGAATGATTTTCAAACCTTGCTGAATGAGCCCCTGTTGCAATGGGTCGATCAGCAGAAGGCCAGGGAAATCGTCGCCGGCGGCGGCAAGTGGCTGGATGTCCGTCTGCCCAGCGAATTTCAGAATTTCCGAATCGATGACGCGGTGAACATCCCGCTGTACTTCATTCGATTGAAGATCAACGCCCTGGACAAGAACACGCAATACGTCGTGTGCTGCGACACGGGCCGGCGCAGCTCCGCCGCCGCGTATATTTTGAGCGAGCGGGGATTTGAAGCTTATGTGCTGAAAGGCGGGCTCGCCGCCAGCGAAGCCGCCCGCTCGCGCAGTGCCTGACCCGCGCCCCAACCCAAAGGGCGGCGAGGGACCTGACAGCTACGTTCCGAAGCCCCGGTTCGAATACAAAGCGGCGTCGATCATCGCGGAGCACAAGTATCTCACCATTGTTTTTGTGCTGGCGATCATCGCAGCGTTGGTGTATCTGATCAGGGCGCCGCACAAACCGCTCACCATCGAGCCCCCGCCACCCCCGCCGGTTTACATCGAACCGATTCCACAGCGCTCATGACGCCTGCGCTTCGGTCCTGCCGTTAGCGCGCATCTCGATGGGTTTTCCGTAACAGCGCTGGTACGCTTGCCCATAGTTCATGCCGCTGTCGCGGAAGGGAGAGCGCTCGAGTTTATTGGCCCAGATCGCGATGCGTATGCGCTCGCGACGATCATCGACGTTCGTACCGAGAAACCTGCCGTTGACGGAGAATTCCCGGATGAACTCGAGTTCGATGTCGCGATCCAGATGCGTGAGCGGCCTCATTCGCGGCAGCCTGCTCCGGCCGGGGCGCATCCGTCTGTCTGCCACCGCACAAACCGAATCGGCGGGCCCCTACATGGTGTGTGTCGGCTTGTCTCCGCCGAGTGCGCCGGCGAGATAGTTTTCGATCTTCTTTTGAGTGTTGCCGCGGTCTTGATCGCTGAACTGAACGCCGATGCCGGCGGTCCTCTTGCCCTGCGCGCCCTTCGGCGTCATCCATATCACCCGGCCGGCCACGGGTAGCTTCTCTTCCTCACCCATGAGATTGAGCAGCATGAATACCTCATCGCCCAAACGATAGTTGCTGTTCGTCGGAATGAACAGGCCGCCGTTTTTCACGAAAGGCATGTAGGCGAGATACAGCGCGCTCTTATCCTTGATGGTAAGCGTCAGCAGGCCTGGTTTGTTACTTGGACTTCGCAATTCCTACGTTTCCCACAATGAGCATTACTTCCCCAGCGCTGTTCGACCACCGACCAGCAAGGCCTCGAGCGCCAATTGTTGATTCATACCGGTCGATGCGAGACGCCTGACGTCGCGCGCGGCGTCCAGCAGCTCGAATAGGGCCCTTATCTTGGGCTTAAGTAAAGCGGCAGGCAAGCGGACCGGTTCCGCAGTTTGCTGTGAAGTCACCGCGCCCAGTGCTGCATGTACTCGCCGTGTGATCCAGTTCTCAAGCCAAGTGATACGTACGCCCGGATTGGATCGGAACCAGCGATCCGCCAGCAGAGTCACATCCACTGACCCCTCAGCCAGTTCGGTGATGCTCTGGCGCATGTCGGCATCGATCGCGGCCAAGCCCTCGGCATCCAACTGCATCGCGAGCAGCGGCGCGCCGCCGGCCAAGGCAAGCGCGGCATGCCAGGGGTTCGCACCGGACGGGTTCGCACCGGGCGCGTTCCTCTGAAGCCATGCGAGGGCCTCATCCGTCGCGGGCGGGCTCAGGCGCAGGCGCAAGCAACGGCTGGCGACGGTGGCCGGCAGGCGGTGGTTTGGCCGCGCGATCATGATGAGCACCGTGTCGGCGGAGGGTTCCTCCAATGTCTTCAGGAAGGCGTTGGCCCCGTTTGCATTCAACGCCTCCGCACCCTCGATGACGCCTACCTTGTAGCCGCCGCGATAGCTCTTCAACGTCAAGGACTCGATGAGCTCGCGTACCTGGTCAATCTTGATCTGCTGAGCATCCTCGTCCAGGCGCACGACATGGGCATCGGGGTGGGTGTCCGAACGCAGCAAGCGGCACGAGGGGCAGGCATCGCAGGGACGCGTGGCCTGCGACTCGCACAACACCAGGGCGGTCATCCAATTCGCCAGATGCTCTGCGCCCAAGCCGGGCACACTCAAGACCAACAGCGAATGCGGCAGATGGCCCATCTCGAGCGCGCTGCGCAGGCGCCGTTGCGGCTCTTTCAGCCAGGGCAAAGAATCAGCGCTCAAGAAATCCATGATCGCACTTTAAGCTGCTCGAGTATGCGCGCGCCAACCTCATCGACCGACCGGGTGGCATCGATGACGGCGATGCGATCGGGTTCCGCCGCCGCCCGCGCCCGGTAGACGCTTCTGACGCGTTCGAAAAATTCACTCCTTTCGCGCTCAAATCGATCCTCGGGCGATCCGGCATTGCGCCGGCGCGCGCGCGCCAGCGCGTGCTCCACGGGAGCATCCAGCAACAAGGTGAGGTGCGGACGCAGTGTCCCTTGGACCATGGATTCCAATTCGCCGATGCTGTTCATGCGCAACTGCCGCCCGCCTCCCTGGTACGCATAAGTGGCGTCGGTGAATCGATCGCAGATGACCCAACGTCCCGCTCGCAGATTGGGCTCCACGTGGTTCGCGAGATGCACCGCGCGCGCCGCAAACATGAGCAGCAACTCCGCAGTCGGCGGCAATGTCTCCTCGCGCGCGGTCAGCACCACGTCGCGTATGCTCTCCGCGAGCGGCGTGCCGCCCGGTTCACGGGTCACGACATGCGCTACATCCAGGGTTTTCAAAGCCTCGGACAAGCGCGCCACTTGCGTGCTCTTGCCCACCCCTTCTATCCCCTCCATCGTGACGAATCGCCCGGCGGCAGTCATCGCGGGGATCCTTCAGCCGCTTTGCGCTGATGCGCGACGTAGGCTGCGACTGCGGCGTTATGCTGCTCGAGCGTGGCGGAAAAAATGTGGCTGCCGTCTCCTTTGGTCGAGGCGACAAAATAGAGGGCGTCGGTTTTCTCCGGACGAGCCGTTGCGCGAATGACCGCGGCACCGGCCAGGGCAATGGGCGTCGGCGGCAGGCCGGCGCGGGTATAGGTGTTGTAAGGCCCGTCGGTGCGCAGATCCACGGTGTGAATGTCGCCATCGTACTGTTCCCCCAAACCGTAGATCACGGTGGGGTCCGCTTGCAAGCGCATGCCTACACCTAGGCGATGCAGGTACAAGCCGGCAATCCTGGCGAGTTCCTGCGGCAATCCGCTCTCCTTCTGGACGATCGAGGCCATGATCAAAAGCTCATTGGCGCTGTGCAACCGCAGATCCGGAGCCCGATCCGTCCACGCCGCGTCCAGTTCCCGAACCAACGCAGCATGTGCCTGACGAAGCAATTCGATGTCCGTGGTGCCCCCGATGAAGCGGTAAGTCTCGGGCAGGAACTGTCCTTCGGCATCGATGCCGGGCGCCCCGAGCCTGGTCATGATGGTCGCGCCCAGCACTGAGGGTGCCGTCTGCTCCGGCAGCGTGGATACGATGTCGGGACTGCGCCGCAAGGCATCGAGCAAGTCCTGGACGCGCCAACCATCCACGATCGTCAACGAATGCAGCAGTACCTGGCCGTTCACCATTTTCAACAGCAGCTCGCGCGGCGTGGTACCCGGTTGGATTTCGTATTCGCCCGCCTTGACCGCCGGCGCAAGTCTCTTCAACCTCGCGTACAGGATCCACGCTCTTGGCTGAGCGACGACTCCCTGCGTTGCCAGTTCCGTCGCCACATGTGCGAAGCTCGCTCCGGGCGTCACTTTGAATCGCAGCGGTGCCCCCAGCCTCAAAGGGGCATCGAGACTGCGCACGCCGGACCAAAAAACCGCGGCAGCAGCGGCGCCCAGCAGCAACACGACCAGTGCAATGCCGACGCGCAGTCGGGTCACTGCCTATCCAGAAGCGAGCGCAGTTGTTGCGCGGTGTCCGAGCAAATAAATCGCAGGTTTCCGAAGCGTGCGCCTTCGATCGTGCGCACTGAGCGTATCCCAACGACGGCGTTGCTCATAAACACTTCCTCTGCCGACTGCAAGTCTTTCCAGCCGATGCGCCGCTCCACGGCCCGCAGGCGCAAGCCGCCGGCACGTTCCAAAATCCAGCGGCGCATGACGCCGGCCACACCGCAGCGATCCAGCAGCGGCGTCATCAGAACAGTGCCGCGCCTGAGAAACAAGTTGGACATCGTACCGCAGACCCAGTTGCCGTCGACATCCCTCATCAATCCCTCCCAGATACGGCCATCCGTCCACTCGCTGCGTGCCAGGACAGAGTCGAGGCGGTTCAATGTTTTCAGGCCCGCGAGGCTCGGACTTGTGCTCAAGCGCGTCGCGCATACGCGCAGCCGCACCGAAATTGCCGCATCGGCCGGTGCGACCGCAGGCAGGGCGTGCAGCGTCGCGATTCGCGTGGCTCGTTCGCACCCCGACGGCCGGTAGCCGCGCGGTCCGCAGCCTCGAGTGACTATCAGCTTGAGTACCCCCTCGCTGCGCCGGGCCGCAATGCGCTCCAATTCGCGCCGCAAAAGCAGCGCTTTAGGTGGCCGAATCTTCAACCGCCGGCATCCCTGGTAGAGACGCTGGAGGTGAAAATCCAACAGCCTGATGCCGCGCCGCCGCACCCTCATGGTTTCAAAAACGCCGTCGCCGTATTGCAAACCCCGATCGCGATAATCGACCGTCGCGCGCTGCCGGCCGTTGATCCACACGCTCATTCCCGCATTCCCAAGGCGCGCAGCAGTCCTTCGGCCTTCGCCCTTGTTTCCGCCAATTCCTGCGCCGGAACGGAGTCCGCGACAATGCCGGCGCCGGCTCGAAACTTGAGCGTCGCATCTTGCGCCGTCATGGTGCGAATCAGAATATTGAAATCGCAACTGCCGTCGCGATTCAAGTAGCCGATCGATCCTGTATAGGCGCCCCGGCCGCAGCCTTCGAGCTCGGCGATGATTTGCATGCAGCGAATCTTCGGACAACCGGTGATCGTACCGCCCGGAAACAGCGCGCGGATGACCGCGATCGGCGATACGTCGCTTCGCAAGCGGCCGTTCACATTCGAGACGATGTGATGCACATGTGCGTAGGTCTCGACGCTCATGTATTCGTCGACCTGCACGGATCCGCCGATACACACGCGGCCCAGGTCATTGCGCTCCAAATCGATCAACATCACGTGTTCCGCACGCTCTTTCTCATTGTCCAGCAGTGAGCGAATCAACGCCTCATCATCCTCAATGCTGGCGCCACGCGGCCGAGTACCGGCAATCGGACGTGTTGAAACGGCGCCGCCCCGCACCTGCACCAGGCGCTCCGGCGAGGAGCTCAGCAGCGCAAAATCCTCATGGCGCAGGATCGCCGCAAAGGGACTGGGGTTGGTGCTGCGCAATCGCTTGTAGATCTCAACCGGGCTGAACGGCCGCGACGCGGTCGCCCGCCACTGCCGCGAAAGGTTGGTCTGGTACACATCGCCCGCAGCCGTGTGCTCGAGTGCGCGACGCACCGCCGCGAGAAACTTCGACGGCTCATCTTCGTCGATCTGGAATACTGTGCCGTGAGAAGGCGCCGCGGCGCGCAACCGGGCAACGCGCCGTTCGAAATCTTCCAGCATGGCTTCGCTGCCCGTCTCGGCGATGAGCCAGCCCTCCCCGGTTGCGCGATCGCGCAACCACGCCGCGGGGGTGCGCAATGCCAGCGCGACGACCGGATCCGGACTCCGGGGCAACGCCAACCGGGACTCGATCTCCGATGCCAGCTCGTACCCGAGATACACCAGCCAACCGCCGGTGAATGGCAAATGATCCGCCGGCGAGGACGACGCATCGGCCGATTCGGCCGGCCGCAACGATTTCCACCAGTCCTCGAGGGCGCATAAAAATCCCTGATCACCGGCATGAGGGCCGGTCAATCGGCGTTCGGCATCGAGCAGCAGGTGCTCACCGGATGCAAAGGGCAGAATATCGTAGCGGGCGCTTACGCCCGCCGACAGCTCTGAACCACTCTCGAGCAGTCCCGGATAGACCTCCGGAAATTGTTCGACGAGATCTAGCGGCTCAAATTCGGCGGAAAATGAGCGAACCGTTCGTGCCACCGAACCCGAATGAATTGGAAAGGGTGTAGGTGAGCGGCATTTGACGGGCGGTGTTCGGCACGTAATCAAGGTCGCAGCCCTCGCCCGGCTGGTGCAGGTTGATGGTGGGGGGCGCCACTTGATCGCGCAGCGCCAGCACGGAGAAAATGGCCTCGACCGCTCCTGCGGCCCCCAGTAAATGTCCGGTCATGGATTTGGTGGAGCTGACAGCCAACTTGTCGGCAGCCGCGCCGAACGCGCGGCGTATCGCGAGGGTTTCGGCACGATCGCCGAGCTCGGTCGAAGTGGCGTGAGCGTTGACGTACTGAACTTGATCGGGATTCAACTGCGCATCGGCGAGTGCTTTGGACATGGCCTTGCGCGCACCCTCGCCGTCCTCGGGCGGTGCCGTGACATGGAAGGCATCACCGCTCATGCCGAAGCCGACGATTTCCGCGTAGATTTTCGCCCCTCGAGCCTTTGCGTGCTCGTGCTCCTCGAGCAGCATGGCGCCGGCACCGTCTCCCATGACGAAACCATCGCGATCCTTGTCCCAGGGACGACTCGCGGCCTGCGGATCAGCGTTGCGTTGCGACAGCGCTTTCGCCTGTGCGAAGCCGCTCATGCCGGTGACGCACGTTGCCATCTCGGAACCGCCGGCCAGCATCGCATCGGCCTCACCGTATTGGATCAGGCGCATTGCCAATCCCAGCGCATGCGTGGAAGTTGTGCAGGCGGTGGCGACCGCCAAATTCGGGCCCGTGATCTTGAACACGATCGACAAATGCCCGCTGACCAAATTGATGATGCTGGCGGGAATGAAAAACGGCGAGACCTTCCGCGGAGAGTTCGTCTCCAGATATTTATCGTAGGTCTGTTCGATCGACTCCAGGCCGCCCATGCCCGATCCCATCATGATGCCGATGCGATCCGAATTGGCCTCGGTCACCTCGAATCCGGAATCGCGCATCGCCTGAATCCCGGCCACGACGCCGTACTGCATGAACGCGTCCATGCGGCGCGCGTCCTTGGCGCTCATGTAGGGTTCCAGCGCCAGCTTTCTGATTTCGCCGCCGAAGTGCGTTGGAAAGCTGGTGGTATCGAACCGCTCGATGGGTGCGATGCCGCTGCGTCCGCCCAAAATAGAGGCCCACGCAGCCGCCACATCGTTGCCGACCGGCGAGACGACCCCAAGACCCGTAATGACGACGCGTCGTTTGCTCAATGCCAACCCCTATCTAGGATTTGAACAAAGGACGATGTGCGCGGAATCAACAGGGCTTCAAGCCTTGCCCTTGTGCGAATTGATATAGTCGATTGCCTGCTGCACGGTGGTGATCTTTTCGGCGTCTTCATCCGGAATTTCCGTCTCGAATTCTTCCTCGAGCGCCATCACCAGTTCCACCGTGTCCAGCGAGTCGGCCCCTAAATCGTCGACGAACGAGGCATCATTGGTGACTTCTTCTTCTTTAACGCCCAACTGTTCGGCCACGATCTTTTTAACCTGCTGCTCAACAGTACTCATCGTTATGGTGTCCTCTCGGAATTGCTATTCATGCGGTTTAAGAACCCTTGCGACCAGCGGCATCGACCGGGCGCGTATTTTATGTGAACGCGGCGACGGCGGCTACCATGACCGCACATTTGATTTCGGGCGTACCCCGGCTTGCTTGACAAAACAGCGCGACTGAGGGTGCCCCGTAGGGCCCAAATGCGCTCATGGCATGTACATCCCGCCGTTCACGTGCAGCGTTTCGCCGGTGACATAGGCCGCGTCCGCTGAACATAAAAATGCCACCGCTGCGGCAATATCGGCCGGCCGGCCCAGCCTTCCCAAGGGGATTTGAGCGTTAATCGCGGCACGTTGTGCCTCATTCAATGCGCGTGTCATGTCCGTATCGATGAACCCGGGGGCAATCGCATTGGCCGTGATGCCGCGGGAGCCGACTTCGCGAGCCAGCGATTTGGTGAATCCGATGATACCGGCCTTGGCGGCGGCATAATTTGCCTGTCCGGGATTCCCGGTCAGACCCACCACCGAGGTGATGCTGACAATGCGCCCCTTGCGGGCCTTCATCATGCCGCGCAATACGGCTTTGGAGAGCCGGAACACGGAGGCGAGATTGGTTTGGATGACGGCATCCCAGTCATCTTGCTTCATCCGCAGCAACAGGGTATCGCGGGTAATGCCGGCATTGTTGCACAGGATGCCGACAGGCCCTTCCCTGGCTTCAATGTCATCAATCAGCGCATCGATCGACTCCTGACTGATCACGTCGAGCACCGCACCGCGTCCGCCGCGTGCCGCGAGCGCTTCCGTGATGCGAGCGGCTCCCTCGGGCGTGGTCGCCGTGCCGATGACCCGCGCGCCATCGCTGCAGAGCCGTTCCGCTATGGCCGCCCCGATGCCGCGCGAAGCGCCGGTCACCAATGCAATCTCTCCGTTCAACATTCTCATGCCACCGCAGCCAGCGCATCATCCAAATTCTGCGGATCTTCCAGCGCCAGCATTTCAAGATCCCGATTCTTGTCCACGCGCCGATTCAGCGCCGTCAATACCCTTCCCGGACCGCACTCGATGATTTGCGTCGCGCCCGCGGAAATCATGGTGCGAACCGTCGCCGCCCAGTACACCGGCGTCGATAATTGCTTGACCAGGCCGCTCCGTATATCACTCCCGGCGGAGTATATCCGGCAATCGACGCCGTACACTTTCACCGCGGAGCGCTCCGCCAACGGCGTGCCGGCCAGCCGAATTCGCAATTTTTCGGCCGCCGGCTGCATCAGAGAGCTATGCGCGGGAACACTCATGGGCAGCGTCATTGCGCGGCGTGCTCCCTTCGCGGTCGCGATCTCGATGGCGCGAGCCACGGCGGGGGCAAGCCCCGCAATGACCACCTGGCCGGGTGCATTGAAATTCACCGCTTCGACAACCTCGCCCTGCGAGGCTTCCTGGCACGCCGCTTCGACATCGGCGTCTTCCAGTCCCAATATGGCGGCGATCGCGCCTTGACCGCTCGGCACGGCCGCCTG
This sequence comes from Steroidobacteraceae bacterium, assembly GCA_035643995.1. Classification (GTDB taxonomy): domain Bacteria; phylum Pseudomonadota; class Gammaproteobacteria; order Steroidobacterales; family Steroidobacteraceae; genus Bog-1198. Next base: position 26,888 of record DASQPK010000064.1, on the reverse strand, counting down.
CATGAGTTCACCGCGGTATTTCACGAGATCCACGGCGGTCTTGAAGTCCAAATACTCTGCAGCCACCAAAGCGGTGAACTCCCCAAGGCTATGACCCGCCATCATCGCCGGCGTGGCTCCGCCCCGTTCGCGCCACAGCCGATACGTCGCGACACCGGCCGTCAACAATGCCGGCTGGGTGCATTCTGTCGAATTCAGCAACTCGGCGGGACCTTCCTGGCAGCGCTGCCACAGATCGTAACCCAGCACGCCGCTCGCCTCGGCAAAGGTCGCTGCAATGACCGGCGAAAGCTTCGCCAAGGCGCTCATCATGCCGACGGACTGGGAAGCCTGGCCGGGAAATACAAAGGCAAGCGACATGAACTGATAATCCTCAAGCCTGTGAACGGTGGCGAATTATAGCGGTCCGCCAGGACAGTGCAGCTCCTACCGCAAATCCGCATGCCGCGCCATACAAATGGGCATCGACCACCACCAGCGGCGCTGAATGCCCGCCCCACTGCTCCCACGCCACTTTGACGCACAATCCCAAGGACAGTATCCAGCGGTCCCAGGCGCGCGCCGCAAGATGCTTCGCCGCCCCCGCGGCCATGACGGTATGCAGAACTCCCGATGCGCCGACATACCAGCTGACACGGGGGCTCAGCCACCAAAGCCCGGAACTGATCGCCAAAGCCCCGCTCAATACGATGGCGCACCACTCCACGGCATCGTAGTCCTGCGCGAACAAGGACCACACCAGCACCAGACCCAATTCGTTCAGGATCAAGTGGTGAACATCGAGGTGCACGATGTGGGCCGTAAGCAACCGCCACCAACCCCCCGCCGCAATAGCGCTGCGATCATAGCGCAACAAGGCGCTGACACTGTCGCCAAGACCCAACACGGCGCCCAACAGCAGCAAAATCAGAAGCAACCAAATCCATCGGCCGCGATCCCACTGTAGTGCTGCAGCGATCTGTGCAAAGGCGTGTGCGGCATCACGGGGCATCGATCTTCTCTATTTTGCTATCATCTGCGGAATTTTCGAGGTCACTATGCGCAATCGCCACAGCGGTTTTACCCTAATCGAAATCATGGTCGTCGTGGTCATTCTGGCAGTGCTCGGCGCACTCGTGGTGCCAAATATTTTGGGCAAGGTTGACACGGCACGCATCACGGCCGCAAAGACGGATATCCGCTCGATTGGCACAGCCCTGGACCTGTACCGCTTGGACAATTTTAAATATCCGACCACCGAGCAAGGCTTACAAGCGCTGGTCAGGCAACCCGCAGACCCGACGATCACCAACTATCCGTCTCACGGCTATTTGACCTCTATTCCCAAGGACCCCTGGGGCAACGCCTATCTGTATACGAGTCCGGGCGCGGACGGACGTGAGTACGACATCACCTCCTATGGCCGCGATGGCAAGCCCGGCGGCGAAGGTCCCGACGCGGACATCAACAGCTTTTCTATCGAACAGAAATAGGTTCGCTCAGGCGATCGCGCAACATGCGCAGCAAGGGCTTTACTCTCGTCGAAATTCTGGTCGTGATCGTGATCATGGCCGTGGTCATTTCGGTCACCGTATTGTCGGTCAGTTCAACGGGACGGGACAGCCAACTCGATGAGGAGAGCCGGCGCATCGAGGGCCTGGTCGGTCTGCTGCATGAACGCGCACTTTTGGAGGGCCGGGACTTCGGGCTGCGCATCGAGCCCGCCGCCTATGAATTCGTGGTCTACGATCCGCGCCGCGATCGCTGGATGATGCTCGACCAGGAGCGCGAATTTCGACACCGTGATTTGCCCAAGGGCGTCACGTTTCAACTGCAACTCGACTCGCAGACCGTCGTGATAAAAGCCATCGATCGGAATATCTCCGGCGGCGATGCACCCAATCCCCAGGTAGCGATCGCCGCCAGCGGTGAAGGAACGCCGTTCCGGCTGACCCTGCAGCGGGATGCCACCCAAGCCAAGGCGTCGGTGGACGGCGATGCGCTCGGGAAAATCTCGCGCGAGAATTCCAACAAAGTGGAAAAGCGCAGTTGAAACTGTCGCAGCGCGCCCGCGGCTTTACATTGGTCGAAGTATTGGTCGCTCTGATGATCGTGGCGGTTGGGCTGACGGCGCTCATGGTGGCCGTCAACGGCACTGCGCGCACCAGCGGGTTTTTACGGGACAAGTCGCTTGCCCAATGGATTGCGCTCAATCGCCTCACGGAGGTGCGGCTCAACGTGGTCAAGTTTGGCCAAAACACCGACACCGGGGAACTCGATTTCGGCAGCCGCAAGTGGCACTACGATACCCGTTACTTCGACACCAGCATTGCCAGCATGAAACGCGTGGTGGTCCGGGTATACCGCGGCGATGCCAAAACCAAGGGCAACCCTATCGCTCAGGCGGTCGGCTTTCTCGGCGGCTCATTGGCACCACCGGGTTCCACCACTGTCGACTGGACCATGGGAACTCTCACCCAGGGGGCCCCGGGCGCGCCCACGACACCCCCGCCCGGCAGCAATCCACCGGGCAGGAATCCACCGGGTGTGCCCATTGGCCCGGCGCCAATCCCGCCCGCTGTCCCACCGACGACGCCATGACGCGGCCATCCGCCCGATCGCAGGACCGCAGCACGGGTTTCACCTTGGTGGAGATCTTGGTCGCAATGCTGATCCTGGCAATCATGTCGGCCATGGGTTACTCGACCTACCGCGCCGCGCGCATCTCGTCCGAACGCACCGAAGATTCGTTGAAGCGCTCACGCGAGATCGAATTCGGCATGCGCGTGATGGCGTCGGACTTTGCGCAACTGGCGCCGCGGCCGGTGCGCGAGATATTGGGACAAGGCAGGCTTCCTGCGTTCCACGGTACGCCGGGCGCCGGCAGTGTCACCGTCACCTCCGCGAGCCTGGGTGCAAGCTCGACGTCGAGCTCCAATTCCGGCATGAGCTTCAATTCAGGCTCCAATCCAAGTCCGGGCATGAGTTTCAATTCCGGATCCAGCTTTGGGTCCACGACGGATCCGAATGCTCTTTCCATGGTCGATTTGACGCGCACCGGTTGGTCCAACACCGCCGGCCAACAACGCAGCACCTTGCAAAGGGTCTCCTACGCCCTGGTCGGCGAAGTGCTCAAGCGCAGCTACCAAACCAACTTGGACACCGTGCAAGGCAATAAGCCGGTGGTGCAGGATTTGCTCACCGGCGTGAAGGGTGTGCAGCTGCGCTATCTCGATGCCAATCAGGCCTGGCAAAACCAATGGCCGGAAGGCACGGCCATTCAAGGCGGCGCGAACGGTGCTGCGGATCAAACGCGGCCTGTGGCGGTGGAAATCATCGTTCAGTTCAAGGATTGGGGACCCATCAGGCGCGTCATCGAGGTGTCCGGGTGAAGGCGTTTCGCGGCGGCGGGAAGAAGCAGCGCGGAGTTGCGCTGATCATCGCGCTCATTCTCGTGGCGCTGGCCACTATTTTGGCCACGAAGCTGAGCTTTGATGGATTTCTGGAACTTAAGCGTACGACGGGCGTGCTCGCTGCGGAACAGGCGCTGCAATTCGGCTTGGGCGCCGAGGCGCTGGCCGCGGACGTGCTCGTCCAGGACCTTCAGACCAGCGCCGGGTATACGACGCTTGCGGGGCCCTGGGCGCAAGTGACGCAGCCCCTGCCCATCACGCCGGACAATAACCCGGAAGGCGAACCCATCGGCACCATGCAGGGTTCATTGGAAGACCTGCAAGGGCGCTTCAACTTGAACAGCCTCGCGCGCTTAGGGCCGGACGGTGTCACTGAGGATCCTCTGCCGCTGCAGATATTCCAGCGATTGCTGGCCTCGGTGGGTGTGGAGCCAAAGTGGGCAGGATTGGCGCGCGATTGGATCGATCAGAACGACGTCGTGGGTAATCCGGACGGCGCCGAAGATTCGGTCTACACCTCGCAAACGCCTCCCTACCACACCGGCAACTGGCCCATGATGTCGCCCACCGAATTGATGAATCTGCCCGGCTTCGGAGCCGACCGTTACCGCAAGATCGCCCCCTATGTCACAGCGCTGCCGGATGCCAGTCTCAAAATCAACGTTTGCACCGCTCCCGCCCTGGTGCTGGAGAGCCTGGTGCAGGGCTTGAACGGCGAGTGGTCGAACAATCCCGCCGTGCTGGCCAATGGCCGCAAGGAGGGCTGCTTCCCCGACGTGCCAACCTTCACCCACGTTGCCACGACTATGGGGCCGAATGCCATGCAGGGCGTCGCCAACCTCATCGGCACGCAAAGCAAGTATTTCCAGCTCACCACGCGCGTCATGCTTGGCACTACGGAGTTCACCTTGTACAGTCTTTTGTACCGCGGCTCATCGAAGGTCGCGCCGATTCTGCGCTCATTTGGGACGCCCTAAGATACATGCCGCAATCATTGCTGTTACGCCTACCGCCGGCCGGCCAAGAAGAGACTGAATGGCTGACGCTGGATGAGAGCGGTGCGCCGACACCGACCCGGCAACGCGGATCCTTGAGCCTTGCGGCCGCCGTCTGGCGTACCGGACGCGTGGTGGTGCTCGCCCCCGCAACTCAGATTCTATTGGCCGAACCGGAGCTGCCGCCCGGCAGCGGCGCGAAACTCGCGCGAGCCGTGCCCTTCGCGCTGGAAGAACAGCTCACGGAGGATGTTGACCTCCTAAGCTTCGCGATCGGCCGCCGTCGCAGCCGCGGCGGCACGCCGGTGGCCGTGGTGTCGCGCTCCGTACTGCAGGCCTGGCTGTCCGAGCTGAACGCCGCCGGATTCGCTCCGGAGGCGATTTACGCGGATATCTCGCTGATGCCGGAGAATCCGAGTCAAACGGTATTGTGGCTTGAAAAGGAGCGGCTTGCGGTGCGCCGGCCCGGCGCCCTGCCCTTCGCCGTGGAACTCTCGCCGGTCAAGGAAGCCCTGGTCGTCGCCGGCGTCATCGCCGATCCGCTGGAATCGACGGCGGAGCCCAAGTCCAAGGAAAGCGCCATCCTTTACGTGACGCGTGAAGACTGGGCGAGGATTCAAGGTGAATTTGAGGACTTGCTCGAAGAATTCGAAACACTCAAGGTTCAATTGTTGACGGATGGTCCCCTACCCTGGCTGGCGCGCGGCATCGCGGCACCCGAGGCCGTAAATTTGCTGCAAGGCGAGTTTTCGCGGACCACGGACTATCATGAGCGATGGCGTCAATGGCGCATAGCTGCCGCGCTCGCGGTGGCGCTGCTGGTCGTTTACGTCGCCGCTCAAGCACTGCAAATTCGCCATGCCAAACATGAATCCGCGGCCCTCGATGGCGAGATTTCGCAAGTTTTTTCCTCCGCCATGCCTGGCGATGCGCCCACCGATCCGCGCCGCCAAATGCAAACCAAGCTCGAGAGGATTCGCAAATCCGGCGCGGGTCCGCAATACTTTCTTCGCACCTTGCAGACCTTGAGCGAAGCTCTTGCGGTGGCGCCAAAGACCGCCATCAGCGCACTGAGCTACCGGGAAGATTCGCTCGACATGACGGTGAGCGCGCCCAGTCTCGCGGCGCTCTCGCAATTGACCCAGTTCGTGGGCAAGGAGGGCCTCGCGGCGGAGATTCAATCCTCGAACCCCGTGGCCGCGGGCGTTGAAGCGCATCTTCACGTTCGTACACCGTCCGCAAAGGCGCGACGATGAACAAGCTACGAAACTGGTATGCAAGCCTGCAGCAGCGCGAACAGCGCGTGGTCGCGATCGGCGCGATCGCCTTGGGGCTCATCATTTTGATCGCGGGGATTCTCATGCCTTTGCAATCCGCGGTGTCGCGCGCGGTAAAGGCAACGGACACGCGGCGCGAAGATCTGGCTTGGATGCGGATGAATGCACCGGAAGTGCGCGCCTTCGGCGATCAGCTTCCTGCCGACACGGGAGAGGCACCGGTGGTGCTGGTGGACAGAGTCGCCCGCGAAGCGGGGCTGGCAAGCGCACTGCGCGGTACCCAGCCCATTGCCTCCGGGGGGGTGCGTGTGCAATTGGAAGCCGCGCCATTTGACACAATCGTCGTATGGCTCGGTACCTTGGACCAGCGCTACGGCCTGGCGATTGAATCGATCACGGTGGATCGCACGCCGGCGCCGGGAATGGTCAATGCCAGCATCTCGTTCACCCAGCCGCGACGTTGACTTCAAGCGGCCGGCGAGACGTTGGCCACTGGTCCTCTTGGCCATTCTGGTCCTGGCAGGCGCGACGGTGTTCGTGCTGCCGGCCTCCATGATCACGCATTTTCTGCCCGCTCAGATGCACGTGGAAGACTTCTCCGGCAGCCTCGTGCATGGCGCCGCAGGAAGGCTCAAGGTCAATGCACGCGAGGCGGGCGCGATTGAATGGCGGCTGCATCCGCTCTCGCTGCTGCGACTGGCGATCGTTGCGGACATTCACTGGGTGAAGGTGGGCTTCGTCATCGACGGAACGGTTGAGCTCGGTGCGCGACGTATTGCCGCCCATGACATCAAAGGCGGAGGTCCCATCGAAAACCTTGGCGACCTCGGCATTGCCGCCGGCTGGAGAGGTAGCGCGAATCTCGCCTTTGTGGAGGCGAGCAGCGATTTCCGCAATCTCGAGTCCGCGACAGGAAAGATCGACGTCGCCAATATTTCCGCCGCAGACATCGCCGCAGGCGAAGATCTGGGGAGCTATGAGCTGCAGCTGGCCGCGGGAGCGGTTGCCCCTGACGGTACCATCACCGCCAACCTGGCCGACACCGGCGGACCGGTGGAGGCTCAGGCGCAGATCCGATTTTCTCCCGCTGCGCGCACCGGCATGCTCTCCGGCACGATCAAAGAGCGCCCTGAAGCCTCCTTAGGCCTTCAGAATCAGCTCAATAACCTAGCCCAACTTCGGCCGCGAGACGCCTCCGGGCGATTTCCGGTGGAACTCGAGTTCACGTTCTAGGCCTTTCAGGATCGCCCAATATCACATGCGCGAGAGCGGTTACTAGCCGCCGACGAATACGTTGAGCTTGTTGCCGTCCAAGTCTCGAAAGTAGCCCGCGTAAAAGTTTTCCGATCGTTTGCCCGGGGCACCTTCATCCTTGCCTCCCAATTGCAAGGCCTTGCTATGCAACGCCTTCACCTTGTCCTCGCTATCGACCACGAGCGCCACCATGACGCCGTTGCCAACCGAGGCGGCCTTCTTATCGAAGGGCTTGGTCACTCCAAGGCCGGGCAGATCGGGCTTCACCGACCAGGCGACAAAATCATCACTTTCCATCATGCGTTTGGCGCCGATTTCACCCAGAAGTGCATCGTAAAAGGCGGCGGCGCGCTTCAAGTCGTTGGTGCCGAGAGTGACGTATCCAATCATGACTGATCCCTCTTGTTGAGTTTTTGGGACACTGTTTATATATCCAGTAGTCCCTTTTTGTCAACTGCCTCGTTGGGCGTCCATTCACGCCAGGCTCGCATCAGGGGAAAGTACAATCCCAACCGAACGGGTTGCGGTCCCAGGCGCTGCGCCAGGCGCCCATAGCGCTCGAGCTGGCTGCGGTATCGCTCGACCTCGCGGTCCAGAAAGAGCTCAAGACCGCCGCCCAAGTGCTGGCTGGTTTTGTAGTCGATCACCCACCGGACGCCGGCCTCGTCGATGAAGCTGCGATCAAGCACGACGCGCGAAAATTCCCCCTCCCAGTAGCCGGACAAGGCGTGTTCACGCAGATCCTCGCGATAACCGGTCTTCAGCATCCAACGTCCGCGCGGATCGCGATGCACGCCGAGCAGTGCCTCCACGACGCGCGCGGTCGCTTGATTCAATCGATCCTCGGGCACCCCATTGCGCTCGAGCCATCGGCGGAAATGGCTCTCGCGGGCACGGATCGGCGCCTCATCGAGGCTTGCGAGGTCCATCTTCTGGAGTTCGGCATGCACCAGGCTGCCGACTCGTCGCGCGGTTTCGCCGGCCCAGTCGAATATCGGCGTCTCGTCCCTCGCGACCGGGATGACAATCGCCGCGCCCGCCGGCGGCGCAAAGTGACGGTGCTGCGAGGATTCCAATGGCAGGCGCTTGAGGGGCCCGCCGCGAGGCGCCTCGTCGGCAGCCTCCGCTTGGCCATGGAGCGGCGTCGGCAGCTCGAATTCGCCGGCGAGCACCGGCCAGAGCGCGCGCAGCAAGCTTCCGGCGTCCGGCCGGAAGACCCGGCGTGCCGCCGCTTCGTCGAGGTCATCGGCATTTTCAACTTCTTCGATGACGGCGGTCAGACGCAATTGGCATTTTGCGCGGGTGCAGGCCACGTATAGCAGGCGCTGCGCTTCGAGCACGGCTGCGTCGCGCCGCTGGTAGCGCAAGAACTCGAATAGTAGGTCGGCCTCGGTGCCCACCGGCGGACGGGCCGCCATCACCATACCGTCGCGCCCCGTGCGCGCGAACTGGTGCGACAGCAATAGTTGGTTGCGATCGGGCGGCACGGCACGATCGAGCGCCGGCAGCACGACCAGGTCGAATTCCAGACCTTTGGCCTTGTGAATGGTCATGATTTCCACCGCGCTCGCGCTGCCGTGATCGGCGAAAAGGTCGGCAAAGATTTCCGGCAGATCCGCAGGGTCCGGCATGCCGCGCTCCTCGAGGTCCCGTATGCGAGCAAACGCGGCGCTCGCCAATTGCAGATCTTGCACGCTCGTCATGCAGCTGGGGCCGCCCAAACCCAGCCAGGTTCTTTCGATCCAGCGAGCCACTCCGGTCTGATTACGGACCTCGAACGCAGCCTCGAGGTTAAGCCGCAGGCGCGCACAGCGGGCGCGGCCATCCTCGCTTACGCCAAGCAGCAGCGCCTCATCTCGAATCGCATCCCACACCAGAGAACCGGTGCCGGAGATCGTCAGCAAATCGGCCAGGATCAGTCCAGTCCAAGGAGCGCGCAACACGGCAAACCAGGCGATGCGGTCGCCCAAATGAAGCAACGCGCGAGTTAGCATCATGATGTCGCGAACCGCGGCGCGATCCTGCAAGGGCTCGATATCGACCGCCCGAAAGTCGATGTTCAACGCGCGCAAACTCGCGGCAATCCCCCGTGCATGCGTTCTGGCGCGCACCAAGACGGCGATGCGCCACTCAGGATGCCGCTTGACTTCACCGGCGATCATCGCGGCGATCGCATTTGATTCGGCGCTGCGGCTTGCAAATCCCTGACAGTGGACGCCGCATTCGGCGGCGTCGGAGCTCAGCACCGCGGCCTCGCTGGCACGATATGCAATGGCGCCGCGGTTACGATCATCAACCTCCGGCATGAGACGCGCGAAACAGCGATTGGTCCAGTCCACCAGCGGCGGCGCGGAACGAAAATTGCTGCGCAGACGCTGCACTTCGAAGCGCAGCCCGCCGATGCCCTCCTCCGCAAGTTCGAGGAACGCCCTGACCTCCGCTTGGCGAAAACCGTAGATGGATTGCATCGGGTCGCCCACGCAAAACACGCTGCGGCCATCGCCCTGTTGCCACCCGCCGGTCAGGAGGCGCACCAGTTCCAACTGCGAGCTGGATGTATCCTGAAATTCGTCGACGAGAATGTGCTGCAGCCGGTAATCGAGACGCAAGCTCAAATCCGTGGGCGCGTCCACGTTGCCGAGCGCGCGCAACCCCGCAATCGATACCGCGGCAAAATCAACGGTGCCTTGCTCGCGAAAGACTCCATCCAGTTCAGCCGCCGCCAACACCAGCACCTGCGCCACTTCGCGGACGCGCCCCCAGGCGGCGTCGCTGTAGTACGGATCCGGCAGCGTGCGCAACTCAATCAAGGCATCCAAAATCCGCGGATCCGCGGCGAATCTCTCGATCAGACTCAGCATGGATGCTTTGTCGGCGCTGCCGGGCGGAAAGCCCTGCCCCTTGTTGACCGTCTTACGCAATGCGCGCCCGTCGGCTCTCAGGAGCAGCGCCGCCATGCAGCGCCAACGCGCGGCATCCGAAGGAGCATCGCGCAACGGGCTTGCATCTTCAAGCCACACTGCGAGGCGCGTCGGATCCTCGAGGCGCTGCGCGGCGCCGTGCATGAGCGACGACAACACGGCGGTATTTTCTTTTCCCAAGACTTCGTGCGCGCGCAGCACCAGCCGGGTGACCAGCAGCCGCAAATCCTCGTCCAAATGCCGACGCACGCTGGCCAGCTGCGCCTCGTCAATCGCGCTCGCGGCCTGCAAACGCCCGGCGAGCAACGGCAACCAGCGGTCGCGGCTCGGCAGCATCTCGGCGATGAGCATCACCAGCTTGCGCCAGCGCTGATCGTCGAGCTCGAGCACCCGATCGACAGCGAGCCCGAACTGATCGCCGCCCTGGTGCGCCAAAGCACGGCGTGCCGCCTCCCGGTAGCTGGGCGCGGCATCGGTCTGGATGCTCAAGCCGGCGCCTGCACCCGCCGCAATCGGCAATTGATTGGCGAGCCAGGAATTGAACGCATCGATGGTCTCAATGCGCAATCGCGAAGGCTGCGATTGCAGATCGCAATTCAAAGAGTCCATGCGCTTCTTCGCCGCCGCGGCCAGGCTCCACGTGAGCTGATTCATCCCCTGCGGGCATTCGGCAAGACGCGCGGCGCTCAAGGCACCGAGCACTCGTTGCCGCATTTCTTGGGCAGCACGGCGCGTAAAGGTGAGCGCTAAAATGCGCTCGGGCGAGTCGACGGATGCCAGCAAGCGCAGATACCGTTGCGCGAGCAGTGTCGTCTTGCCGGAGCCGGCCGGCGCTTGGACCAACACCGAGCCCTCCGAGGTGATCGCACGCTCGCGGGCGGGACCATCGGCGAGTCTCGCGGCCTCACTCATGGAACTCGTCCGCCTCATCAAGCGCCGCCGGGACGCGGCACAGGCCCTGAAGCTTGCAGCTCTGACATGCCTTGATGGTCGGCGCCACCTCCGCGCGCCCGGCGGCGAACTCGCCGGCGATCCGCTCGATGCGCCCCGACCAAACCTGTATGAGCTCGGCGAAAGTCGCCATCCCTTCCAGTTCGCTGCGGCGTGTTCTCGGGAAAATCTCGCCCCGCTCGGACTCCGCTACAAAGCCGCATTCCGCAGCGTTCACCTTGGCGTAGGCGACCGCGACCAAGGCCTGCGGCGACAGCAACGCATAAACCGGCAGCTGTGGATTGTCAGGCCGCTCGCCGCGCCAATCGGGATCGGCGGCGCCGGTCTTGTAGTCAATCAAGACGCGCGCGCCATCCATCAGCCGATCGACGCGATCAATGCGCACGCGGAAATCGAGTCCGCCGAAACGAGCGATTTGATCGCGCCCCTCGAGGGCTTCGATGATGAAGGGTGCACGCGTCCGTTCAAGCTGCAGCCATTTTCCCAGCAGATTTCGCAGCCGGACCGCTTCACGCAGACGCCAGCGCCGCCCTGGATCGCGCCGCTGGCATACGGACTCTATTGCGCGAGCAGCAGCCTCATCGATCAGACGCTGCTCTGCGTCGGCGCGCACTGTGTGCAGCGCGTTCGAGTCGCCCAGCGCAGTCCACACATGCTGCAGGGCATGGTGCACAAGCTCGCCACGTTCGCGCTCGTTGAATCCCGGGACCGGTTGCTCCAGGGGCTGGGCATCGAGCCGGGTCTCCGCAAACCCTCGAAATGCGCAGCGCGATTGCGCTTTCAAGGTGGCAACGCCGCGCGTGCGCTCGTTCCCCGCATGCGGCGGCGCCTGCTCATCCCAGAGTGATTCCAATTCAGGCGCCCTCTCCCGCATCTTCCGCCAGTGAGGCTCCGGCGTTGCGGTCGAGTCAACCGGTATGGTCCTCGGCAGCAACGGACTGGGCATGCTGGAACTGCCTTCGCCGGAATCGGAAAGGCTGAACACGCACTGATTCGCGCGCGTCTGCCAGCGGCTCTGTAGGTCGATTGCCAGCGCCAGCTGCGATTGCGCGCTCGCGGGGACGACTCCGTATTGGCGCTGCACCCCGACAGGCAGCAAGGCCACGGGCGCCACGGGCTGAGGCCATTGTTCATCGTTGCAACCACTCACCCAGAGCCCGGCATAGTCAAGCCAGGGGTCAAGGAGTTGGCCGCTCACCCAGATGGCCGGCACACCGGTTTGCACCTGAAACGCAGTCTCGCGAGCCGCTCGAGCCAGGATTCTTTGCGCCGAATCGCGCGAATGCCTCCCGAAGACCGCATCGCCCATACTTAAGCCGACGAGCAACTCTCGGAACGCTTCCGCTGCTTGATACTCGATGCTCGACCAGCGCCGGCTAAACGCCCAGGGGCCGTTCTGAAACGCGCCCATCCAAACCGCCACCCACTCGCTGAAGAGTCGCGCGCCCTGCAATTGCGACAGCAAGTGATGGGCCGCACGCAGCCGCTGCACGGCCGCCACCGGAACCATTTGCGAAGCAGCCGCCACGCGATCGGCCAAATCGAGCCAGCCCGCAAAATCTGCATCGCTCGATGCACGGCGACGCAGCGCGACGTCCAATCTTGCCGCGCTGCCGGCCTCAGAATCGGAATCCTGTAGTTCAGGCGCGCGCAGCAGCGCGCTGAATTGTACGAACGAAACGGTGCCCACACTTGCGGCCAGCAATTCCAAAGCCGCACGCACCGGCGCGTAGTCGGCGAGCGGCGTGCCTCCTGCCACGGCATAGGGAGCCTCCTTCAAGCCGCCGCGCAGCGCAAATCGTTGCGGCGCCAGGGCCGCATCGAAGGCATCGACCACCTCCGCACGACGCCGATTCAAATCCGGGACGCAGATCCAGGCGCGAAATCCGTCCTCTGCCAATTTGCCTCGCGCCCAATCCGCGATGGCGGCCAGTTCCGCCGCGGGCGACGGCGCCCTCACGATGGATAACCCTGCGTGAATTTGGCGCTGCGGCGGCAGTACGCGCCCGTGCTCCTCCAGCCAGCGGAGCGCCGCAGGCCGCCATTGGGGGCTCTCGATCCAGTCGATGGGACCGCCCGGCGGGCCTACGCCCCCCAGCAAACTGTCCGCGCTGACGCAGCCTAAGGCGCTGCAGCGCCGCTCGAATGCGCGGTTCCACTCCAGAAACGCTGCGCACTCCTCGGAATGCGCAGCATCGAGAGCCTCGATGGGAATGGCGTATTCGAACAATGTACGCCGAGCGCGCCGTGCCGAGCGCGCCGCACCCGCAGGATCAAGAAAGTCTCTTCCGGTCTGCGCGGCATCGATGACCATGCGCCAGAGCTCGCGCTCTTCCACCTCGCTCAACAGGCGCGGTGCGACGGCTTCGTTAAGTTGCCGCTGCACATGCTGCTCGCGCAACCAGCTTGAATAGTCATGCACTCGCGGAGTTGGCCAGACCTCATCGCCGGCATCGCGGTGAACGCGCTGGACGGCGTCGAACAACGCGTTGGCCAGTTCCGTATTCGGCGCGAGAACAGTCCGGCCGGCCGCAACGGCCGCCAGCAAGGCAGCAGAAACATGCTCCACGCTCAGTGCTGCTGGACCGTAGGCTTGGAAGAGACGACCTTCAGCGCCGGCCCTTCTGCGGCCTGGGCGTCGAGAAGTTCATCGATGCGCGAGAACACGGTCGCGAGGACTTGGGGCTCCGGCAAGTTCGTGATCCTAAAGGCATTGCGATAGGGCACGTTAAAGCTCACGCCCGGCGCGACCAGCACGTGTTTCTTTTCCAATAAGTCAAGCGCAAAGGTTTGATCGTCGAAGTTCGGCAATGCATCGCTGCGAACTTCCACGAAGGCGTACAGAGCGCCCATCGGCCGCGCCAATTTAAGATACTTACTGCGCGCGACGCCGTCGAGAATCGCCTGCCGTGATTCGTACAGCCGGCCCTTGGGACGCGTCAGCTCCAAAATACTTTGATAACCGCCGAGCGCCGTCTGCACCGCCCACTGTCCGGGAACGTTGCTGCAGAGCCTCAAGGATGAGAGCAGCTCCAAGCCGCTCAAATATTCGCGCGCACCCTCGATATCGCCGGAGAAGGCTGCCCAGCCCACCCGATATCCACAGGCGCGATACACCTTCGATAGTCCGCTCATCGTGCAGCACAGGGTGTCGTGCACCAATGTCGCCATGGGCACGAATTCGGCGTCATCGTAGAGGATGTGGTCGTAGATTTCATCGCACAACACCACCAAGCGGTGCTTTTCCGCAAGTTGCGCAATCGCGGTCAACGTCGCCCTGGGGTACACGGCGCCCGTGGGATTATTGGGGTTGACGATGACGATGGCGCGCGTGCGCTTGGTGATCAGCGATTCTACCTCGTCGGGGTCCGGGATGAAGGACTGCGCGGCGTGGCAGGGATAATGCACGGCACGTCCGCTATTCAAATTCACCGCAGCGGTCCACAGCGGGTAGTCGGGACTCGGCACCAATACCTCATCCCCGGAATTGAGCAGCGCACGAAGAGTGAGATCAATCAACTCACTGACGCCATTGCCGATGAAAACCTCCTCGGCCGTGACGCCCAGCACGCCGCGCTCCTGCTGCTGCATGACCACCGCTTCGCGCGCGGGAAAGATCCCCTTCTGGTGCACATATCCTTCGCTGTTGCGCAGATTCTCAATCATGGCCAAGCGCATCGTTTCCGGGGTGCGAAAACCGAACGCGTAAGGATTGCCGATATTGAGCGAGACGATGTCGTAGCCCTGGCGCTCGAGCGCCAGAGCCTGGCGCGCCAACTTGCCGCGGATTTCATAGCGCACATTGGCCAGCCCGTCGCTCGGCCGTACCGGCTTTCGTTGTTTCATGCGACGAAGGATAACGGATTAAGCGTCTCCTGCGAACGGTGGCACGCGGCCCAATGTCCCGGGGCGACCTCGAGCAGCGGCGGGTCGCTGGACTCGCACACGGGCAGCGCATAAGGACAGCGGTCGCGAAAAGCGCATCCGGACGCCATCAAATCCGGCGCCGCCAATTCGCCGGGCGCCGCCGGCGCTGCGGCAGCGGCCGCGTGAGGCATACGCGGCACGGCGGCCAGCAACGCCCGCGTATAGGGGTGGACGGGCGATTCGAATAGCGCATCGCACGGTGCGATTTCCACCAATTTTCCCAAGTACATGACCAGCACGCGATGACTCAAATGCCTCACCACGGCAAGATTGTGGCTGATGAACAGCACGGCCATTCCGGCGTCCTGCAGATCAAGCAACAAATTGACGATTTGACCCTGGACGGAAACGTCGAGGGAGCTGACGATTTCGTCGCAGATCAAAAGCTTCGGACTCAAGATCATGGCGCGCGCGATGCCGATTCGCTGACACTGACCGCCGCTGAATTCGTGCGGATACCGGCCGGTCATCTCGGGACTCAAGCCGACTCGTTCCAACATGTCGCGGACCTTGAGCTGCCGGGCGCCCGCATTCAGTCCGGGTTCGAAAATCCTCAAGGGTTCACCGATCGACTCGCCCACCGTCATGCGCGGATCGAGGCTCGCGAGCGCATCTTGAAACACGATTTGCAGGCCGCGGCGTTGCGCACGCAGCACTGCCGGCGGACACCTCAGCAAATCCACCCCCAGAAACTCCGCGCTGCCCTGCGCAGGTTGCAGCAGCCGTAGAATGGCGCGCGCCAGTGTCGATTTCCCGGATCCTGATTCCCCCACGAGACTCAACGTCTCGCCGCTGCATAAATCGAAGCTCACGCCGCGTATCACGGCATGCGCGCCGAAGTCCACGCGCAGATCCCGCACCCGCAGCACAATGTTGTTCATGCGGTGAGCGGAAAATGGCAGGCAACTTGACTCGTCGAAGAGCCCTCGAGCTGGGGGCGTTCGACTCGACAGCGATCGGCCGCGCGGGGGCAGCGCGGCGCGAAGGGACACGCCTCGAGCACTTCGCCGGGGCGCGGCGGCTGCCCGGCCAGGGTCGGCAATCGGTCGAGGCGCGGTCCGGTTACACTCGGCATGCACTTCAGCAACTCGGCGGTGTAGGGGTGGCGCGGATGCTTGAATAATTCTCCCGTGATCGCGTTTTCGACCACGCTGCCCGCATACATCACCAGAATTCGGTCGGCCAGACCCGCCACCACGGCGAGATCATGACTGATGAGCACCAACGCCATGCCGAATTCGCCGCGCACGGCGCGCAGCAACTCGATGATCTGCGCCTGGATGGTCACGTCGAGCGCCGTGGTCGGCTCATCGGCGATGACCAAGGAAGGCTCGCACAACAGGCTCATCGCGATCATCACTCGCTGGCGCATGCCCCCGGAAAGCTCATGCGGATACTGAGTCAATCGGCGTTTCGGTTCCGGAACATGCACCCGCTCGAGCATGCGGCCGGCGAAGGATCGCGCATCCTTCCACGGCATTCCCAAATGAGTAACCATGACTTCCGCCAGTTGCGTGCCTACCGTCAAGTGCGGCGTCAACGAGGTCATCGGATCCTGAAAAATCATGGTGAGCTGCGAGCCGCGGACGCGGTTTAGCGTCGGCCCATCGACTCTCAACAATTCATTGCCCTCAAATCGAACGCTGCCGCTGACCTGCGCGTTGCCGTCAAGCAGTCCCATGGCCGCCATGAAGATCTGTGTCTTGCCGGATCCTGATTCCCCGACCAGCCCTACGCATTCGGAGGGTGCGATGCTGAAAGACACACCGTCGACCGCCTCGATGATCCCGGTGCGATGCGAGAAGCTGATGCGTAAACGGTCGACACTCAATGTCGGAACCATGTCAGCCATCCTTGACGTCGAGGGCGTCGCGCAGGCCATCGCCGAAGATGTTCAAGCAAAGCAACAGAACCGCCAAGAAGCTGCCGGGAACCAGCAAGATCCAGGGAGCGGCTTCCATTTCGCCGGCACCCTCGGCGATCAGGGTGCCCAAGCTTGCGCCCGGTTCCTGAATTCCCAATCCAAGAAAGCTCAAGAAGCTTTCGAACAGGATGATCTGCGGCACGGTGAGCGTGGCGTACACGATCACCGGTCCGATGACATTGGGGACGACGTGCCTCAAGATGATGCGGCCTGTGCCGGCTCCCGATGCGATCGCAGCCTCGATGAATTCCCGTTGACGAATGCTCAAGGCCTGGCCGCGAACGATGCGGGCCATGGTCAGCCAGCCGACGGCGCCTATCGCGAAAAACAGGAGATATTCACTGCGCCCAAAAATGACCGTCAAAAATATCACGAAGAAAATCAGCGGCAATCCGCTCAGGATTTCGATCAATCGCATCATCAAATGATCGGCGCGGCCGCCGATGTAGCCGGCGATTGCCCCGTAGCTCACGCCGACCAGCAGACTGATGATGCTCGCCGCCAATCCGATGGCAATGCTGACCCGCGTGCCGGCGAGTGTCCTCACGAACAAATCGCGTCCCAAGCGATCGGTTCCGAACCAATGCGAACTTTGCATGCCGGGGCGTGCCGCGATGTGCAGCCAATCGAGTGTCTGCGAATTGTTCGGGCTGATCCACGGCCCGAGCCATGTCAACACGAGGATCACGCACAGCGCCGCCACAGCTACAACGGCTGCGGGATTCGTTCTCGAGCGTCGCGCCGCCGCATCGGCGAGTCCGCCCACTCTCAATGCCTCACGCGCGGATCAAGCCACGCGTACAAGAGATCGACGAGCAGCCCCATACCGATGAGCAAGGTCGAATAAATGATCACCATGCCGAGCACCAAGGTGTAGTCCCGGTTGAGCGCGCCTTGCACGAGATATCGTCCGATTCCAGGCAGTCCGGCGATGGACTCGACCACCAACGAGCCGGTCATGATCGAGGCAACGGCCGGAACCAGGTAGCTCGCCACCGGTATGAGCGCAGGGCGCAAAGCATGGCGCAAAATAACCGTGTGCAGCGGCAAGCCCTTGGCGATGGCAGTGCGAATGAAGTGACTGCGCAGCACCTCGATCATGCTGCCGCGCGTGAGCCGCGCAATGTACGCCAAGGGCGGTAACATCAACGCGATAACGGGCAGCGCAAGATGTCGAATCGATCCCGCTTCCCAGCCCGCGACCGGCAGCCAGTGCAAATAGACGCCGAACAGAAGGCCGAGAAACGGCAGCACCACGAAGGAAGGAATCGCGATGCCCACGACCGCCAGGGACATCGTCGCGTAGTCGGCCGCCGAGTTGTGGTGGAGCGCGGCAAATGTGCCGAGAGGAATGCCTAAACCCAATGCCAGAACCATGGCAATCACGCCAAGCTGCAATGTGACGGGAAAGCCCTGTCCGATCAATTCAGTGACGGTAAAGTCCTTATATTTGAACGAGGGGCCGAAATCGCCGTGCAGCAGCGATTTGAGGTAGCGCTCGTATTGCGTCCAAATTGGCTGGTCCAATCCGTACGCGCTCTGCAGGTTCGCCGCAATTTCAGGAGACAGCGTTTGCTCTTGATCGAAAGGACCGCCGGGCGCTGCACGCATCAAAAAAAAAGTGGCCGTGATGATAATCAGCAGCGTCGGAATAGCGCCGGCCAGCCTCGTGAAAAAGTAGCGGATCACCTTGCTGAGTCTATCGACTGACCGCGAGGTGGACAAGGGAAGTGTGGCTCCTTAGACTAGCTGGCCGACCAACGTATGAGGTTTCATGGACTCCACCCGCCCCATCCGCGCGCTCATGCGCGGCCTTGACGCGCTGACCATTCTTAACTTACGCGACGGTGCGACGGTCTCGGAGATTGCTCATGAGATTCGCCTGCCGCGCACCACGGTCTATCGGATCTTGGAGACCTTGTGCCTTTCCGGCTTCGTGTTTCGAGACAGCGCGGACGAGCGCTATCGATTGACGATTCTGGTCCGGGGCTTGAGCGGAGGATTTGATGATGAAGCGTGGGTCCATCAGATCGCCAAACCGGCGATTTATCAGTTATGCAGCGAGATCGTCTGGCCCGTGAGCATTGCCACCTTGTCAGGCACGAAAATGATGCTGCGTGAGGCCACCGATCACGCTACTCCACTGGCGATTGAGCGCTATTCAGCCGGCATTCAATTGCCCCTGCTCACCAGCGCGACCGGGCGGGTGTATCTCGCCTACTGTCCGCTCGCGCAGCGCGATGCACTCATTGAGATTTTGGCGCGCTCCACCAAGGAAGACGACAAACCCGCGCGCGATCGCGGTGACTTGCTGCGCGCGCTCACGGAAATCAAGGCTCACGGCTACGCGACCGCCACCCGCACACGCCGCCTCATAGACGAATACACCGTGAGCGTGCCCGTTCCAATGAACGACCGCCTGGCTGCGCTGACCGTGCGTTTTGCCGCTTCCGCACTGCCGCTGAAGACCGGGCTCGAGCGTTTTCTACCAAAGTTGCGCCAGTGCGCGGCTAAAATCAGTACCGTATTTTTGGAACAACAGGCCGAAGCGCGCGCTAAAAGTGCGCCGCAGGCAACCGCTTAAGGAGCTTACGTGCAGAAGATCATGGTCTGTATAAAACGCGTCGTTGATTACAACGTGCGCATACGGGTCAAGCCCGATGGCAGCGGCGTCATGCTCGACGGGGTCAAGATGAGCGTGAATCCGTTTGATGAGATTGCGCTCGAGGAGGCGCTGCGCATCAAGGAGCGCGGTTCGAATATCGAGGTCGTCGCGGTGAGCATCGGTGTGGCCGATACCCAGCAGCAATTGCGTACGGCCCTCGCCATGGGCGCCGATCGCGCAATTCTCGTGCAAACGGACGTGGCCGTCGAACCACTGACCGCGGCTCAGACTTTTCTGGCGTTGGCGAAGAAGGAAAATCCGGATCTGATTTTCCTCGGCAAACAGGCCATTGACGATGATGCCAACCAAACCGGGCAAATGTTGGCCGCGATCTGGGACCGGCCGCAGGCAACCTACGCGTCGAAGATCGAGATTTCAGCGGGCAAGGCGAGCGTCACCCGCGAAGTCGACGCGGGCTTGGAGACCATCGAGGTCGACCTGCCGGCTGTGGTCACCGTGGATTTGCGGTTGAACGAACCGCGCTATGTGAAGCTGCCGGACATCATGAAAGCCAAGAAAAAGCCTTTGGAAGTGACGTCGCTCGACGCCCTCGGAATCAGCACGGGAGTTTTGCTCAAGACTCTGAAGACCGAACCGCCGCCGCAGCGCCAAAAGGGCGCGATGGTCAAGGATGTGGCGGAACTCGTCGATGTCCTCAAGAAAAAGGGTCTGATCTGATGCACAAGGTACTCATTATCGGCGAACACGACGGAAAAGCGCTGAATCCGGCCACTGCCAAGTGCGTCACTTGCGCAACGAATATTCCCGATGCCGAGATCACCGTCGCTCTGCTCGGCGCCGACACATCCTCCGTTGCCTCGCAGGCTGCCGCCATCACCGGCGTGAAGTCCGTCTTGCGCGTGGATCGGCCGGAGAATATGCACCCGCTGGCCGCGATTTTCGCGCCGCAAGCGGCCGCCCTGGCTGCCGATTACACGCACGTGTTCGGACCCTCGACGAGCTTTGGCAAGGATTTGATGCCGCGGATCGCGGCGTTGCTCGGGGTTACGCAGGTCAGCGATTTGATGGCGGTGGAAGCGCCTTACCGGTTTCGCCGTCCCATTTACGCGGGCAACGCCATCGTGACGGTGGAAGCAGACCCCACCCGCAAACTCATCGCGACCGTGCGCGTGGCGTCCTTCCAGGCGGCGCCCGGCGGTGGACAGGCCACCGTCGACTCCAAGACATTGAACGTCTCCCTGCCCTCGCATACCCGTTATGTGGGAGCCAAGTCCGGCTCCACCGACCGGCCGGATCTGCAAACCGCGGCGCGCGTGGTATCCGGCGGCCGGGCCTTGGGCAGCGCGGAGAATTTCAAATTGCTGTTCGGCTTGGCCGATAAGCTGGGCGCGGCGGTCGGCGCATCGCGCGCGGCGGTTGATGCCGGATATGCGCCGAACGAAATGCAGGTTGGCCAGACCGGCAAGATCATCTCACCGGAGATGTACATCGCCATCGGAATTTCCGGTGCGATTCAACATCTGACGGGAATCAAAGACGCACGCACCATCGTGGCCATCAACAAGGACGGTGAAGCGCCGATCTTCGAGGTCGCGGATGTCGGCTTGGTGGGCGATCTATTTCAAATCGTGCCGGAGCTCGAGAGGCTCTTGGGCTAGAACTCACCGGGGAACCAAAGCGGCGCGGCTTCTAAGGGCTGCGCCGCTCGTCAGACGCTCGTCTAGAGTTGCTTCAGGACGTAGTCCGCGGCGGAAACTTTGAACTCGCCCGGCGCCTCGATATCCACCTGCGTTGCAACGCCGTTTTTGACGATGAGGGCGAAGCGCTGGCCGCGCGTGCCCATGCCAAACTTCGAGCCATCCATTTCCAGCCCCAAGGCCTTGACGTAAGCGCCGTTGCCGTCCGCCAGCATAAGAATCTTGTCGCCGACTCCGCCATGCTTGCCCCATGCGTTCATCACGAACACGTCATTGACCGCCGTGCAGGCAATCGTATCAACGCCTTTTGCCTTGATCTGATCTGCCAGTTCCACAAATCCGGGCAAATGCTTGGCATCGCAGGTCGGCGTAAATGCGCCGGGCACCGAGAACAGCACCACCGTCTTGCCGGCAAACAGCTGCTCGGTCGTCATTTTTTGAGGGCCGTCCTTGGTCATGCGAGTGAACGCGCCTTCAGGCATTTTTTCGCCGGCTTTGATCGTCATGGTGCTTTCCTCGTTCTGAATTCTAGCCGAGCTTGTCCGCGTACAGCTCCCACAGCTTGAGGACGCGCTGGCTGATGTTCGGTACTGCCTTGAGGCCGACAAACGCCTTCTTCGCCTCTGGGTAGTTCTTGAGCGCGGCCTGTGATCGGCCGAGGTACACATACGCCTCGTCCAACTGCTTGATCTGCCCTTTGCCGAGGCCGCGGGTGATGGCCGTCGATGCTCCCTGATAATCGCCGGCGCCGAAGTACACTTCGCCCAGCTTCACATCGAGTTGGCCCGCCGAATTCTTGGCCGCCTCGGCGTCGAGTGCCGGCAATCCCTTCTTGTCCGCATCGCCGCGGGTCTTCATCGCGTTCAACAAGCGGGTGGTGCGCTCCTTGTGATCATCCTTGACGATGCCGGAACTCGTCGCCTTTTCCAAAACCATTTGCGCTTCGCCCGGCAGGCCTGCATCACCGAGCAATTGCGCCATTTCAATATAGTCGGTGTCCGCTTGCATGGAGTTCGTGTCGAACATGACGCGATAAATCATCAACAGATTGTGGTCATCGCGCTCATCCTGGCGCTCCAGGCGTATCAGATTGTTCCAATACGAGGGCTTGTTGGTGAGGCGCACCAAATCGTACAGCCCTGAAATCATGCCGGCAGTCTCGTTGGCATCGCTGGCGCATTGCAATTTTATCTGATACAGCACTTCCTTGGGCTGCTCGCCGGCCTTCTTGAAGGCGGCAACGGCTCTGTCGCCCCAGACCGCCGAATTCTTGCAGTCCTTTTGCTGATAGTAAAGCTGAGCCATGATCAGGAGGTCATTATCGGTGGCGGCCCCGGCATCGAACATTTGCTTGCCATATTCAATTGCCTTGGTGCTCTGCTGGTTGTTGGCGGCCAGCTGAAACAGCACGCGATAAGTCTTGGGCAGCTCATCGGCTGGGAAAGCTCCGGTCGCAAGCGCGGCCTCGTAAGCGGTTTGCGCCGCCTTGAGGTTGTTCAGCCTGACATAGCAATTGGCTTTAAATTCATCAATCTTCAACTTGTCGTAGGCAGTCAGCGGACTTTTCGTCTCGGCGGCTTCCAGATTCTTCAGCGCTTCGGACCACTGCTGGGCTTGCATCGCCTTCTGCGCGGCCGTCATTTCCTTGGCAATCACGCGGCTGAGTTCCGGACCCTTGGGCTTATCGGCCGAAAATGCCGACTGCGACATTGCCGCGCAGCCAATGAGGGCAAGCAAGCAAAACACCGCGGGATGGCGTCGAATGTTGTGTATCGAATGACTCATTAGGAGACCTCGTTATGTACCGAAATAATTGCGCACGGCATTTTAAGATTCTTGCCCGGCATCTCTGGCTGGTCAAACAAACGGCGCGTACACCTCTTGAAGGGCATGACGCGCCGTAATACCACTCAGGGGTACCGACTTAGAAGAAATCGTTATTGACGAAACCTATCTTCTTCAATCCGCGGTGCTGCAAATCAGCCAACGTCTGCGCCACAATTTCGTATTTCGCGAACTTATCGACCGTGATATGCACTTCAGGCTGCGGTTGTTTCTGCGCTTCCGACTCGATGTAGGTTTGCAGGGTCTTTCGGTCCACCGGACTCCTGTTCCACAACAACGTGCCGTCGAAATCGATGGTCAGGTCGATGACCTCCGGCGGCGGTGGCGGCACAAAATTCGGCGGCGGCGGCAGCGGATTGTCGATTTTTACGGCATGCGTCTGGTTGGGAAGCGTGATGATGAAAATAATCAGCAATACCAACATCACGTCGATCAACGGAGTCATGTTGATTTCGGAATAGGATTGGCCCTCGCCGCCCCCGCCTACACTCATGGCCATCTTAAGTCTCTCCTACTTCGAGAGGCCGGGGCGATCGGGCTCAGTGATAAAGGCCACCTTGCGGATGCCGATTCTCTGGGTCGCGACGAGCACCTGGCCCACAAACTGATATCGAACATTCGAGTCGCCGCGGATGTGCACTTCCGGCTGCGGTTCCTGGCGCACGATGCCGCGCAATAGCGCCTGAAGCTCATCCTGGCCCGACAACAGCTTGGTATTCCAATAAATGGCGCCTTGCTTGTCGACCGCGATGGTGATGTTTTCCGGACGGGTTTGCGTGACCAGATTCGTCGCCTTCGGGAGCGTCAGCGGCACCTGCTGCAAAATGACCCGAATGGTGATGATGAAAATGATCAGCAACACCAACATCACGTCCACCAGAGGCGTGACGTTGATATCCGACATCGCCGTGCCTTCTTCCTCCGGTCCACCCACATGCAGCGCCATGTCGTCTATCCCTAGCGGGCGATCGCGGCAGCGGAGGGCTTGATGCCGGCCGACGGCGGGGGCTTATCCATGCCCAGGCCCATCTTGACGCCGGAGATCAGGTAGGCGTGCAACTCGTGCGTGAAGTGGCTCACCCGTTCCTGCACCGTCTTATTGCGGCGCAATAGCACGTTGTAGCCAAGCACGGCCGGCACTGCGACGACCAAGCCGATGGCGGTCATGATCAAGGCTTCACCGACGGGGCCTGCCACTTTTTCAATGGAACCCTGTCCGGAGACGCCGATGGCGATCAGCGCGTTGTAGATGCCGATCACAGTACCGAGCAAGCCGACGAAGGGTGCCGTGGCGCCAACCGACGCCAGGACCGGCAAGCCGGTTTGGAGACGACTGATAATGGCATCCGCGGTGCGCTGCAGCGACTCGGTGATCCACTCGCTGGTGCCGATCGCACCGGAGAGGCGGGTCTTATTGGACTCGTGATACTCGTAGGCCTGCTTGCCGGTTTCGGCCAGCGCACGAAACGGATTGGAACCGCCTTTCAGCTTGCCGATGGCATCGGTCAGGCTGGAGGAACTCCAGAATTCCTTTTCCGCCTCGATCGCTTGGAGGCGCAACCGCCGCTGATCGAAGAACTTGGTGATCATGATGAACCAGGTCATCAGCGACATGATCAGCAAAACAGCGAGGATCGATCTGCTAACGATATTGCCGTTGGCAATCAGTGCACCAAGGCCATATGGATTATCAACAACTGTCTCTTGCATTGACCGATTCCCTCTACTTATAAAAGCTTAATAATTGGAATGAACCAAACCTTGAGTCGTCAATCAAGCAACGGCTACTTGCCCGTCAACTTCCAGGTGATCTTGAATGGGAAAGTACCTTCCACCGCCTTGCCGTCTTCCATCGCCGGCATCATCTTCTGGCCCTTGACGCCCTTCAAACAGGCCTCGTCCAGGCGTGGAAAGCCCGAACTTGTCTGAACCGTCGCGTCGAGGATCTGTCCGCTGGCCGCCACTTTCATCAGCAGAATGCAGCTACCTTCTTCATTGGCTCGCTTGGAAGCGTCAGGGTAGTACTCTTCGCCGATTTTGAACGGATGCCTCGGATCCATCTTCGGACTCGAAACCGCATGCTGCACGGGCGCCGCCACGACCGGCGCCGGCGGCGGTGTTCGATCTTGCGTAATCACGGAAATCGCAGTGGTCTCGGGTGGCGCCGCCTGGATATCTACGAACTCCGGAGGAGGCACATACGGTTTGATTTCTTCGAGCTTAGGCGGGGGCGGCGGGGGTTTGTCGACATCTTTGGGTTTTTCAATCTGCGCAATTTCAACGGGGGGGATGATTTTCTGTACGAGCTGCCCGGCCAGCCCTGTATAAAACCCCCACACTATCACCACATGCAGCAGGATGACGGCAATGAGGGCTGCGCCCCTTCTGCCGGAAAATAATGATGGTTGTTCGTAATACATAAGTCAGTGCGACCCTACCCCTCAGTCTTGATCTTGCGCATTGCGCACGCCTCGAACTTGCCGCTGGTTTCCCAGCAACGACCCCTCAAGTTCCCTTCGGCGAGTAAAGAAGCCTGACACATATACAGCCCGAACTGCAAGCGCGATGTAACTCCAAAATGGCTCGTATGAACGTCAGACATCAAGAGGACTTGGTCTCGTTTGACGTGCTTTGCTCCAGATCCGTCACAGCCCCCAAGGAGGCGCTGCTCACCTCCCGGGAATATTTAGCCAAGGCGCCGCGGCGCGCATAGGGTTTGGGCGCAACCCAAGATTGCCGACGGCGCTTCAGTTCCCGCACAGCGACGTGTAGCGTGATTTCGCGGCGTAGCGCATCGATTGTGATCTCATCGCCGGTCCTCACCAGCGCCAGAGGGCCGCCGAGAGCCGCTTCCGGCGATAAATGCCCTACCACAAAGCCATGGCTGCCGCCGGAAAACCGGCCATCGGTGATCAGCGCCACGTCCGGTCCCAAGCCTTTGCCCATGATGGCGCTGGTGGGACTTAACATCTCGCGCATGCCGGGACCTCCCTTCGGGCCTTCGTAGCGGATCACCACCACATCGCCGGCCTTCACTTTGCCGCTCAAGATTCCCCGCAAGGAGTCTTCTTCGGAATTGAATACGCGCGCCTTGCCTTTGAAGCTTAAGCCCTCTTTTCCGGTAATTTTTGCAACGGCGCCCTCCGGTGCGAGGTTGCCATACAGGACCACCAAGTGGCTGTCTTTTTTAATCGGGTCCGTCAAGGACCGCACAATCTGTTGGCCGGCGGGGTACGCGGCAACCTCCCGAAGATCCTCGGCCAGCGTGGCCCCTGTTACGGTCAAGCAGTTGCCGTGCAGCAAACCTGCGTCCAACAGTGTTTTCATCAACGGCTGAATACCACCGACGGCGACCAGTTCCGACATCGAATAGCGTCCGCTGGGACGCAAATCGGCCAACACCGGAACGCGTCTGCCGATGCGCGTGAAGTCATCCAGCTTCAGTTTGATGCCGGCCGACGAAGCGATCGCCAGCAGGTGCAATACCGCATTGGTCGAACCACCGAGCGCAATGACCACCGTAATCGCGTTCTCCATGGACGCGCGGGTCATAATCTGTCGCGGCGTGATGCCGCGTTTGATTAGGTTAACCACCGCAGCGCCCGCCCGCTCGCAATCGTCGCGCTTCTGCCCTGAGATGGCGTCTTGAGCGGAGCTGTTGGGCAAGCTCATTCCCATCGCCTCGATGGCAGAGGCCATGGTGTTGGCGGTATACATTCCGGCGCAGGCTCCGGGTCCGGGAATGGCGGTGCGCTCGACGAATTTCAGCTGCTGTTCCGATACCGTCCCCTGGGCTACGCCGCCGACGGCCTCGAACACCGAGACAATGTCGCGCCTGTCGGTTCCCGGACGGATGGTGCCGCCGTACACAAACACCGCCGGCCGGTCGAGCCGCGCAAGCGCCATCATGCATCCGGGCATGTTCTTGTCGCAGCCGCCGATGGCCACCACGCCGTCGAAGCCTTGCGCTCCCACCACCGTCTCGATCGAATCCGCGATCACTTCTCGAGATACCAAGGAGTAGCGCATTCCGGGCGTGCCCATGGAGATCCCGTCGGACACGGTGATGGTGTTGAAGG
>DASQPK010000063.1:0-16776 GCA_035643995.1 Steroidobacteraceae bacterium | reverse complement strand
GACGACCTTAATGCCGCTGACATGCGTGAATATACTCTCGGGACTTTGCGAATGCGTCTGGCCGCCGCGAATGCCGCCGCCGCAGGGCGTGCGGATGGTGACCGGCGCGAAGAAATCGCCGGCGCTGCGATAGCGGATGCGTGCCAGCTCGCTGACGATCTGATCCAACCCGGGATAGATGTAGTCGGCGAATTGAATTTCGGCGACCGGCCGCAACCCGTTCACGCTCATGCCGAGGGCGGTTGCCACAATGCCGCCTTCGGCAATCGGCGTATCGATCACGCGGTGCTCGCCGTACTTGCGCTGCAGGCCCTCGGTGGCGCGAAACACGCCGCCGAAATAGCCGATATCCTCGCCCATCAGCACGACTGACGGATCCTTGCCCAGCATGATGTCCATGGCGGAATTCAGGGCCTGGATCATGTTCATGTTGGCCATGCTTAAGAGTTCCGTTCCTTGCGCATCAAAGCCTGTTGCCGCTGCAGATTTTGCGGCATCTCCTTGAATACATCCTCGAACATCAGGTCGGCGTTCAGCCTTGGGCCCTCGCTCATGGTGCCGAAGCCGACCGCTTCCTTCCAGCTCGCCGCGACCAGCGCTTCGAGCTCGGCGGCCAGGGCCTGATGCCGCGCCTCGGACCACTCGCCGATCTTGATCAAGTGCGCCTTCAATCGCAGGATGGGATCGCCCAAGGGCCAGTGTTCCGCATCGTCCTTGGCGCGATAGCGCGCCGGATCATCACTCGTGGAGTGCGCAGCGCCTCGATAGGTGACGAGTTCAATCAGGGTCGGACCGCCGCCGGTGCGCGCGCGCTCCGCGGCCCACTGCGTCACCGCGTACACGGCGAGGAAATCATTGCCGTCGACGCGTATCCCGGCCATGCCGTAGCCCGGCCCGCGCGCGGCGAAGGATCGCTGCTCGCCGCCGGCATAGCCCTGGAACGTGGAAATGGCCCATTGATTGTTGACCACATTGAGGATCACAGGCGCTTGATACACGGAAGCGAACAGCAAGGCATGATGAAAATCGGCCTCCGCGCTGCTGCCCTCGCCGATCCAGGTCGCGGCCAGATTGTCTTCGCCCTTGATGGCCGCCGCCATGGCCCAGCCCACCGCTTGAGGAAATTGCGTCGCCAAATTGCCGGAGATGGAAAAAATATTGTTTGCCCGCGAGTGGTACATCACCGGAAGCTGGCGGCCCTTGCACATATCCTTGGTGTTGGACAACGTCTGGCACATCAGGTCGACCAACGGAATGCCGCGCACGACATGCAATCCCTGATTGCGGTAACCGGGGAATAACATGTCGCTCGGACGCAGCGCCATGCCTTGTGCGACCGACACGGCTTCCTCTCCCAGCGAGCGGATATAAAAGGAGATCTTGCCGCCGCGCTGCATGCGCTGCATGCGATCATCGTAAGTGCGCGTCAACAGCATGTGCCGAAGGCCCACTTGCAAGTCACTCGCGTCAAGATGCGGATGCCAGGGACCGACGGCGTCGCCGTTGTCATCGAGCACGCGCACCAACTCGACCGACAACGACATCATATCCCGGGCGCGTGCATTGACCTGCGGCCTCGGTACCGCGCCGGCGGGTGAGATCTGCACGTAACTGAAATCGGGTTTCTCGCCGGGGCGCGCCTGCATTTCCCTCGCGTGCCGGCGCGATTTTTTGGTCATCCCGCTAATTTACGTCCCCAAGCCCATCGATGTTGCAATCATTCGGATTGCGCCTAATAATCCGGTATATTCATTCCGAAAGCGGGTATTTTGTGGAACAAACTAACCGACACGCCATTGATCGGCTCGATTTGCGCCTTCTCGACATTCTACAGCGCCAAGGCGCGCTGTCGGTTGCCGAAGTCGCGGCGCAAACCAAGTTGTCGACCACCACCTGTTGGCGGCGCATCCAGCAACTCGAACAGAACGGCGTCATTAAGGCACGCGTCGCGCTGCTCGATCGGAATGCGCTCGGACTGGATGTCACCATTTTCGCGCATGTGAAACTTGCCACCACGGGCCGCGATGCACTCGCCGAATTCGAAGCCGCGATTCGCGATCGCGCCGAGGTGCTCGAATGCTACACGCTCACCGGCGAATGGGATTTTCTATTGAAAATCGTCACCAAGAACATCAAGGCCTACGAGGCGTTCTATCTCGATTACCTGTCGCGCATTCCCTGCGTGCGATCGGTCAATTCGTCGGTCGCGGTCACCGTCATCAAAGAATCGACCGCATTGCCCCTGGGGATTTAAGGCAGCAACACCGTCGAGCCGGTGGTGCGCCTGGCTTCGAGGTCGCGGTGCGCCTGCGCCGCATCGCGCAGCGGCATGCGCTGTCCGATATGCGCCTTGACCGCCCCTGAGACGACCTTCGCAAATAAATCGGCCGCGCGCGCCTGGAGCTCTTCGGGAGTCTTGATGTAATCGAACAGCGTCGGCCGGGTGGCGTACAGTGAACCGCCGGCCACGAGATCGGTGAATTTAAAATCGACGATGGGCCCCGAGGATTGGCCGAAGCACACGAACAGCCCGCGCCTGCGCAAACACTTCAGCGATCCGCGCCAGGTATCGTTGGCCACCGAATCGTAAACCACGTCGCAACCCTTGCCGCCGGTGATGTCCTTTACGCGCACGGCGAAATCATCCGCGCGATAGTCGATGACATGCGAGTAGCCGCTGGCCTTGGCAACAGCGATCTTGTCCGACGAGCCCACCGTGCCGATGGCTGTTGCTCCCAAAGATTTCAGCCATTGGCCCATCAGCAGGCCCACCCCGCCGGCGGCCGCGTGGACCAGCACGATGTCGCCGGCCTTGACCGCGTAACAGGAGGTCAACAAAAACTGCGTCGTCATCCCTTTCAGCATCATCGAAGCCGCCACGTCGAAGGCGATGCCGTCCGGCAGCTTCACCAGCCGATCGGCCGGCACCACGCGCCGCGTGCGATACGCGCCGATGGGCAGCGTATAGGCCACGCGATCGCCAACTTTGAACGCCGCCCCCTCGCCGACCGCATCGACGACTCCGGCCGCCTCGCCGCCCGGAATCAGCGGCGTCATCGGCCAGGGGTAATGGCCTTTTCGATAGTAGGTGTCGATGAAATTGACGCCGATGGCATGCTGCACGACGCGCACCTCGCCGGCCGCCGGTGCCGCCGTCGTAAGCTCGCTCCATTCAAGCGCCTCGGGGCCGCCCGCCGTTTGCACGATGATGCCGAAATCTGCTGTTTCCTGTGTCATGAACTACCTCGCCAATGTGCCGGCATAGCGGCGGATACGCAGCATCGCTTCGCGCAAGGTGGCCTCGTCCGTGGCGAAGCACAGCCTCACGAATCCGCGAGTCGCTTCGCCGAAGGCGCCGCCGTCGAGCACCGAAACTCGCTCGGATTCAAAGAGCCCGCTCATGAAATCGTAGCCTGAAAGACCGGTGGCGCGCACGTCGATGAGCGTGAACATGCCGGCGTCCGGAACACAGCAGCGCAGTCCGGGCACGCCGTCCAGTCCTTCGAGCAGCATGTCGCGCCGCGCCGTGCACAGCTCGCGAACCCGCAGTTCCGGCGCGTTGGATCCCTGCAATGCGGTGAGTGCCGCCTCTTGAATGAAGCCCGGCAGGCCGAACAGCATGCACATGGAAAGAGATTCCGCGTGCTTCACCAGTTCCGAAGGTCCCACCAGCCACCCGGCCCGCAATCCCGGCAGCGAATGCGATTTGGACAGGCTGCTGATGGTCACGACTTGCTCGGGTATGGCGGCCGCAAGACCGGGCACGCGCCCGCCGGGCGCGAGACCCGCATACACTTCGTCTGCGACGATCCACAGCGAATGCCGGCGCGCCAGCTCTGCGATGACCGCCAACTCCTTCTCATTCAATATCACGCCGCTAGGATTGTTCGGCGTGGCGAAAAAAAGCGCGCGGGTCTGCGGCGTGATCGCCGCCTCGAGCTGGTTCAAGTCGGGGCGAAAAGCGCCCGACGCCGGTGCCGGCACCCGCACCAATCGCGCGCCCGACGCTCGAATCGTGGCGGGATAACTCGGATACAAGGGCTCGAGCGCCAGCACCTCATCGCCGGGTCCGGCCACGCACAGCGACGCCGCGAACAGCGAGTTCTGCGCACCGGAGAGAAAAATCACATTGTCCGCATCAACCGCCTGGCCGGTGCGCCGCGTGTGCGCCCGCGCGATCGCCTCGCGCAAACTCAAGCGGCCGGCCGCGGGCGTATAGCGGATGTCGCCGGCGCGCAAGGTTTCGATCGCCCGCTCGAGCACCGGCGCCGGCGTCTCCAGATCCGGATCCCCGATGCTCAGTACGATCACGTCCTCGCCGCGCAACTGCGCTTCGCGAGCCTGGTAGTGGATGGTCCACGCCGCCACGCTCTCGCCCTTGACCCGATCCACCAGCGGCGAAAATTTCATTCGATTGATTCTCTGTCTCTTGCCACGCTTGCCAAGCGCCCGCATACTTTACAATGGCATTCACAGCTGAACACTCTCTTCGCTGCCGCAAGGACTTCCCCGCACTCGCGCGCACGCCCCAAGGTTTGAATCTGGCGTATCTCGATGGGCCCGGCGGCAGTCAAGTTCCCCGTGTCGTGATCGATACCATGGTCGATTTCTACGCCGCCTGCAACGTGAACACGCACGGCAAGTTTTTTCCTTCGCAGGAAGTCGATCGTCGAATGGACCTTGCGCGCGCACGCGTGGCGGACTTTCTCGGTGCCGAGACTCCCGCTTGCATCTCCTTCGGCCAGAACATGACCACGCTCAACTACTTCTTGAGCGCCGCCATCGCCCGTACCCTGAAGAAAGGCGATGAAATTCTGATCACGCAGCTCGACCACGAGGCGAATCGCGGCCCCTGGCTGCGCTTGCAGGAACACGGCATGGCCGTCCAAGAAGTGCGTTTGCTCCCATCGGGGCAGCTGGATTTGGATGATATGGCCGCCAAGATCACGCCGCGCACCAAGGTGTTTGCCGTGGGGGCCTCATCCAATGCGCTCGGCACGGTCAATGACATCGCACTCGCGCGTCGGCTCACCCAGGCTGTGGGGGCTCTGCTGGTGGTGGATGCCGTGCACTATGCACCGCATTTCCCGCTCGACGTCAAAGCCTTGGGGCCGGATTTCCTGCTCTGCTCGGGCTACAAGTATTACGGCCCGCATGTCGGGGTGCTGTATTCGCGGCCCGGAGCACTCGATCGACTGCCGACGGATCGCCTGAGCGTTCAGGATCCTGCTGCGCCTTATCGCATTGAAACCGGCACGCTGAATCACGCCGCCATCGACGGATTGCGGGCCGCGGTGGAATACCTGGCAAGCTGGGGCAGCGGTGCGACTTTTCGAGAGCGCGTGACCGATGCCATGTCCGGCATTGCCGCTTATGAGCACGGGCTCGCGCAGTTCTATCATGACGCTGTCCGCAAACTTCCCGGCGTGCGGGTATGGGGACCGGATTTCAGAGCACGAGCACGCGCGCCCACGGTGTCGATCACCCTGGACAAGTGCAGCGCAGGCGACGCGGCGGCCGCGCTCGGCAAAGAAGGCATCTGCGTCTGGGACGGGCACTTCTACGCGGCACGCGCCGTGGAGGTGCTGGGACTCACCGATCGCGGCGGCCTGTTGCGCACCGGCGTGTCCATGTACAGTGCGCGCGAAGATCTCGAGCGCCTGATCGCCGGCATCGCCAAACTGACCTAGTCCTCGGCACAGTGAATTTGACGGGGTCGGATGGCCTGGCAGACCTTTCGCGCTTGACCGCTCAACTTCACGTGCAGGAAAGGAACTGCTCCTCCGTTCCCTTGAGGCTCCTTACATTTCCGGCCGCGCACCGACCAGATGGTTCGCCAGCCGCTCTGCGTGATCGCGCAGCTCCGCGGCTGCGGTCGCGTCCCAATGATCGGCCCGCAGCATGGGCCCAAGATAGTAAAGATGTTGGCTCGCAACTCCCTGCGCACTCACGCAGGCACCGAAGCGGCCGGTGCGAATCCCCAGATTCAACGCATCCGCTGACACCAAGCCGGTCTCGCGCAGCGACATGAGAATCGGGTCCTCAGATCGCTTGATGGCATAGTTAGGTCCGGTGGCATTCACGAGCATGTCCACCGTCAGGGACGCCGTATTGCCGCCGCCTCGAGGACACCACGACACCTGCAATTGCTGATCGCGGGCAATGACGCGTTGAATGCGTCCGGCCATGATGCGCAGTTTGCCGCTGCGGCGAAGCGTCTCGATGCGCGTCATCAATTGCGGCGGCAGCCGGTGCCGGTATATGTCCCAGTGCACGTGCAGGTGCCGCACGAAGCGCCGGCGCTCGACGTCGGGCAGCTGCCGCCAGAGCGCCGGGGCCAGATTTCGAATGAAGGCCACGGCCTCGCGCCAGTCGCCCCCCAGCTTCTCGACCTCGCCCGCCAGGGCGCGGCACGCTCGCAGCAGTTTCCTCAAGGAGTGGGTGTGCTCCAGCAACGCCTCGCCGCTTCCTCTCATGGCATTCGCATGAAAGGCCGTTTGCGGTTTCGGGATCAAGCCGCGCCGCGACAGGGTGTGCAGTGTGGGAACGCGATCGTCGTGCCGGCTCAATGCCGACACGGCATCCGCCATCGTCAAGCCATTGCCGACGATCAGAACCGAATGCTCTGCGGTCAATGTCTTAGGCAAATCCCGCGGATCTTGCCGAAACGCGCTGTGGCCCTCAAGTTCGCCCGCCCACGCGGGTAAGGGCGCGGGTGGATTGCCCAGCGCCAGGATCACGACATCTGCCGCTATCGGCGCACGGTCCCGGAAGTGCGCCGCCAGCGGCGGGCCGCTGCCCGCTCGCAGGATGCCGGTCACCTCGCCGAATACCCGTACCAAGCGAACATTGGCGGGCGCCTCGCGCTCTGCGCTGCAAAGTAGCTCCTGCAGGTAGTCCCCGTACAGGGCGCGCGGCAGGAAATCCTCGCCGTTGACATGGGGCAATCGAGCCTGGGCATAGTGCAGGAAGTGCAGCGGATCGCGCGAATCGGCCGACAGCCTCGCTGCCGGCACGTTCAAAAGATAGGGAAAATCGCGCTCGGCATAGGCCACACCCCGGCCCATGGCGCCGTTGCGCTCGATCAGCACGATGTCGGCCCCCTCAGCGGGCGATGAGCGCAGCAGGTTGGCGGTAAGTACCGTGCCGGAGAAGCCGGCACCCACGATAACCAGGGTTTTTCGCATAGTTGAAAAGTCTACCAAGCACCGCAGGCTAGAAGGCCGTGCGGGAAGCGTATTCTTCCGCTAACATTTGACCCGGTTCGTGGTCAAATAGCTCATTCCAAAAGAGCGAGGGGCAACGATGCAACTCAGCAAATTCAGCTATTACTCCGATTTCGTGGTTTATCCCATCGTGGTGAGCTCGCTGACGGCTGTCAATTTCAGCCATTTTACCTGGCACGGCGGCCGGGATTGGTTGGCCGCGTGCCTGGCGGGGCTGGTCCTGTGGACCCTGCTTGAATATGTGCTGCACCGGATTGCACTGCATCGCATGCCGGTGTTCTCGCCCATGCACAGTCTGCACCACGGCGCGCCGCTGGACTTCATTGGAACGCCCTCGTGGGTCAGCGTCACGGTGTGGGTCAGCGTCATCCTACTGCCGTTGTGGTGGTTGACCTCCTTCAATGTGGCGAACGGACTGACGGTGGGCGTGATGATCGGCTACTGGTGGTACGGCTACGTGCACCATGTCATTCATCATCACACCCGCAAACCGTCGTCCGCCTACTTCAGCGAGCTTCGCGCCTGGCACATGCGGCACCACCATTCACCGAAGCGCGGCAACTTCGGCGTCACCACACCGCTCTGGGACCGTGTGTTCGGCACCACCATTTCCGCGCAAAGCAAAGCGGTCATCGCGCCGTGAATGCCGAGCTCAGCATGAGCAACCCCATGCGCACCGACGGATTCGAATTCGTCGAGTACGCGGCACCGGATGCTGAATTGCTGCGCCGGCTGTTCGAAAGCATGGGGCTGCCGGCGGTTGCGCGCCATCGCTCCAAGAACGTGACCTTGCACAATCAAGGCGATATCAATTTCATCATCAATGCGGAACATGACAGTTTCGCGCAGCAGTTCGCGCGCGCCCATGGGCCCTGCGCCTGCGCCATGGCATTTCGCGTCGCCGATGCGCGATTGGCGTACGCCCGTGCGCTCGACCTGGGTGCGAAACCGGGGCCCGTCACCGCAGGTCCCATGGAACTGAACATTCCTTCGATCGTCGGCATCGGCGGCAGCCTCATCTACCTCGTGGATCGCTACGGCGAGCGCACCATCTACGATGTCGACTTCGTGCCCGTGAGCGCTACGCGGCCCGCCCCACCGGTGGGGCTCATTCGCATCGATCATCTCACGCACAACGTCAAGCGCGGCAATATGAATGTGTGGGCCGGCTTTTACGAGAAGCTGTTTAATTTCAGGGAAATTCGCTACTTCAGCATCGAGGGAAAGCAGACCGGCTTGTTCTCGCGTGCGCTCACCTCGCCCTGCGGCAAGATCCGCATTCCCATCAATGAGAGCCAGGACGACAAGAGCCAGATCGAGGAGTACTTGAACGAGTACAAGGGCGAGGGCATCCAGCATATCGCCCTCGGGTCAGGTGACATTTACAAGACCGTGGACGCCTTGCGCACCCGCGGCGTGGAATTCCAAGAAACCCCGGCAACCTATTATGAAGGCGTCGCCGGCCGCGTCGCCGGCCACAGCGAATCAGTGGCCGAACTCGAGCGGCGTGGCATTCTCATCGACGGCAGCGCCAAGAGCGGCATCCTCTTGCAGATCTTCACCAAGAACGCCATCGGCCCCATCTTCTTCGAAATCATCGAGCGCAAGGGCAACGACGGCTTCGGTGAGGGGAATTTCCAGGCGCTGTTCGAATCGATCGAGTTGGATCAGAAGCGCCGCGGCGTTATCTAAGAACTGTCCGAGACTGAGCTCCTGGGTCGTTGAACTTCGCCTGAACGCCCATATCTAATTCTTCTGTGGTCAATTCGACCTATTGGGGGCCTGCTATGCGGAAATTAATTCTCAGCGCGGTACTTGGCTTAGGGTGCGCATTGGCGTTCGCATCGCCGAGCTTTGCGCAAGCTGCTGATCCGAAACCTGCTGATCCTACAATGCATCAGATCTACGAGGCGGCCCGGGGCGGCCATCTGGATCAGGCCCAGCAAATGATCTCCCAGGTGCTCATCGATCATCCGAACAGCGCCAATGCGCACTACGTGCAGGCCGAGCTCTATGCGAAAGAGGGCAAGATTCCGCTGGCGCGCGCCGAACTCGGCACGGCGGAGCGCTTGAACCCGGGTTTGACTGAATTCAATCCCCGATCGGTTCAGGAACTGAAATCCCAGCTGGGCATGAGCTCAGGCTCGCGTTCGGTCGGCAGGCCCATCGCCATGGGCTCGCCGCAATCTGAGTCTCAGTTCCCCTGGAAGACGGTACTCATTCTCGCCGTGGTCGCGGGTGTTCTCATGATGCTGTTCCGCCGGCGAACTCCCTATAACCAATACCCAGCGGCGGGTCCCGGCCCCGGCCCCGGTATGGGCGGCGCACCCGGTGGATATGGCCCTGGCTATGGTCAGCCGCCCATGGGCGGCGGCGGCATAGGCTCCGGCATTGCGGGCGGACTGGCTTCCGGCCTGGCCGTGGGCGCCGGCGTCGTGGCCGGCGAGGAATTGGCGCATCACTTCCTGGACGGCGGCCGACACGAGGGCGGCGTCATACCATCGGCCGAGGCCTCCGAGCCCGGCTCCGGCAATAGCGACATGGGCGGTGCGGACTTCGGCGCGAATGATCCCGGTTCCTGGGACGATGGCGGCGGAGGTGGTGGTGGCGGCGGCGACGACTGGAGCTGATCCGCTCAAAACGTCAGTCCGTTCAAAACGATTTTCCCCGTTCGGGCGCCCCTCAAGGGCGCCCTTTTTATTTGGGGCGGATACTGTCGGTCCAACGGCAAGCACGGGCTGATCCTCCCAAGGACCAATATTGCGGCAGGCGCCGTACCCTAGCGGTGCCGCGTTACCGCGGCGGCCACGGCGTCGTGCAACGCTTTCATGCCGTAGGAAATGTCCTGCACGGCGCCGTTGATGAAAAATGTGGGTGTCGCACGAATGTGGCTCAAGCGGCCGCCGGCGATGTGCTCGCGGACTTTTTGCAGGTAAATATGATCGTCCATTTCCGCCACGTAGCGCGCCATGTCGATCCCCAGTTCGCTCGCGTAGTGCTGTAAATCGGCGCTCTTGAGATGCGCTTGATTGCGGAACAAAATATCGTGCATCGGCCAGAACTTACCCTGTGCACCGGCCGCTTCCGCGGCCTCCGCCGCCAGCAGCGCGTGGGGATGCGCCTCTTCCAGCGGAAAATGCCGGAACACGAAGCGCACTTGGTTGGGAAAGCGCTCCATCAGCAGTGCGGGCGTGGTAGCCGCCACCTTGCAGCTCGGGCACTCAAAGTCCCCGTACTCGACCACGACGACCCTCGCGTGATCCGACCCTTGCGAGTGATCGGTCGGTTCCGGCGGGACCGCCAAAGTGATCGAATGCGCCGTTGGACTCATGGGAGCGATTCCTTCGATGTCAGGTCACTTGCCGCCGCTTCGATGCGCCGGCATTTCAATCGGCCGTATGCTCACTTTCATCACGCTCGACCGGCGCAGCAGCTGCAATTCACATTCGCGGCCGATCAAGCTGCCATCGAGCTTGCGCTGCAGTTCATCGATGCCGTTGATGCGCACACCATCCAGCGCGACCATGCGGTCGCCGCTCTGCACGCCGGCCTGCGCGGCCGGGCTGCCCGGCACGATATCCGCGACGTGCACCGCCGTGTTGCCGGATAAACTGAAATGCCGCACGACGCGCGTGGCAATCGGCACCGTGGCGCCGGAAACTCCGATGTAGGCACGACGTACCCTACCATGAGCGAACATCTGCCCGATGACCCATTTTGCCGTATTGATTCCCGTGGCAAAACAAATCGCCTGCGCTTGCGGGATCATCGCGGTATTGACGCCGATGACGCGACCCTTCGAGTCGACCAACGGTCCGCCGGAATTTCCCGGATTGAGCGCGGCGTCGGTCTGGATGACATCGTGCATCAGCCTGCCCGATGTGGCCCGCAATGTTCGGCCGAGCGCCGACACCACACCGGTGGTCACGCTCTTGGAGTAGCCGAGCGGATTGCCGATGGCGATGGCCACCTGCCCCACCTTCAGGCGCGATGAATCGCCGAACTCCACGTACGGCAGCGCGCTAGGGTGCCCGATGCGCAACACCGCCAAGTCCGAGTCCGGATCGTTACCCACGAGATCGGCGTGAAAGCGCGTATCGTCATTGAGGCGAACGGCAATCTCTTCGGACCCGTCCACGACATGACTGTTGGTCAGCAAGTAGCCGTCGGGAGTGAAAAGAAAACCCGAACCACTGCCCTGCTCGGCGCGACGGTTGCGCCCAGCTCCGCGCACGCGGCCCGTCACCTCGATGAAGGTGACAGCCGGGGCAACTCGTTCCAAAGCGCCGATGATCGCGCCGGAATAGGCGTCGAGCAGAGCCCCGTCATCGAGCGGGGCGTCGGCAGCAGCACCGGCAGCGGCGCCGGCCGCTATCTCCCCGTCGTTGGCAGCCCACTGCGGCAGCATCAGCTCAGGATAATTTTCGGCTGCGCGGACAACCCTTCCACGATAAGCCGGTTTACGCGCCGCACGAAAACGGCAGGATCGTCCAACTCGCCGCCCTCCGCCAGCATCGCCTGGTCGTACAGCACATGGGCGAGATCCGAGAACGAGGCATCATCGCTCGTCTCCTTGAGACGTTCGACGAGAGGGTGTTTCGGATTCACTTCGAGAATCGGCAGCGTGGCAAAGGGATTGCTCTGCCCGGCCTGCTTCAAGATGCGCCCCATGCGCAAGCTCACCCCGAATTCGCCGGCGACCAGCACGGCGGGCGATTCGGTGAGCCGGGCTGACACTTGCGCGCTCGCGATCTTGCCGGTCAAATTCTTGGCGAGCCGATCCAGCGTATCCTTGAAGGCGGTTTCCGCAGCGGCCTTGTCGGGGGTCTCGATCGCTGAGGCCACATCGGCCGCGGCGCTCGCGACGTTGGCGAGCGTTTTGGACTCGAAGTCATGCAAGTGCGCGGCCACCCACTCATCGATACGATCGGTCAACAAGAGCACTTCCATTCCCTTGGCGCGAAAGCCCTCCAAATGCGGACTGTTGCGCGCCGCTGCTGCTGAGTCGGCGGTCAGGTAGTAAATGCTCTTTTGATCCGCCTTCATGCGGGACACGTACGCCTCGAGAGTGACGTCCGGCGCATCGCCGCTATCGGCGGTCGTGTTGAAGCGCAGCAATTTCGCGATCCGCGTCTTCTGCGCCGGGTCATCGATGATGCCTTCCTTCAAGACCACGCCGAAGGTTTTCCAAAACTCCGCATACTCCTGCGGCTTAGTAGAGGCCAGGTCTTCGAGCAGATCCAACGAACGTTTGACCAGCGCCGATTTGATCTTCTCGACGGTGCGGTTATTCTGCAGAAGCTCGCGCGACACATTCAGCGGCAAGTCGGACGAATCGACCAATCCGCGCATGAAGCGCAGGTACGGCGGCAGCAGCTCGGCCGCCTTGTCCATGATGAATACCCGCTTGACGTAGAGCTGAATGCCGCCCTTCTGTTCGCGCTCGAACAGGTCGAACGGTGCGCGCTTCGGCAGGTACAGGAGCGAGGTATATTCGATGTTGCCCTCGACCTTGTTGTGCGCCCAAACACGCGCGTCTTCCGAATCATGCGTCAGGTGCTTGTAGAACGCCTGGTAGTCCTCGTCCTTCAGTTCGGATTTCGGACGGGTCCAAAACGCCTTCGCTTGATTCAAGGTCTCCTGCGTATCGCCTGTCTTCAAAACGATCGGGATGCTCAAATGATCCGAATACTTGCGCACCAATTGGCGCAATCGTCCCGGCTCCAGGAACTCTTTGTCCTCATCGCGAAGGTGAAGAATGACTTCCGTGCCGCGATCGGATTTGCCGCTGCCCTGAATCTCGTACTGGCCCTCGCCGTCGGAATCCCAGCGCACGGCCGGCGTGTCGCTGCGCTTGGTGAGCACCGTCACCTTGTCCGCCACGATGAACGCCGAGTAGAAGCCGACCCCGAACTGGCCGATCAACTGGGCATCCTTGGCGGAATCGCCGCTCAAGGTCTCGAGGAATTTCTTGGTGCCGGAACGGGCAATGGTGCCGAGATTGTCGATGATCTCAGCCTCGCTCATCCCGACGCCGTTGTCCTTGATGCTCAGCGTTCCGGCCGCACTGTCCGGCGTCAGGATGATCTCGAGCGAATCTGTACCCAGCAGGTCAGGCTTGGCGATCGCTTCGAAGCGCAGTTTCTCGCAGGCATCGGATGCGTTCGACACCAGCTCTCGCAGGAAAATCTCCTTGTGCGAGTACAGCGAATGAATGACCAGACGCAGTACCTGCTTGGTCTCGGCCTGGAACTCTTTGATTTGCGGCTGGGTTTCCGTGGTCGGCTGGGTTTCTGTGGTCATGGCCTTACGATCTATGGTGAGTCCGGCTGAGGTGGGGCCGCCGACCGATACTTCAAGCTAGAATTGCCCATGGCGACCAGCGGCACGTTGAAGGCGGTGTGGGCGGCTCTCGCCGGCAACCTATTGGTGGCCGGGGCCAAGTTCGTCGCTGCGGCCGTCACCGGCTCGGCGGCCATGCTGAGCGAAGCCGTGCATTCACTGGTCGACACCATCAACGAGCTTCTGTTGCTATACGGCATGGCCCGCTCCGCGCGACCCGCGGACCGGGACCATCCTTTGGGGTATGCGCGCGAGCTGTACTTCTGGAGCTTTGTGGTGGCGTTGCTCATCTTTGCCCTCGGTGCCGGCGTGTCGGCTTACCAGGGTATCCAGCGTCTTTTGAACCCGCAAGCCATCGAAAACCCGGGGCTCATCTACATCGTTCTGGCCGCCTCGCTGCTGTTCGAGGGCGCTTCCTGGATTGTGGGCGCACGCGCGTTTCGCAAAACCCAGCGCCATTTGGGATGGTGGGATGCCTTCCGGCAGTCGAAGGACCCCCCGGCGTTCATCGTCGTGTTCGAGGATAGCGCCGCGCTCTTAGGGCTATTCGTTGCGGCAGGCGGCACCACCGCGGCGATCCTCACGCGCGACAGCCGCTGGGACGGCATCGCTTCCCTGGTGATCTCCGCCATCCTCGCAGGTGTCGCGATGCTGCTGGGGCAGGAGTCGAAGGCACTGCTGATCGGCGAGCGCGCGGATCCTACTCTGAGCGACGCCATTATTCGGATGGCTGCCGGCATGCCGGGCGTGTGCAAGGCCAACAGCATCGCGACCGTGCAGCTGGCGCCGAAGAATATCGTTGCCTACTTGAGCATTGATTTTTTCGATTACCTGCGGGCCCCCGACATCGAGCGAGCCGTGCTCGATCTGGAGAAGCAGATCCGCGCCGCCTACCCGGAAGTCTCCGCGCTGTTCGTCAAACCACAAAGCGTGCAGGTCGCAGCTGAGCGGCTTCGCCAAGGCGAAACGACCATGTCGCCCGACGTGCTGAGCGAGGACGTGCTCACGGGCGGCTAGGTTCCCGCGAGCCGGCTAGGCAAACAGCTTCGGGTCGATCGGCAGGCTGCGAATTCTCACGCCGGTGGCCGCGAACAGGGCATTGCAAAGCGCAGGGATCACCGGCGGCAGCGCCGGCTCACCCAACCCGGTCGGCGGATGCTCGGTCTTGAGGAAATGCACCTCGACCGGCGGCGCCTGATTCATGCGTAGCAGTAAAAAGTCGTTGAAATTGCTTTGCACGACCCGCCCGTTCTTCAGCGTGATCGCCTGCCCGAGCGCCTCGCCGATCCCATCGAGCGCAGCGCCTTGAACCTGATTTTCGGCGCCGGTCGGATTGATGATCTGGCTGCCGACACCACCGGCCACCCAGACCTTGTCCACCGTGATCTTGCCGCCCGCGCCCACCGTCGCATGCACGACTTCCGCGAAGTATCCAAGATGACTGTAATAAAACGCGACGCCCATGCCCGACCCTTTGGGTGGCGTGCGCTTGCCCCAACCGGACTTCTCGCGCACCAACGCCAGCACGTCGATCATGCGGCCGGTGTCGAACGCACCGACCTGGCGGCGCTCGCCCAGCAGGTCGATGCGGTATTGCAGCGGATCCGCAGCCGCAGCGTGCGCTATTTCATCGATGAAGGACTGGAATACAAACGCCAACGCATTGCTGCCCGGGGCCCGCAACGGCCCGGTGGGAACACCCAACGGCATCAAAGAAATACCCAGCTCCAGATGGGGTACGAATTTCGCCGGGAACTCGGCGGCGTTCATATCAGCGCTGGGCGCTGCCTTGCCGTTCTCACCGAATGAGACGAAATGATCGCTGAAGGCCTGCAACTTTCCGCCCGCATCGAGCCCTGCTTTGAAGAAATGAAAGCCGGCGGGACGATAGAAATCATGTTGCATGTCGTCTTGCCGATTCCACAACAGCTTGACCGGCGCACCCGCTTGTTTGGATATCCACGCCGCCTCGACCATGTAGTCATTCATCAACCGCCGGCCGAAACCACCGCCGCAGCGGATCATGTGGATGGTGATGTCCGCATCGTTCAAGCCCAAGGTCTTCGCAACGATTTTGCGCCCCGAATCGGGGTTCTGAGTCGGCGCCCAAATTTCCACCTTGCCGTCGTGAAAGTGCGCCGTGCAATTCTGCGGCTCCAGGGTGGCGTGCGATAAGAACGGGTAGCTGTACGCGGCCTGCAGCGTGCGCACCGAAGACCCAAGCGCGGACGCGACATCACCGTCACTGGCGACTTTCGTTGCCGGAGCCTGGCTTGACAGCGCGTCCGCCTGTTTGGCAAAACCCTCAGTGCTCTGCGACGCCGTCGCGCCTTCGTCCCAGGTTACTTCGAGCGATTCGCGCGCTTTGTCGAGCAGCCACCAATTGGTACCGACGATGGCAACGCCGCCGGCGAGGCCGTTGAAGACCGGCCCGCCGCCGACAATGAATGCATCGCGCACGCCGGGCTGGGACTTGATCACATCGAGGTTGGCGCCGCGCACGGTGCCGCCGAACACCGGCGACTTCACAAACACGGCCTGCAGCATGCCGGGCACGGAGACGTCGATGCCGAACAAGGGTTCGCCTGCCACCACGCGTGGACTGTCGATGCCGGGATGCGATTTGCCGATGATTTTGAAGTTCTTGGGGTCCTTGAGCGGCACCTGCGCCAGATCCGGTGCTGGGAGCGTTGCGGCCCTGGAGGCCAAACGGCCGTAGCTCAAGGAGCGTTTGGTGGGCACGTGCACGACTTTGCCGGATGCCGTCTCGCATTCGGAAACCGGTACGGACCAGCTCATGGCCGCGGCACTCATGAGCATCTGCCGCCCCGCGGCGCCGACGCGCCGCAGCGCTTCCCAATTCAGCGGCGTCGCGCGGCTGCCGCCCGCGAATTGCACGCCGTACCTGGCCGGATCGCTGAGCGCCTGTTCGATGTGAACATCGGCCCAATCCACGTCGAGCTCCTCCGCGATCAACATGGGCAGCATGGTCTTGATGCCCTGACCGATTTCCGGATTTTTGGAAATGATGGTGACGGCACCATCGTTCGCGATTTGAACGAACGCATTGAGCGTACTGGGAGAGCTGGACGCATTCGCGCGAGCGTTGAGGACACCCGGCAGCGAGAAATCGAGCAGCAAGCCGCCGCCCACGGCCGCGCCGGCACGAAGAAAGGCGCGCCGCGATTCGGTCTTGTTGGCGCGCATC
>DASQPK010000062.1:0-20351 GCA_035643995.1 Steroidobacteraceae bacterium | reverse complement strand
CGCATCGATGGCCGCGTTCTATCACGACACCACGCACATCGGCGATCCACGGCATCGGGAAATTTTTGCGCACCGGATCATCGCCAAGCTGCCGACCATTGCCGCCGCGGCATACAAACATACGCTGGGGCAACCTTTCATCTATCCGCGCAATGACCTGCGCTACTGCGAGAACATGCTCAATATGTTCTTCGCGGTTCCCTGTGAGCCGTACGCCATCGACCCGGTGGCGGCCGAGGCCTTGGACCTGCTGTTCGTACTGCATGCGGACCATGAGCAAAACGCCAGCACCTCCACCGTGCGCTTGGCGGGCAGCACCGGTGCAAATCCATACGCGGCCATCTCGGCCGGCGTCTCGGCGCTGTGGGGACCGGCGCACGGCGGCGCGAACGAGGCGGTGCTCGACATGCTCGACAGCATCGGTACGGTCGCCAACATCGACAAGTTCTTGGCGCGGGTCAAGGATAAGAGCGACAGCGTGCGGCTGATGGGATTCGGCCACCGCGTATACAAGAACTTCGATCCGCGCGCCAAGATCATTCGCGGCATGTGCTATCGGGTATTGGAGAAAATGGGCAAGGGCGGCAACCCCTTGTTCGATCTGTCGCTGCGGTTGGAGGAGATCGCGCTCAAGGACGACTATTTCGTTTCTCGAAAACTCTATCCCAACGTCGATTTCTACTCAGGCATCATCTACAGCGCGTTGGGGATTCCGCGCTCCATGTTTACGGTCATGTTCGCGATCGCGCGCACGGCCGGTTGGGTCGCGCATTGGCAGGAAATGGTGTCGGATCCGAACATGAAAATCGGGCGGCCGCGCCAGCTCTATACCGGCCCCACCCAGCGAGATTACCAGCCGATCGAAAAGCGCTGATCGATGGCGGTGTCAACTCAGGCCTTCAAGTGCGTGCCGGTCCTGCTCCTGGCCGCCGGCGCCTATGCCGCGGGAGACGCGGTACCGGCTGAAAAAAATCTCTGCAGCACGCGCTCGGAGCCGGTCGCGCTCGGCAGCGTGCAATGGAACGGCTGGGGGCGCGAGCTGGACAACACGCGCTACCAACCGGTACCCGCGATCCGCGCCACGGACGTGCCGAAACTGGCATTGAAATGGGCCTATGGATATCAGGGCGGCACGGAGTTCGGCCAACCCACCCTGGTCGACGGCAGATTGTTCGTGACCAGTTCCTCAGGCCGCATCTATGCGCTGGACGCGAAAACCGGCTGTACTTATTGGACCTACGACGCGCCCGACGGCAGCCGCACGGCGATCACGATCGGGGAGTTGGGCCAGGCGAAACGCGCGGCGATACCGAAGAAACTGAAAC
The DNA here is from genome assembly GCA_035643995.1 of Steroidobacteraceae bacterium. Taxonomy (GTDB): domain Bacteria; phylum Pseudomonadota; class Gammaproteobacteria; order Steroidobacterales; family Steroidobacteraceae; genus Bog-1198. The sequence continues at coordinate 19,026 of DASQPK010000062.1, read as the reverse complement.
GCACCCTCGCGCATCTCGATGTGATCAAGGCGCCGAGCGCCGCCGTCTTCGGCGATGACACGGGCGCCGTGTACGCGCTCGACGCGCAGAGAGGCACGCTCTTGTGGAAGACTCAGGTCGACGCGCATCCGTCGGCACGCATCGTGGGGGCGCCGGCCTTGTACAACGACCGGCTGTATGTCGCCGTCGGCTCCAACGAAGAGAAAAATTCGGCGGATCCCAACTACAGCTGCTGCACCTTTCGCGGCAGCCTGGTTGCCATCGACATCGCCAGCGGGCGAATCCTCTGGAGAAGCTACACCGTGCTCGAGGCGCCGCAGCCCACGCGCAGGAACAGCGCCGGGGTTCAGGAATTCGGCCCGGCGGGCGCCGCCATCGCATCGTCTCCCACCATTGACCCCAAGCGCGGTGTGCTCTACGTGGGCACCGGCGGTTCAACGACAGGGGTCGAGCAGTCGCTCACCGATGCCGTTGCCGCATTCGACCTGAGCGACGGCAAGCTGCGTTGGGTCAAGCAGCTCACGGTTCCGGGTCGGGTGGCCCCCAGCGGCTTCAGCAGTGCGCCCATCTTGCGCACCCTGGCCAGCGGCAATGAAATTGTATTGGCCGGTCAGATGTCAGGCGTGGTCTACGGGCTCGATCCTGACCACGGCGGAGAGATTCTGTGGCAGACCCGCATCGGCGCGCCGACACCCGGAGGCGAAGGGCCGGCTGTTGGTCCGGTCCCCACAGTGGGTGCCGAACGCGGCGGCGTGGCCTGGGGCAGCGCGGCCGATCATCGCAATCTGTTCGTCGCCCTCTCAGGGACGCTGGCGCAGCCCGGCAACGCAACGGGAAGCTTGTGGGCGCTCGATCCGAAGACCGGCATCGTCCGATGGCACACGTCGGCGCCGTCGCCCGCCTGCTCCTGGAGCGAGGGCCCTTGTTCGCATGCACAGTCGCAAGCGATCACCGTGATGCCGGGCGGCGTATTCTCGGGATCGATGGATGGACACTTGCGCGCGTACTCGACCATCGACGGCAAGATTCTGTGGGATTTCGATACGGCGAAAACATTTCAGACGCAAAACGGCATTCACGCGAGCGGCGGGCCGTTGGATTACGGCGGGGCGACGATCGTGAACGGCAGCGTTTATATCAACTCAGGCAATGCGTTGTTGGCGTTTTCAATCGACGGAAAATAGGACGCAATAAATATTCATGGCACCCAAGCGAATGGCTCTTTTGGCGGTCGGTGTTTTGTCGTGCGGGGCGCTGTCAACCGGCGCCGGCACCGGGGCAGCGCTCGCTGCCCGCGCGGCCGAGGCGGTCCAACCCCCGGCGCTGGAAAATTCGGTCGTGAAAATCTTCTCGACCATGCGCTATCCGGACCCGTTCAAGCCCTGGACCAAGCAGGCGCCCAGCGAGGCGACAGCCTCGGGCGTGGTGATCGAAGGCAGGCGCATCCTGACCAACGCGCATGCCGTGCTCTACGCCAGCCAAGTGCAGGTTCAGGCGAATGCAGCCGGCGACAAGGTATCGGCCACCGTCCTCGCCATCGCGCCTGGAATCGACCTGGCGGTGCTGCAGTTGGACGATCCGAGTTTCTTCGACACTCATCCGCCGGTGGCGCGTGCCAGCAAGCTGCCGCAGATCAAGGATGCGGTACTGGCGTATGGATTTCCGACCGGCGGATCGTCGCTGTCGATCACCAAAGGCATCGTGTCGCGCATCGAATTCGCGTCCTACAATTATCCGGTCTCGGGCCTGCGCATTCAGATCGATGCGGCCATCAATCCCGGCAACAGCGGCGGCCCGGCCATCGCCGGCGACAAGATGATCGGCCTGGCCTTCAGCCGCTTGGGCGGCGACAGCCAGAACATCGGCTACATCATTCCGAACGAAGAAGTGGATCTGTTCCTGAGGGATATTGCCGGCCGCCGCTATGTCGGCAAGGCCAGCATGTACGACGACTTGCAGACGCTCGAGAATCCGGCGTTGCGCGAATACTTGAAGCTGGACAAGAGCGTCGAGGGCATGGTGGTGCATCGGCCGGATAAGAGCGACGCTGCGTATCCTTTGAAGGAATGGGACGTGATCACGCGCATCGGCGATACGCCCATCGACAATCAAGGCATGGTCAAGATCGACAAGGATTTGCGGGTTAATTTCGCCTACATGATTCAGCGCCTGGCCAAGGATGAGAAGCTGCCCCTCACGGTGGTGCGGGCCGGCAAGCCGTTGAAGATCGAACTGCCGGTGTCGGCGCAGCGCCCGACGCTGGCGCCGGACCTGCAAGGCGAATACCCGTCGTACTTCGTCTACGGTCCGATGGTGTTCTCGCGCGCGACGCGGCAATTCTTGTCCTTGTTCGAAAACAACCCCAATTTGCTGCGCGTCTTGAGCTTCGTGAAGAGTCCGCTGGTCACGCGGGCATTCGATACGCCGACCCCGGACCTCGAGGAACTGGTGATCATTTCGTCGCCGTTCTTTCCGCACAAGCTTGCGAACGGCTACTCCAATCCCACAGGCTCGGTCGTGTCTTCCGTCAACGGCACGAGCGTCAAGAGCCTTGCGCACCTGGTCGCGGTGCTGCGCGATTTGAAGGACCCGTTCGTCACCATCGAGTTCGGCAGCAAGGGCGGGGAAGCCCTGGTGTTTGCGCGGCCCGCCATCATGGCGGCCACGGATGACATCTTGACCGACAACGGCGTGCGGGCGCAGGGCTCGCCGGACATGATGGCGATGTGGCAGCCGAAGCCCTAGTTGGCGTCGATCAGCTCCGATACTTCGCGCGCATCGGCGCGCTTCATGGGCCGGCCGTCCACGGGTGAGTACGGCGATTGACGGATGCCGTCGATGGGGAACACGGTGGCATCGACGGTGCGGCCATTGGCCTCGAACCTGAGCGCCGGGTAGTTCACGCTGCGCTCCGCATCCATCTTGACGCGCCGCTCATAGAATTCATGGGGCACGCCCAACTCCAGCAGGTGAATCGCGACGGATTCGGAGGCATCGGCGAACAGGTGCAAATTGATGTCGCTGTAGTTCGTCGCCGTTCCGGTGAGCACCGATCCCACCAGGCGAGGCTGGAACTCCGCCAAAATCCGCATGGTGTCGAGTGCGATGCGCCGCTGTTCCTTCAGGGTGTGGTCATGGGTATCGCGCCCGAACAGTCTTTGATGCGCGCGCAGGGCATCTTCGATCTCGACGTTCTTCGGCAGCACCGCGACATCGTTCACACCGAGGCGATCCGCCGCTTTGCGCTTGGCTTGCAGGAAATCCTCAATGCCGTGCTCGGCCATGATTCTCGCGGCCTCCTGCGCGAGAGCGCGGCGAAGATCTTCAGCACGCTGCGAAAATTTCTTAGCCATCGGTCTTTAAGGATCCTTGAGGATCGGTCTCTAGAATAGCGGTTTATCGCCTTCGGGGTTGTTTGGGTTCTGCCCTTCGTACAGTTCGGCCTTGGGCAAGGTACCCTCGATGAATTTCTCCATGATGCCGCTGGGGTCGTCCGAGCTCGCCAGCAATCCGGTCTTCGGCGAGATTCGCACACTGACGATGCCATCGGGAATGGGCACGCCATGCTTGGCCGTCCCTGCCAATGCCTCGTGCATGAAGTACGTCCAGGCCGGTATCGCGGTGCGACCGCCCTGCTCGCCTTCACCCAATGAGCGATCCGAGTCGAAGCCCACCCATACGGTCGTTACCAGGTCGCCATTGAAGCCATTGAACCAAGTGTCGTGCGCCTCGTTGCTGGTACCGGTTTTGCCGGCGATATCGTCGCGGTTGAGCGAGCGGGCGCGCTGACCGGTGCCGCGCTTGATGACATCCGCCATCATGTCCGCCAACAGATAGGCTATCTGTGGGCTGATGATCCGAGGCGCCAGATTCTTGGCGGAAATCATGGTCTTGCCGTCATGGTAAGCCTCGTCCAGCGCGCTGCCGCGGGCCGTGCCTCCGCCCACGCTCCGGGGCGTTGGGGCATCGGTGGCGCGGCCGCACTGCGCGCAGGCAATGGCGGGAGCAGCCTGCTGCAGTACCTTGCCGGAGGCATCTTCAATGTGGTCAAGGTAGTAAGAACTCACCTTGAAACCGCCGTTGGCAAAGGCCGAGTAGCCGATCGCGACCTGCAGCGGACTCAAATTGGCCGTACCCAGTGCCAGGGTCAGATCGTCCGGAAGCTGCGACTTATCGAAGCCGAAGCGAGTCACGTAGTTGCGGGCGTAGTCGCCGCCGATGGCGCGCATCAAGCGCACCGAAACCAAGTTCTTGGAATGCGCCAGTGCATCGCGAAGCCGGACCGGGCCGGCGAATTTGCTCTCGAATTCCTTCGGTCGCCACGCCTGCTCCTTGCCTTCCTCGTCGATCACCACCGGCGCATCCAATACCACGCTGGCCGGCGTGTATCCCTTGTCGAAGGCGGCGGCATAAATGAAGGGTTTGAACCCCGAGCCGGGCTGGCGCCGGGCTTGGACGACGCGGTTGAACTTGCTCTGAAAGAAATCAAAGCCGCCGACCAAGGCCACGATCGCGCCGTCCTTGGGGTCCACGGACACCAGCGCGCTTTGCGCCTCGGGCACCTGCACGAACAGCAGGGACTCGGGCGTGCGTCCCACGGTGTAAATCACGTCGCCGCGGGCCAAAATCTCGGGTGCGTCATTCGGCGCGCGATCGGTTTGCTCATCCGGCAATTCGCGCCGGGCCCACGACAGTTTTTCCCAGGGCAGGGTGACGAGACCGAGATCCCTGACGTAAACCCTCGCGCTTCTGGCCTCGACCTTTTCCACGATCGCCGGTTTCAGACCGCCGATGACGGGAAACTCCTCCAGTTGCGCGTCGAACTGCGCCGGCGTGGTGATCTTCGACATGTCGACTTTGGCGCTGGCACCCCTAAATCCATGCCGCCTGTCGTATTCCAACAGCCCTGTTCGCAGCGCCACCGTGGCCGCAGACTGCAGGCGCGAATCGAGCGTCGTGTAGACCTTGTAACCCGCGGTATAGACGGCATCGCCGTACTTATTCTGCATGTCGCTACGCACCATTTCCGCCACGTACGGCGCATCCACCTCGATGGAGGCGCCATGCAGCCGTGATTCCATCGGGCTGTTTTTGGCGTCGTTGTACTCCGTTTGGTCGATGTAGCCGAGGTCCAGCATCCGGCCCAATACATGGGCGCGGCGCACCTTGGCCGCTTCGGCATTGGCGACGGGATTGACCGTGGAAGGCGCCGTCGGGATTCCCGCCAGCGTGGCCATTTCGGCAGTGCTCAGCTGATCCAAACCCTTGCCGAAATACACCTCGGCCGCGGCCCCCACGCCATAGGCCCTTTGCCCCAAGAAGATCTTGTTGACGTAGAGGGAGAATATCTCCTCCTTGGTGAATTCAGCCTCCATGAGCAGGGAAATATAGATTTCACTCATTTTGCGTTTCATGTCGCGCCGCGGGGTCAAAAACATGTCCCGCGACACCTGCATGGTGATGGTGCTGGCGCCCTGGCGGATACCGCCGGCCTTAAGATTGGCCACCGCCGCCCGCAGAATCCCCTGCCAATCCACGCCGTGATGCCTGAAGAATCGATCATCTTCGGTCGCCAGGAAGGCCAGGATCAGTTTCTTGGGCAGCTGCTCATAGCGGACTGGGATTCGCCGCTGCTCGCCGATTGACTGGATCAGCTTGCCGTCCCGGGAATAGATGCGCAGCGGCACCTGCAGCTGAACCTCCCGCAGGGTGCCCACATCCGGCAGGGCGGGCCTCAAGTAAACATAAGCACAGACGTTGGCGAAGACGACGAGGGCTATTACACCAACTAAAACCGCACAAATGCGCGAGATGAGAACTAGGTAACGTTTGGACACAGAAAACCGTTCTAACTTATTGCACCGGCGGACATAGGCATCATCTTACCGCCGGTTACGTGGGCATACTCATCGAAAGATGAGGACGCAAAGCCACCGATCCTTGCAAGGGCTGAAAGCCCTGAAAGGACAGCGGGGTTGCCAGACCAGATTAACCAACCTTAAGGCCTTTTGGGCTTAGGCGATGAGGTCTGAACGAATGGGTCGATTCCTTAAAAGCGACGAAACCGTCGTAGGTCTCACTTTGTCGACCTGGCCTCCCCGGTCGGTTATAGCTGTGAGTAGCTTCACGTTCTATTTAACAGTTTCTTGCTAAGTTTGCTTGTCATGGCTAATCTCCTGTCAGATTCGACCTACAAGGTATTGAGCAAAAAGGGAAAAAGTCTGTGTGGTCGTTAGGAAAAAGATACCGTCCGCTTTTGGGACTTGACATAACCACCTCGTCGGTGAAGCTGATTGAGCTCTCGATGTCGGGCGGCCAATATCGCGTTGAGTCATATGCCGCGGAGCCCACGCCGCATAACGCCATCAATGAGAAAGCCATCGTCGACGCGGAAGCGGTCGGCGAAGCCATCCGCCGGGCCGTGAAGCGCTCGGGCGCGAAGAGCCGGCTCGCAGCCATTGCCATCAGCGGCGACGCGGCGATCACGAAAGTGATTCAGATGCCGAAGAGTCTCGGCGAGAACGAATTGGAAGGTCAGGTCGAGATGCAGGCCGACCAGTACATTCCGTTCCCCATGGAAGAAGTCAGCTACGACTATCAGGTCGTGGGCCCCTCGGAAAAAGATCCGGACATGCTCGATGTGCTTCTGGTCGCAACGCGAACCGAGAACGTCGAGCAGCGCCAGGCCGCGGTACAGGCTTCGGGATTGACCGCGCACTTGGTCGATGTGGAGGCCTTCGCGCTGGAAAATGCGTGCGCCCTGATGCGCCATCAAATGCCCGACGGCGGCCTCGACCGCACCGTCGCGGTGGTGGATTTCGGCGCCAGCAGCACGACATTCAGCGTGCTGCGCGACATGCGGGTGATTTACACGCGTGACTTTGCCTTCGGCGGCCAGCAACTGACCGAGGAAATCATGCGCACGTACGGCTTGAGCATGGAAGAAGCCGGCCGCGCCAAGAAAGAAGGCGGCCTGCCCAGCAACTATCAACCGGAAGTCTTGGATCCGTTCATCGACGACATGACTCAGCAAGTCAGCCGTTCGCTGCAATTTTATCTGGCCTCCGGCAGCGGCCGCGCGCAACCGGATCAAATTCTGATCTGCGGCGGCTGCGCCAACATACCCGGGGTCGCCGATGTCATCTCCAGCCGCGTCGGCGTGCCGGCGGACAAGGGTGATCCGCTCGGCAACATGAAGGTGTCGTCCAAGGCCAAAGCCCAAGCGGTGGCGCGTGACGCCACCGCATTACTCACAGCTTGCGGCCTAGCGCTGCGCAGCTTCGACTAAAGAGTAGCCATGCCGCGTATTAATCTACTTCCCTGGCGCGAACAAGAACGTAAAGTCCGACGCCGCGAGTTCATGGTCGCGCTCGGCGCCGCCGCGATCATCGGCGTGCTCTGCGTGCTGTTCGGCAAATTCGTCCTGTACGCCAGCTGGATCGATTCGCAGAACGCCAAGAACAATCTTCTGAAAAACGAGATCGTCAAGCTCGATGCGCAGATCGCCGATATTCAGGATCTCGAGACTCGCAAGCAACGCCTGGTGGCGCGCATGGAAATCATCGAGAGATTGCAGCGCAAGCGGCCGGAGATCGTGCATCTGTTCGACGAACTCGTGAAAACGGTTCCCGAGGGCATATACCTCACGCAGATCAAGGAAACCGGCAAGAAACTCGAAATGAGGGGCGTCGCCCAGTCGAGCACGCGCGTGTCGACCTTCATGCGCAATATCGATTCCTCTTCTTGGATGGACAATCCGCAGTTGCAGGTGGTCGAGACATCCAAGGAATCACCGACCGGCGGCTCGAGCTTCACGCTCACCAGCGACGTGGTCGGCGTGGACGTGGATAACGGCGGCGAAACAACGGTTAAGAAGGTTGCGGCGAAATGAACTTCCTCGATCAACTTCGCGGTCTCGATCCGCGCGACATCGGCCGCTGGCCCTGGGCGGTGCGCGGCTTCTTCATCGGCTTGGGGTTTGCCGTGGTCGCAGCCTTCGGTTGGTACATATTTGTCTGGAACGACGACCGGCCGCTGCTGCAAAAGGCCGAAGCCGACGAGTTGGATCTGCGCGCTCAATTCGAAAGCAAGCAACAGCGCGCCGCCAACCTGGATGCCTACCGGGCGCAGCTCGGCGAAATGGAACGCAGTTTCGGTGCGATGCTGCGGCAATTGCCCGGCAAGACCGAGGTGCCGAATCTTCTGGTCGATATTTCGCAAACCGGCCTCGCTGCCGGCTTGACGGAAAAGCTGTTCCAGCCGGGGAGCGAGAAGAGCAACGGCTTCTACGCGGAACTGCCGATCAAAATCAAGCTGGTGGGCAGTTACCACGACTTCGGCAGATTCGTCAGCGGCATCGCCGCGCTGCCCCGCATCGTGACCTTGAACGACATTCAAATAACGCCCGTCGATGCAAAAGGCGGCTACGACAATTTGACCATGGACGTGACGGCCAAAACCTACCGCTACATCGAGGATGAAAACGGCGCGAAAGGGGCCAAGAAGAAGACGGCGGCGGGAGGCACCACGTGAGAGCTATATCGAGTATTGGCGTGGTCGGGCTCGCGCTGGCGGCACTGGTCGCCGGCGGCTGTTCGGGAGCCCAATCGGATTTGCAGAAGTGGATCGAGACGACCAAGAAGAAGCCGGGTGGGCGCATCCAACCGTTGCCGGAAGTGAGGCCCTACGAAACCTACGTGTATGCCGCCGCCAACCTACGCTCGCCGTTCCAACCGCAGGGTCCGAACTCGGCCAACGGGCAGAACTTACGGCCCAGCTCGCGGCGCAACCGCGAATTCTTGGAAGGTTTTTCGCTCGACACCTTGAGGATGGTGGGGACCTTCAAGGTAGGCGGCAATTTTTATGGGCTGGTGCAATCCAAAGACGGCCTCGTGCACAAGGTTCAACCGGGCAACTACCTGGGGCAGAACGACGGCAAAGTGACAGAAATAACCGGCGGAAGAATCAGCCTGGTCGAAATCATTCCGGATGGTCTCGGCGGCTATATAGAGCGACCGGCCTCGTTGGCATTGGCCAATTGAAGCCACAGGGAGATGAAAGCATGATCAGAACACGAATACGAACGGCGATGATGGGCGCGATGGCAGTTGTCGCGTTGACTGCGGCCGGTATCACGGCGCAAGCCGCTGATCCGGTCCAGCTCCAGTCACTCGACGTTCAGACATTGTCGGGTCAACAGGTGCAGCTCAAGCTGCATATGAGCGGGCCGGCCCCGGAGCCGTTGCCGTTCACCATCGACAAGCCGGCGCGCATCGCGTTCGACTTGCCGAATACGACCCTGGCTCTCGCATCGCGCCGTTTCGACGTGCGTTCCGGCGGCGTCGACACCGTGCTCGCCGCCGAGGCGAATGGCCGCGCGCGCATTGTCGTGAACGTCGACAGCTTGATGCCGTACACCACCAAAGTGGACGGCAACATGATTGTCGTCACGCTGGGACAGCAGCCCGGTGCCGACGTCGGCAAGCCCGCCGCTGCTGCGCGCACAGCCTCGACGCCCACAGGGGCGCCGGCAGAGCGCGCGATTCGCACCATCGATTTCAGGCGCGGTGCGGACGGCACCGGCCGCGTAATCGTGCAGCTCACCGACCCGCGCACGCCGGTCAACGTTCGGCAGGAAGGCCAGCAAATCGTCGTCGACTTTGCCGGCACGGTCATGCCCAAGAATTTGATGCGCCGCTATGACGTCATGGACTTCGCCACGCCGGTGCGAACCGTCGATGCGGTCCGCGTCGAAGGCAGCTCGCGCCTGGTGATCAGCTCGCAGGGAGATTTTGAGCAGCTGGCGTACCAGTCAGACAACCAATATACGGTTGAAATCAAGCCTTCCACGAAGCGCACCGCGGGCGCGGAAGAGAAAAAGGAATACACCGGCGAGCGTTTGACGTTGAACTTCCAGGACATCGACGTGCGGTCGGTATTGCAGTTGCTCGCCGATACCAGCGGCCAGAATATCGTGGTCAGCGACTCGGTGTCGGGCAACCTGACCTTGCGATTGCAAAATGTGCCCTGGGATCAGGCCCTCGACATCGTGCTGCGCACCAAGGGCCTGGACAAGCGCCGTCAGGACAACGTCATCATCATCGGGCCGACGGAAGAACTGGCGAGCCGCGAGAAGGCGGAACTGGCGGCTCATAAAGAGGTGCAAGAACTCTCGCCCACCCACACGGAATTCATGCAGGTCAACTACGCCAAGGTCGGCGACCTGGCGAAATTGATCAAGTCGACCGGTGCCAAGGACTCGATGTTGTCGTCGCGCGGCAGCTTGTCGATGGACGAGCGCACCAACACCCTCCTGGTCCAAGATACGAACGACAAGCTCGCCGATATCCGTCGCCTGGTGCAAACCTTGGACGTGCCGGTCAAGCAGGTCCTGATCGAAGCGCGCATCGTGATCGTCAGCGATACCTTCGAGCGCGATCTCGGCGCGCGCCTAGGGATCACAGGCTTCACCACTGCCGGGCCCGGCAGCCTCATTACCGTGTCGGGCAACAATCTGGGCACCGACTCCATGCTCACTTCGGCCTTTCCGGCGGGCGGACAGCCTTCGGGATTCATCAACTTTCCCACGTTGAACAATCGCTACCAGGTCAATACACCGTCATCACACACCAACGGCAGCATCGGCCTGTCGGTGCTCGCCGGCAAGCATGTGCTCGACCTGGAGTTGGAGGCGGCGCAGAACGAAGGCAAGACTGAAACCATCTCCTCGCCCCGCATCATCACCGCCAACCAGAAGCAAGCCACCATCATGCAGGGTGTCGAGATTCCGTATCAGGAATCAGCCTCGAGCGGCGCCACGACAACTCAGTTCAAGGACGCCGTGCTGAAGCTGAAAGTCACGCCGTTGATCACGCCCGACAATCGCGTGATCTTGGACCTGGACGTGTCGGACGATTCGGTCGGCCAACAGGTGACCAGCGCCACCGGCGGCAGCGTTCCCTCGATCGACACCCGTCAGATCACCACCCAGGTGCTGGTCAATGACGGCCAGACGGTCGTGTTGGGCGGCATTCTCGATACCACCAAGTCGAGGACCGCCAACAAAGTGCCCTTCCTGGCCGATATCCCGGTGCTCGGCTATCTGTTCCGCAGCACGACGGACGTCAACAACAAGACCGAGCTGTTGATCTTCATCACGCCGAAGATTTTGCGTGAGGGTTCGAATCTCTACTAACGGCCGAGTTCCCGGTTTTCCGTAGATCAAAGGGGCGCCATTGGCGCCCCTTATTTTTCACGACAGACAATGAGACGGGCGATTCGGTCCGCTATGATCAGCGATGATCATGCTCACCAAGCACAACATTTTTCTGATCGGTCCGATGGGATCGGGTAAGACGGCGGTGGGGCGGCATCTTGCACGCCTGTTTCACTACGCCTTCCATGACAGCGATGCGGACATCGAGGCAAAAACCGGCGTGGACATCCCGTTCATTTTCGAGAAGGAAGGTGAAGTGGGCTTTCGGATCCGCGAAAGGGAGTCGATCGATCGCCTGACCCAACTTACATCCATAGTCCTGGCGACCGGCGGCGGCGCCGTCATCGACCCGGCCAATCGGCGCGCACTCGCCGAACGCGGCGTCGTGGTCTATCTGGCGACTTCCGTCAATCAGCAAATCGAACGCACACGCCATGCGCGGCACCGGCCGCTGCTGCACGATACCGATCCCGAACAAAAGCTCGAGGACTTGATGTCGCGGCGGGCAGTTTTGTATGCCGAGATAGCCGATCTCACGGTGACGACGGACGGGCGCCGGGTGCAGCTGGTCGCGGAGGAAATTCACCAAGAGCTGCGCCGCGCGCAGAAACCCTAAGTGTTCGTATAATCACCCCGTGCAAACCATTCAAGTAGACTTGGGTCCCTCAAGTTACCCCATTACGATTGGCGCGGGGTTGCTGACCGATCGCGAACTATTGGATATGCAGATCCCGGGCCGCGACCTCATGATCGTGACCAATACCACGGTCGCCAGGCTGTATCTTGCCAAGTTGACCGGCAGCTTCGCCCAAAGGCGCATCGCCGAGTGCATCTTGCCGGACGGTGAACAGCACAAGACACTGCAGACGGCCGGATGGGTATTCGACGCGCTGGTCGCCAACAAGATGAATCGCGACGCGACCGTGCTGGCGCTCGGCGGCGGCGTGATCGGCGACATTGCCGGCTTTGCCGCGGCGTCGTATCAGCGCGGCATCGGCTACGTGCAATTGCCCACGACGCTGCTTGCCCAGGTGGATTCCTCGGTCGGCGGCAAGACCGGGGTGAATCACCCAGGCGGTAAGAATCTGATCGGCGCCTTCTATCAGCCGCGCGCCGTCATCGCCGACACGGATGCGCTGGCCACTTTGCCGGCTCGGGAATTGAAGTCGGGGCTTGCGGAGGTGATCAAGCACGGCTGCGTTTGGGATCCGCTGCTGTTCAATTGGCTGGAGCGCGAGATGCCGAAGCTGCTGACGAAAGATGCCGCAGCGCTCACCTATGCCATCGGCAGGTCCTGCGAAATCAAGGCCACGGTGGTCGCCCGCGACGAGCGCGAGCACGATCTGCGTGCGATCTTGAATTTCGGCCATACTTTTGGTCACGCCATCGAGGCGGCGACCGGCTACGAGAAATACCTGCACGGCGAGGCGGTCGGCTTGGGGATGCTCATTGCAACGGATCTGTCCCATCGCCTGGGGATGATCGACGCCGCCGTCAAGGAACGCTTGCGCGACATCCTGGCGCGCACCGGGTTGCCGACCAAGGCGCCGCGCATCGGAGCCGCGAAGGCCTACGAACTGATGCAAATGGACAAGAAGGTCGTTGCCGGCGCCGTTCGCCTGGTGCTCCTTGAAAAGCTCGGCCGCGCGATCGTCACCGACCGGTATTCGAAGGCCGCGCTCGACGCCACCCTCGCCGAGCACTTCAAATGAGCGGGCAGGTCAAAATCGGCCGGCGGGGCACAGTGAGCGGGCAGGTCAAAATCGGCGGGCGGGGCACAGTGAGCGGGCAGGTCAAGTGAGCACGCTTGCGCCGTATGCTGCCCACGCCGAGGATTCCCGGGGGCGCCGTTATCCTGAGCCTGCCCCAGAGTACCGGTCCGAATATCAGCGCGATCGCGATCGCATCGTGCATTCCACCGCTTTTCGTCGATTGGTTTACAAGACCCAGGTCTTCGTCAACCACGAGGGGGATCTGTACAGAACCCGGCTGACCCATTCGCTCGAGGTCGCGCAAATAGCCCGCACCGCTGCGCGCGCGCTGAAGCTGAACGAAGAGTTGTCCGAGGCCATCTGTCTCGCCCATGATCTCGGACACACGCCTTTCGGCCACGCTGGCCAGGATGCGCTGAACGACTGCATGGCCGATTTCGGGGGTTTCGAACACAATCTGCAGTCGCTGCGCGTGGTCGACGATCTCGAGGAGCACTACGCGGAGTTCGACGGCTTGAACCTGACCTTCGAATGCCGCGAGGGGATTCTCAAACATTGTTCCTACAACAACGCCGTTCTGCTCGGCGACGTCGGCGAGCGCTTCATCAATCGTCAGCAGCCCGGCCTGGAAGCGCAACTCGCGAATTTCGCCGATGAAATTGCCTACAACAATCACGACGTGGAAGACGGCATTCGCGCCGGCCTGATCAGCGTCGAGCAGCTCTTGACCGTGCCGTTGTTTCGCGGCTACCACGACGAAGTGCAGGCGAAGTACCCGGCGCTGGCCGGCCGCCGGTTTGTTTACGAGATTTTGCGCCGGGTGATCAACCATCTCGTCACCGACCTGATCGATTCCTCTGCGGCGCGCCTTAGGCTTTCGGGAGTCCGCTCAATAGCCGAGGTCAGATTGCACTCGAAGGCGCTGATCGGATTCAGCGACGCCACGCGTGAACTGAATTACGCACTGAAGTCCTTTCTGCGCGAGCAGCTCTACACGCACTACAAGGTGCGGCGCATGACCGCGAAGGCGCGCCGCGTGGTGCGTGAACTCTTCGATGCATTTTTCCACGATCCGGCGCTGATGCCCGATGAACACGAGGCGCGTACCCGATTGGAATTGGTGCCCGGACCCGCCGGCCGCGCGCGCGCCGTGGCCGATTACATCGCCGGCATGACCGACCGGTACGCGATTCTCGAGCACAGCCGGCTGTTCGATCCCAGCGAGCGAACGTGATGAATACCGATGAGTGAGCCTTTGAAAAACGACCTGTTGCTGCGCGCCCTGCTGCGCGAGCCCACGCCGCGGCGCCCGATTTGGCTGATGCGCCAGGCGGGCCGGTATCTGCCGGAATATCGCGCGACGCGCGCCCGCGCCGGCGGATTTTTGGAGATGTGCACGAATCCGGAGATTGCCTGCGAAATCACGCTGCAGCCGGTGATCAGGTACCCGCTCGACGCCGCGATTTTGTTTTCGGACATCCTCACTATTCCGCACGCGATGAAGCTGGGACTGGAGTTCGAGGCAGGCGAGGGTCCGCAGTTCGAGCGTCCGGTTCGCACGCCCGCCGACATCGACAAGCTTGGCGTGCCCGATCCGGGGAAGGAGCTGAAGTATGTGATCGAAGCGGTCGCGCGCGTGCGCCGCGAGCTTCAGGGACGGGTGCCTCTGATCGGCTTCGCAGGCAGTCCCTGGACCGTGGCGACCTATATGGTGGAAGGTGGCAGCAGCAAGTCCTTCGGCGTGATCAAACGCATGATGTATGAATCACCGCGGCAGCTGCACCGCCTGCTCGAGCTGCTCGCCAAGGCGACCATTCTCTACTTGAACGCGCAAATCGCCGCCGGTGCACAAGCGGTGATGCTGTTCGATACCTGGGGCGGTGTGCTCACGCCGGCGCAGTACGAAGAATTCTCCCTGCGCTACATGGCGCAGGTGATCGATGCGCTGACCCGAAAATCCGAAGGACGCAGAGTTCCCAACATTGTCTTTACCAAGGGCGGGGGCGCCTGGTTGGCCAAAATCGCCGCCATCGGCTGCGACGCCGTGGGCGTCGACTGGACCACGGATTTGAGCGACGCCCGCGAGGCGGTTGCCGGACGCGTGGCATTGCAGGGCAATCTCGACCCTTCGGCTTTATTCGCGCCGCCCGACGTCTTGCGCAGTGAAACATTGCGGGTGCTCGACAGCTACGGGGCGGGCGCCGGCCATGTGTTCAATCTGGGGCATGGCATCACGCCGGATGTCGAGCCTGAGCGCGTCGCGCTGGTGGTCGAGACGGTCCGGAACTACGAAGTATCGTCGGCGCAGCGGCCAGGATAGCGTCACAGGGATGCTCGCGCGGCGCCGGCCGGCGCGTTTCGCAGCTCATCGCGCAGCACGCGGCGCAAAATCTTCCCGACATTGCTCTTGGGCAGCTCATTGCGGAAGTAAACATGCCTCGGCACTTTGTAGCCCGTCAGTTCCTTGCGGCAGAAGGCGATCAGCGCTTCCGCCGTGAGCTTCGGATTTTTCTTCACGACGAACAGCGCGACGACTTCGCCGGAATTCTCGTCGGACTGGGCGACGGCGGCGACCTCCAGCACGCCGGGGTGCGCGGCAGCGACGCTTTCGATTTCATTGGGATACACGTTGAATCCCGACACCAAAATCATGTCCTTCTTGCGGTCCTCGATGTAGACGAAGCCCTCCGCATCCATGCGGCCGATGTCGCCGGTGCGCAGCCAGTCGCCGAACATCACCTTCTCGGTTTCATCAGGGCGGTTCCAGTAGCCGCGCATCACCTGCGGTCCGAATACGCAGAGTTCACCGACCCCGTTGACGGGCAACTCCTTGCCGTCGTCGTCACGAATGGAGACATCCGTTGAGGAAACGGGCAGCCCGACCGATCCGTTGAACGGCAAGCCGATGGGGTTGGCCGTAACCATGGGCGAGGTTTCGGTGAGTCCCCAGCCCTGGGCCACGCTGCAGCCCGTGACTTCCTTCCAACGCGCCGCCGTCGTCGGCTGCAGGGCCATTCCGCCCGCGAAAGTGGCGCGCAGCTCCTTGAAATCCACGCTTGCAAATCCGGGCGTGTGCAGCAGCGCATTGAACAGCGTATTGACGCCGCTGATGAAATTGAATTTGTACTTCTTCAGTTCCGCCACGAATCCCGGGAAATCCCTGGGGTTGGTGATCAGGACATTGCGCGCGCCCAGGGGCAGGAATGCCAGGCAATTGCTGGTGAGCGCGAAAATGTGATACAGCGGCAGCGCCGTGATCACGACGCGGCCACCGCCCGCCTGCAGCGCAGGTCTTATCCACGCCAGGGATTGCAGCAGGTTGGCCACCATGTTTCGGTGGGTGAGCACGGCGGCCTTGGCCACCCCCGTCGTGCCGCCGGTGTATTGCAGAAAGGCGATGTCCTCGGGACCCAAAGTCACCGGTTCCAATTTGAGTCCGAGGCCGCTTCCCAAGACATGCTTGAACGACAAGGCTCCGGGCATTTTCCAAGGCGGTACTTGCTTGCGCACATGCCGCAGGACGAAATTGACGATCAAGCCCTTCGGAACGCCCAGTAAATCGCCGACGCCGGTGACGAGCACGTTCTTCAAATCCGTGCGCGGCAATACTTGCTGCAGCACATGCACGAAGTTCTCGACGATGACGATGGCCTTGGCACCTGAATCCTTCAATTGATGTTCGAGTTCGCGGGGCGTGTACAGCGGATTGGTGTTCACCACCACCATGCCGGCGCGCAGGGCGCCGAACAGTGCGATGGGGTACTGCAAGATATTGGGCATCATCAAGGCCACGCGATCGCCGCGGACCAATCCTGACTTGTTCTGCAGCCAAGCGCCGAAGGCCCGGCTGAGTGCGTCGAGCTGCATGTAAGTCAAGGTGGCGCCCATGTTGGTGAAGGCAGGCATCTGACGAAAAGTCGTGAAGGCCTCCTCGATCGCCTCCTTGAGCGATGGATAGGCGTCAGGGTCGATGTCCGCGGGTACGCCGGGCGGGTATTGATTCAGCCAATTTCGATCCAAGTGGGTATGCCTCTTGATTTGTAACGCGTGTATAGCATCGGATCATGAAGCCAGCAACGTGCGAGCGCCTTGCAGGTACACTACCGGCGCAGACTTGAAGAAAATGGAGCTTGGAGTGATCAGAAATCTGCGGCTGTTGATCGGCGCCGGCGTGTTGGTTGCGCTCTCCGGCTGCGTCATCGGCAGCGGTCCATGCCTGTGGCTGCAGGTCAGGCACGACTTCTCAGGGCGCGTGCACTTCCGTGAGTTCCCGCGCGCCGATGGCATCGATACGGTGCCGATTCTGATATTGGACACGACTGAATACATCTACGCCCCGCCGCAGAGTCTTCACTGTCTGGCGGCGAATGATGTGCAACTCATCGGGCTGACGGAACTTCCCGACAGCGTCGGCGAGAATACGCACGTCACCGTCAACGGCAAAGTGCTGGAAGGCGTTGCACAGGGCCAATACACGCGCTTTGTCATTCAAGTGAACAGCATATTGCCGATTGGACGCCCGCGCTGAGCCGCGATCGCATTCGGTGGAAATCGGATTACAATCCGGCTGCAGACCGAACCAAACCAGGGAGTGAAGTGTTCATGAAAAACATAACTGTTGCCGGCCTGATTGCGCTGCCATTGCTGGTATTCGCGTTGGCGATGCCAAGTGTCGCTGCGGACCCCGCGCCGACGACTTGCAAGGATGGAACCACCACCACATCGACGGGTAAGGGTACCTGCAGCGGTCACGGCGGTATTCAGAAAGCAGCGAAGGCCAAGCCGGCGAGCGCGGCGACTGCCGCACCCGCGCCGGCCGCAGCACCGGCAAAAACGGCGGCACCGGCAACGCCCGGGGCGACGGGTGCGACGACGACATGCTCGGATGGAACGACCACCACCTCCTCGGGCAAGGGCACGTGCAGCGGCCATGGCGGTATTCAGAAAGCAGCGAAGGCTGCCAAGCCGGCGACCGCGGCGACTGCCGCGCCCATGCCGGACGCCGCTGCTCCGGCTGCCGCGCCGGCGGCTACCGCGGCCAAGTCATCCACGGCGGCCAAGTCAGCGCCGACGGCCACGGCCGGCAATACCAATCCGACCGGCGCCACGGCCAAGTGCAAAGACGGCACTTACTCAAAGTCGGTGCACCGTAGCGGCACGTGCTCGAGCCATGGCGGCGTGGCCGAGTGGCTGACGGCTGCCCAGTAGCCTTGCGGTAAGCTCGCGGTAGGGCTCGCGGCCTGCCTATTTGTGCAGCAGCGGCTTGAGCGCCGGCCAGACGTTCTCGAGCAGTACCGGCTGACCGGCGGCGTTGGGATGAATGTCATCGCCCTGCAGTAGGGTCGGGGAAAGGGCGATGTCGGTCAGCAGGAACGGCACCCAGGGGATCTTTTTGGCGCGCGCCAAATCGCTGAAAACCAAGGCAAATTGCCCGGTGTACTCGGGTCCGTAGTTTGGCGGCATGCGCATTCCCAGCAGCAAGGTCTTCGCCCCGGCGGCGCTCGCCAGCTCGACCATTTGAGTCAGATTGGCGCGCATTTGGGCAATCGGCAGCGCGCGCAAACCGTCGTTGCCGCCCAGTTCGAGAATGACGATCTTCGGGTGGTGAAGTTCGAGCGCGCGCGGCAGACGCGCGAGTCCGCCCGCCGTGGTCTCGCCGCTGACACTGGCGTTGACGACTTGGTAACCGTACCCTTCCATGCTGAGCCTCGTCTTGAGCAATTCCACCCAGCCTAGCTCTACGCGCGCCAGCCCGTAGCCGGCGCTGATGCTATCGCCGAATACGAGAATCACCGGTGCTTGGGCGTAAGCCGAAGCGGATGCAACGATCAAAACCAATAGGGCGAAAAGCCGTTTCACGAGCGCTCCTGAATGCAAGATCAAGTCAATCTCGAAGCCAAACAGATCGTCCTCGAAGCCAGGAACGTATCGAAAACTGTCTCAAGCCCTGATGGCTCTCTCACCATTCTCGCCGATGTAAGCCTCAACGTGCGAACCGGCGAGACCTTGGCCATCGTTGGAGCTTCCGGCGCGGGCAAATCCACACTGTTGGCGTTGCTCGCGGGACTCGATTCACCGAGCACCGGACGCGTGTTGATC
>DASQPK010000061.1:0-2304 GCA_035643995.1 Steroidobacteraceae bacterium | reverse complement strand
TCGACTGCTTGGAGAAAATCGATGCCCACCGACCACGAAAACCTGCGCCTCGATCACAATCACTGCCGCGCCATCTGCGACGAGATTGGTGAGCGGCTTCGTGAGGCCATGGCACTTAAGTCGGTGAAGACGCCGCCCCAGCTACAGCGTCTCATCGATCGGCTGGACGAATTGGATAATGTGTGGGCGCCTGGAATCGTACCCTCAATTGAGGATGCGCAGGAGTCGACGATTTTGGCGGTTCTCGAACCGGCTTGAAGACCGGGGAGGGGCACTAGCGTCGCCTAGCCACAGCGATGCGCAGTAACAAGGTGATCAAGAGCGATCCGAGCGGCGCCTCACGGGCAATGTAGCTTTCTCGTTGAAGCTCAGGCTCATCGGTTCGCGCCATTCTACGTCAGCGACGTTGGCATCGCCGCGTGCGGACGAATCAGAAACAACTTGTAATATCTAAACAAAGGAGAAGCGGGGCGCGCTACGTGGGAATAACTGGGTGGCTGGTTGTTTGGCTAATCGTGAACGCGCTGTTTGTCGTGTGGCGTACCGGCGCCGTTTACCGCAACAGGTCCCGAAAGGCCCGCCAGTCGCCCTCGATTGTTTCAAAGCCGCTGAGCCTTTCACGCAGTGAGGGCGACAGACTGGCTATGAACGCCGACCGCTGACGCCGGTCGTAGATGAAGTGCCCAGTCAGCCCAAGGACAAGGCACGCAGCAAGACCGATAAATACGCCTGTCCAAAACATGCAAAACGCCGTTCAGAACCAGCGCGGATTATGTTGCATTGCGGTGGCGATATTGCGGCACCGCAGCGCATCGCGCAATTGTGACTTCGTGTCGCGGCACCAGCCCTAACCAAGTGGCACCCGCGAAACAGACGCCGGCCGCTCGTAGCCCGGGGTTCGACTTGAAAAAATTGAAATGCAATCAGAAAGCTAGTCACTAGAGCGGGATGGGTCTAGCTTGAGTCGATTGAGGATTCCCAAATCAGGAGTGTTCTGATTCAACATGCTGGCTGGGAAGGAGGCCAGCATGGATGGGACGAGCCTATTCGGACGACCTTCGTGAGCGGGTGGTGAGAGCTGTTATCAAAGGCGGCCTGTCGCGGCATCAGGCGGCGGCCCAATTTGGGGTGGGCATCAGCACGGCGATCAACTGGGTACAGCGCTTCCACCAGACCGGCAGCGTCAAGCCGGACCAGATCGGCGGCTATCGGCCAAAGAAGATTGCTGGACCGCATCGCGATTGGCTGGTGCAACGATGCCGGGAAGCGGATTTTACCGTGCGCGGGCTGGTAGCCGAACTCGCCGAGCGTGGCCTGAAGGTTGATTACCGCACGATGTGGGATTTCCTTCACGCAGAGAAGCTTAGTTATAAAAAAAGACGCTGATTGCCGCCGAGCAGGATCGCCCCGATGTCGCTCGCCGGCGGGCGCAGTGGGCCAAGTATCAGGATCGGATCGATCCAACTCGGTTGGTGTTCATCGACGAGACCTGGACAAAGACCAATATGGCACCGCTGCGGGGCTGGGCACCGCGCGGCCAACGCCTCAACGCCAAGGTGCCGCACGGCCGCTGGCAAACCATGACCTTCATCGCCGCCTTGCGCCACGATCGCATTACCGCTCCGTGGTTCCTCGAGGGGCCGATCAACGGCGAAGCCTTCCTTCTCTACATCGAAAAGGTTCTGGTCCCGACCCTGCGGCAGGGCGACATCGTCATCATGGATAATCTCGGCTCGCACAAGGCCAGTGCCGTGCGCCGCGCCATCCGTGCCGCCGGCGCCCGGCTCTTCTACCTGCCGAAATACTCGCCCGATCTGAACCCGATCGAGCAGTTCTTCGCCAAGTTCAAACACTGGCTGCGCAAAGCCGCACAGCGAACAACCGAGGCAGTCTACCAGGCGATCGGGCCGATCCTGAAGACCGTCTCACCGACCGAGTGCGCCAACTACTTCGCAAACGCTGGATATGACCAAACTTGAACCCATCATGCTCTAGTCAAGACCCAGCGTTCAGGTGTTTTTTCCTCCCCGCCTGGTTGATCGATGGGCACGGTTCCGGTCAGCCGGATCCATCGAAACCTGACTTTGCGCAAAGGCAGTGGAGTCAAAGGGTTAGCGCCGCACAGCCGCACACGCCGCAACTAAAACTGTCGTCAACCCACGGGTTACCAACCCTTGCGAGCAGCAACGGAGCCGGATGCGATATGCCCTCTTCGTTGCCGCATGATAAGGTGCGCTCCGGGACTGGACCGGAATTGTCTCCAGCAGAGCGTAAAGCCCAAGATGGCGAAACAGCTGAAAAAAT
>DASQPK010000060.1:0-24987 GCA_035643995.1 Steroidobacteraceae bacterium | reverse complement strand
TTGTTGAGCGCGGTGAACAGCAGCGGCGCCGTTTCTCCGCTGATGCGCGCGATGGCGAGCAGCAGCCCGGTAACGATGCCGCTACGCGCCGCCGGATACAGCACGCTCAATGTCGTGCGCCACGGATAGGCACCCAACGCCGCCGAGGAATCCTTCATGCCGATGGGCACCAGATTCAGCATGTCTTCGGTGGTTCTCAAGGTGACCGGGATCGCCAGGACCGCCAGTGCCAGAGCGCCGGCGATGGCTGAAAAATGGCCCATCCGCACCACGACAATCTCATAGATGAACAGGCCGATGATGATCGAAGGCGCACTCAGCAGGACATCGTTGATGAAGCGGATGACCATGCTCAAGCGGGAATTCCTGCCGTACTCCGAGAGGTAAGTCCCCGCAAGCACGCCGATCGGAGAGCCGATCAAAATCCCCAGCAGCGTCATCGCGCCGCTGCCGTAGATGGCATTGAGCAATCCCCCTTGGCTGCCGGGAGGCGGGGTCATCTGGGTAAATATGCGCCCGGACAGGCCCGCCACGCCGTGCGATATCAGGGTCCAGAGGATCGCGGCCAAACAGGCAAGACCGGTCAGGGTGGCGATCAGGGACAGCGACAGAAATATGCCGTTTTTGATCTTTCGCAGCAGGCGCCGATTCATGCGACGGCACCCGAGCGGCGTTCGAGCCTGCGCAGCATGGCTTGCGCCAACGCAATCACGGTGAATGTAATGAGAAACAGCAACAGTCCGAGGGCAATCAGAGAAGAGGTGTACAGGTCTCCCACCGCTTCGGTGAACTCGTTGGCGATCGCCGAAGATATGGTCGTACCCGGCGCCAGCAAGGAAGAACTGATACGGTGCGCGTTGCCGATGACGAATGTCACCGCCATGGTTTCGCCGAGCGCGCGCCCCAGACCCAACATGATCCCGCCCACGATGCCCACCCGCGAATGCGGCACGACCACGTTCCAAATGACCTCCCAAGTCGTTGCGCCGAGTCCGTAGCCGGATTCCTTCAGCATCGGCGGGACCGTATCGAAGACATCGCGCATGGTGGCGGCAATAAAAGGCAGCACCATGATGGCGAGCACGACGCCTGCCGTCAGGACGCCGATGCCGTAAGGCGGTCCTTTGAATAGATGACCGACGGCGGGAATGTCGCCGAGAGTGCGGATCAGCCAGGGTTGCACGTGCCGCTGCAGCACCGGCGCGAGGACGAATAAACCCCAGATTCCAAATATGATGCTGGGCACCGCCGCCAGCAGCTCCACGGCGACGCCGATCGGGCGCTTCAGCAGGGGCGGACACAGCTCCGTCAGGAACAAGGCGATGCCGAATCCCGTCGGCACCGCTATAGCCATGGCGATGAGCGAGGTCACCACGGTACCGTAAATCGGCGCCAGCGCGCCGAACTGGTCGGTGACCGGGTTCCAAATCTCGCGCGAGACGAATGAGAATCCGAAATGCGACAGTGCCGGCGCGGCGCCGCGCAGCAGCGAGATGGCTACACCGCCTAGGATCAACAGCACCAAGAGCGCGGCGATGAATGTGGCCGAGCGGAATATTCTCTCGAAAATCAGCTGCTTTGCGGCGTGTCCCGGATCTATGATCGCCACGATGTCAGTTCCGCTCCCGCCATAAGCCAATAGGCCGAACCCGATGGCATCGCCATCGGGTTCGACCGTATCTTAACCACCTAAATCTTGGCTAGCTAATCCGCAAAGACACGCTTACTGGCCGCTCCACACCGGGCGACCGCCCGAAGTGATTTGCGAAGTCCAGGTCTTCTTCACCTGGGCGATCAAGGCTGCAGGCAGTGGTACATAGTCAAGCTCGGCCGCCATAGTAGCGCCATCCTTGTAAGCCCACGCAAAGAACTTCAAGGCTTCGTTGACGGGCGCCGGATTATCTGGCTGTTTGTACACGAGAATGAAGCTCGCACCGGTGATCGGCCAGCTCTTCGCACCGGGTTGGTCGGTCAAAATGAGGTAATAACTATCCGCTCCCACCCAATCGGCGGTTGCCGCCGCGGCCTGGAAGGACTCGGTGCTCGGGGCGACGGCATTACCGGCTTTGTTGGTGAGCGTGGTGAAGGACATCTTATTCTGCTTGGCGAATGCATACTCGACATAGCCGATGGCCCCGTCGGTCTGGGTGGTCATGTTCGCCACCCCTTCGTTGCCCTTGGCGCCGATTCCCACCGGCCATTGCACCGAGGTGTTGGCACCGATGTTGGACTGAAACTTGGCGCTCGACTTGGACAAATAGTCTGAGAACAGAAAATTCGTTCCGGATCCGTCCGAGCGATACACCGGCGCGATGGCCGTGCTCGGCAGCGTCAACTTCGGATTGAGCTTCTTGATCGCCGGGTCGTTCCACTCCTTGATATCGCCCAGGTAGATGCTGGCTACGGTTGCGCCGTCCAAATGCAATTGGCCCGCCGACACGCCCTTGATGTTCACGACCGGCACGACACCACCGATGATCATCGGGAACTGGACCAGGCCCGAGGACTTCAGATCGTCGGGTTTCAACGGCATATCCGACGCACCGAACGTCACGGTCTTGGCCTTGATCTGTTTGATGCCGCCTCCGGACCCGATGGACTGATAGTTGAGGCCGACACCGGTCAGTTTCTTGTAGGCATCCGCCCACTTGGCGTAAATCGGGTAGGGAAATGTTGCACCGGCGCCCGAGATATCGGCGGCGGAAGCCGCAATGCTCAACGACGCTGCGACGCCAAGTATCAAAAGGCGTTTATATATTTTCATTGATGGCCGCTCCAGTTGAATTGCCCGCCTTCGCCGTTCTGCGTCAAGGCTCGGGTTGAGAGGGCGATTATCGAGACGAAATGTGACGTTTTTGTGACAGCGTAACGGAAACAGGCACTTAGCCCCAAAAGGCTAGAGATCGGAAGTGCTGCGTGTCCGCTTTCGGAGGAACCGATCTGCCAATCCCGGCGCCGGTCCCTAAGCGGCTGCCGCTATCGGCGTCCCCCGACTTCGATGGTCAGATCGTCGACCACTCGCCTCCCGCCGGCGGCCCGGGTCGCGATGCGGATGGCGTCGCGCAAGTCCCAATCGCTGAACACAGACCGGCACGGAATAGTGTCGAAAGTCACTGTCCGAAAGTGACCAAAGTCACTTCACAACGGAGCTGCCCCCGGCGCAGCATCGCTCAGTGATTTGTATCAGTTCTTCGGGTTCCTAAAGTGACGACCGTTGCCGACGTCAAGCACGCGGCGATTCGCGTGGTCATCGCGGAAGATCAAGCCTTGGTCCGCAGGGGAACGGCACTCTTGTTGTCCATGGCGCCCGACATGGAATGCGTGGGTCAAGCGAGCAATGGCGACGAAGCAGTCAAGCTTGCGCTCGTTCTGCGCCCCGATATTGTGCTCATGGACCTTCACATGCCGATCAAGGGCGGAGTGGCCGCGACGCGCGAAATCACCCTGGCGCAGCCGAGTACCCAGGTATTGGTGCTCACGACATTGGATGATGATGAGACCGTTTTCGAAGCGGTTCGAGCGGGCGCGCAGGCCTATCTGCTCAAAGATGCCAGCGAGGAAGAATTGTTGGAAACCATCCGCGCACTGCGTCGGGGTGAATCGCGGCTCACTCCTCAAATTGCCAGGAAAGTGATGGATCAATTCAGGCATCTTGCGCGGGCTCGCAATTCGTACAGTCCAACGAACGATCAACCGGCGGCGAGTCAACCGGGTGCAAGTCAACCGGCTGCCGCGACGATCGGCGATGCTTTCTCAACGGAGGAACTCACCGACAAAGAGGAGCGGGTTCTCCGGCTGATCACGGATGGTTCCAGCAATCGGCAAATTGCTCAAGCCATGGCGCTAGCCGAGGGGACCGTCAAGAATTATGTCAGCCGCATCATGAGCAAGCTGCACGCCAATACCAGAACGGAGCTTGCCGTTCGCATGCACGGCAGCGCTTCTTTACGTGCACCATGTCCATCGTCGAAATTGCGCTAAAGCGTCCTTACACCGTGGTCGCCACGCTGATTCTCATCACCTTGATGGGTATCGGCGCCGCACTGCGAATGCCCATCGATATTTTCCCGGAAATCGACATCCCGGTGGCGGCGGTCGTCTGGACCTACAACGGGATGAGCGCCAGTGACATCCAGAACCGCATTTTGACGCTGCACCAACGGCAGCTTGCCTCGCTTGTGGACGACATCTCACGCATCGAGGCCATCAGTTATGAAGGCGTCGGGGTGGAGAAGATCTACCTTCACGAAGGCGCTGACGTGACGCGCGCCGTCTCGCAGCTCGCCAGCAGCGCGCTGGTGGTGCTGAAGTACATGCCGCCGAATATCACCCCGCCGCTGGTACTGCGCTATGGCGCGACCGATGTGCCGATCATCCAGCTCAGTCTTTCCAGTAAATCCCTCCCCGACACGAAGCTCAATGACCTCGGTCAGAACATCATTCGTCCCGCGCTCGCGGTGGTTCACGGGGCAGAGGTGCCCTACCCCTACGGCGGCAAGCCGCGAGTGATCATGGCTGACCTGGACTCGGCCGCCCTGCAGGCGCGCGGCCTATCCGCATCGGATGTGAGCTCCGCCTTACAGCATCAGAACGTCATTTTGCCGGCGGGCGACGTGAAGATCGGGGACAAGGATTACACCTTGGCCATGAACAACTCACCGGATGTCATCGAAACCATCAATGCCTTTCCCATCAAGCAAGTCGACGGGCGAACGGTATTCATGCGCGACGTGGCGCATGTGCACGACGGATTTCAGGTTCAGACGAATTTCGTGTCCGTCAATGGAACTCCCGGCGCGCT
Source organism: Steroidobacteraceae bacterium (assembly GCA_035643995.1). GTDB lineage: Bacteria > Pseudomonadota > Gammaproteobacteria > Steroidobacterales > Steroidobacteraceae > Bog-1198. The sequence continues at coordinate 20,186 of DASQPK010000060.1, read as the reverse complement.
GATGACGATTCGCAAAACCGGCGGCGTGTCGACGCTTGCCGTCATCGACGGCGTGCGTGCGGCTCTGCTCGACATCAAAAAGGTCTTGCCCAAGGATGTGACCGTCAAGGCCCTGTTCGATCAGTCGGTGTTCGTGAAGGGGGCGCTGAACAGCGTGCTGCTCAGTGCCTGTATGGCGGCCGCCCTGACCGCGCTGGTCATCATCTTGTTTCTGGGCAATGTCCGACTGTCCGTGATCATTCTCGCCGCGATACCGTTGTCCATCATCACGGCCGTTCTGTTCATCAATCTGACCGGACAGACGCTGAATACCATGACCTTGGGCGGATTTGCCTTGGCGATCGGCATTCTCGTCGACAATGGGACCGTGGTCATCGAGAACATCGAGCGCCACGTCGCGATGCGTGAACCACTGCATCAGTCAATCGTGGTGGGCGCCAGCGAGGTAGCGATACCCACCTTTTTGTCCACACTTTGCATTTGCATCGTCTTCGTACCGGTGTTTTTACTTCAAGGCACGGCAAAGTACCTGTTTTCACCGCTGTCGCTTTCCGTCATCGGCGCGTTGTTGGCGAGCCTGGCACTGTCATTCACCATGGTCCCGGTGCTGTTCAACTACTTGATGCGTCGCGCGGTACATGAATTTTCGGCGGAACCAACCCACACGCCGGCTGAGGAAGATGCGCGCCCCAAGAATCCGCTGGTCAGAATCCAAGCGGAATTTGAACGGGGTTTCGAGAGATTTCGGGAACGCTACCGCGATACGCTGGCTTGGGCACTTTCTCAGGCGCGTCTGACTGTCACGGCTTTCATCGCCTTGATTGTGGTGTCTGCCCTGCTGTTTCCCCTGCTGGGACGCGACTTCTTCCCACAAGTGGACGCGGGGCAGATGCGCCTGCATGTCAGGGCGCCTGCGGGAACGAGGCTGGAGAAAACTCAGCAGTACTTCGCCGAGGTAGAGTCGCAGATTCGAAAGCTCGTCGGCAACGAGCAAATCGACGTGATGCTGGATAACATTGGATTGCCGTATAGCGGCATCAATATCGCCCTGAGCGACTCGGCCACGGTGGGACCGATGGACGGCGAGATTTTGATCTCCTTGAATGAAAAACACACCCCCACGGCAAAACTCATCGCCATGCTGCGCCGGGAGTTGCCCGCGCGGTTTGCGGAGCTTCAGTTCTTCTTTCAACCCGCGGATATCGTCGACCAGGTTCTCAATTTCGGACAGCCGGCGCCCATTGATGTAAGAGTTTCGGGGCCGGATCAGGACGCGGCCTTTGCTCTGGCATCGCAAATTGCCCAGGCTTTGCGCGGGGTCGCGGGCGTCGTGGATTCCCACGTTTTTCAGGTGCCCAATGCACCGGCTCTCACGGTGGACATGGATCGGGCGCTGGCGACTCAGACGGGGGTGACACAGCAAGAGGCGGCCAACAACGTCTTGGTGGCGACGAACTCGAGTGCGCAAACGGCGCCTAATTTCTGGGTGGATCCGCGCAATAGCGTCAGCTATCCGCTGGTGGTCCAAGTCCCAACCTATCGAATCCGCTCGTCGCAGGATTTGCAGACGATGCCCGTGACCTCAGCGGCAGGCGCTGCGTCCGGGCAGCTTCTCCTGAATCTGGCATCGTTCGGCCGCGAGGCGGTCCCGATGGTGACCTCGCAGCTGAACATCCGCCCGGTTTTCGACGTGCATGCCGACGTCCAGGGGCGTGACCTCTATGGCGCGGCCCAAGACATCGACAAGGTTTTGAAACAACATCGTCCGGATGCTTCAAAGGCTTTGACCGTCACCTTGAGCGGTCAGGTAGAGACCATGCGCGAGAGCTATGCCGGATTGTTCACCGGCATCGCACTCGCGATTATTCTTGTGTACCTGTTTCTGGTCATGAACTTCCAGAGCTGGATTGATCCGCTCATCGTTCTGATGGCGGTTCCGTTTGCCTTGGGTGGCGTACTTTGGATGCTGTTCCTCTCGCAAACCCCCATGAGCGTACCGGCCCTGATGGGGACCCTCATGTGCATCGGATTGACTACTGCGAACAGCATTTTGGTGGTGAGCTTCGCCAACCAACGCATGGCGCTGGGCGACGACCCGTTGCGCGCGTCAATCAGCGCCGGCTACACCCGTCTGCGGCCGGTCCTCATGACGGCCGGGGCGATGATCCTCGGCATGGTCCCCATGGCCCTAGGGATAGGTGAAGGCGGCGAACAGAATGCGCCGCTGGGCAGAGCGGTGATTGGCGGCCTGCTGTTCGCGACATTTGCAACTCTCATCTTCGTACCCACGATGTACAAATTGTTGCGCCGCCAACCGGCGGCCGTCACTGATTCGAATATTAAAGGCAGCGCCAATGCAATTGCATGACTCAGAACATCCCCGGTCGCCGCCGAGCGAGAAGTCCTCTCGCGGTCGGTATCCGGACCATGTGTCGCGTACCGAGGACGACGCAGTATCGACGAGCTTTTCCGCGCAGACCGGTCAGCGCACGAAAAGAACGGTGAGCATTGCCGCGACGTTCCTGCTGATCTGTTTCGTGGCCGTGATTCTCGTCCGCTACTTTCACGCGCATGCGGTCGCAAAGGCCGGGGAAACCGCTTTTTCGGCGCCGCCGCCGGTGGATGTCGTCATCGCGCGGCCCGCGACCGCGGGTCAGGACCTGGTCCTCCCCGGGGAGACGGCGGCGTGGTTTGAAACGACGATTTACGCGCGGGTCAACGGCTATGTCGCCAAGTGGCTGGTGGACATCGGCGATCACGTCAAGAAGGGCCAACTGCTTGCGACTATAGAGACACCGGAGCTCGACGCAGAGTTGCAAGCGGCGCGAGCTCAACTGAAGGCATCGGAGGCGCAGGTTGGAGCGCGCAGGGCTGAAGCCGAATTCAGCAAGACGACCAATGAGCGCTGGCGCGATTCGCCCAAAGGGGTTGTGTCGGAACAAGAGCGGGAGTCGAAGAAGGCAGACTATGAAAGTTCAGAGGCGCGCCTCTATGCTGCCAACGCGCAGGTCAATCTGGATAAGTCCAAAGTCGATCAATACAACGCGTTGGCCGAATTCAAACAGGTCAAGGCGCCCTTCGACGGAACCATCACCGAACGCAAGATCGACATCGGCAATCTCGTGACAGCCGGCAGCGGATCGACGACCACGCCGATGTATCGCATGGCGCAGACCGATCCGTTGCGCATTTTCGTCGATGTTCCACAAAGCGCCTCCGGAGAATTGATGAAAGCGGGAGTGCCGGCGGAAATACGCGCGACCGGCGCGGTGGGCGGGGTTTTTTCGGGCGCGATCGCCCGATCCGCGCAATCCATCAACGCGCAAGCCCGCACCATGCGGGTGGAGGTGGATATGCCCAATGCCACTCATGCGCTGGTGCCCGGAATGTACGTCAATATCGCTTTTAGGCTGCCGCCGCGCGGGCTGGTTGAAGTTCCCGCGGCCGCATTGATATTTCGCGCAAGCGGCACGCAAGTAGCCAAAGTCGACGCCGGCGGCAAGATTCAATTCGACAATGTCGTCATCGCCCGCGATAACGGCAGCTTGGTCGAGCTGCTTGCGGGTGTGCGGCCCGGCGACAAGCTGGTATTGAACATCAGCAGCCAGATTTCATCGGGCCAAGCGGTCGCCGTCAATGAGCCGGAAGCAGCCGATAAACCCCTGCGCGCGCAGGCGGCCGGTCAGTGAAAGCGCCACGACTGATCGTTGTTGGATTGATCGCCGGATTGGCCGCCTGTGCGGCGGGACCGAATTACCGTACGCCGCCCGCGGCTGAGCCGGCGAGTTTCGCGGCAGCGACGCAGCTTAAGTCTCTTGGCCCGAGCACCACACCCAAGCTCCCTCCACCGGATTTGGCGACGTGGTGGCGTGCGTTGAATGACGCGGAACTGGACTCGCTCGTCGAGCGTGCCGTCAAGTCCAACCTGGACCTGGAAATCGCGCTGGACCGCCTGCAGCAGGCACGCACCTACGAGGCCGTCGTTCTTGGACACGCCTTGCCGGATGTAGAAGCAAGCGCCGCCGCCGGGCGCGGCACGGGAAGCGACCTCACGAAGGGACGCGCGGATACGGAACTTCGGTCCTCGGACACCGGAGCGGGTCTGCAACAGATCAACACGATTGCAGGTTTCGATGCCGTATGGGAGCTCGATATCTTCGGCAAATACCGGCGCGAGTTCGAGGCTGCACGGGCTGACACCGAAGCGGCGCGCGCCGCGCGCTACGACGTCCTGACTGTTGTGGTGGCCAATGTGGTGCGTGCCTACGTGGATCTGCGGGGCTTTCAAGTTCGCGCGAGTATCTTGCACAAGGCAAGCGATGTGCTGCGCGAGTCGCTGCGCATCGTCGGCATTCGCTATGAGCGCGGCATCACGAACGAGCTCGATGTGGCTCTGGCAACCCGCGAACTCGCCACGTTGGAAGCGCAGATTGCACCCGTTGAAGCCGCGGCGAATGCCGCGCAGTACACACTTGCGGTCCTGGTCGGCGAATATCCGGAGAACATGGTTCAAGAGCTCTCGAAACCGGACCTCATACCATCGATGCCCGCACCCGCCGCCCCCGGTGTTCCTCTTGACCTCTTGAAGCGCCGACCCGACATTCAGCAAGCGGAGCGCGAGCTCGCGGCATCGACCGCGCGCATCGGTGTCGCAACCGCCAACCTTTTTCCTCAGGTCGCTCTCGTCGGCTCGATCGGCAGCCAGGCACAAGGCTGGGGAACGACCCCGAGCATCGGCAAACACATTTGGTCCTTCGGACCGGGAGCGGTGTGGCCGCTTCTGGACTTCGGCGCATTGGACGCGCAAGTCGATATTGCCCATTTGGCCGCTCGCGCGAGCATGGTGAACTACCGCAAGACCATCTTGAACGCCGTGCAGCAAGTGGATACTTCGCTCGACGCCTATGAGGCGCAACAGGCCCGCATGGAGAAATTGAGCACCGCGATGATGGCCGGCGAGCGCGCCGTTGATTTGGCGACCCGCAGATACAATCGCGGCCTCACCGATTTTCTCAACGTCGTCGACGCCGAACGCGAATTCTACGATTTGCAAGAGCAGTATGCGGTGGCGCAGGTGGCCCAGGGCGAACAGTTCGTGCAGCTCTACAAAAGCCTCGGGGGCGGCTGGCAAAACTATCAGGCCGTCCCGGCCATCCGCCGGCCGCAACCGGCCATCATCGCCGCGTTTCGACGCGCGCTCACGAGTTCCGCGCCATGACCGGTGCGCTAGGAATCAGCCCACTGGCGGAGCAAGTTGTGATAAACCCCCGCCAGGCGTACGCATGCGTCGTGATCCGCACCGGTACGGCCCAGCTGTTGCAGGGCGTTGTCGAAGTTGAAAAGAATCGTGCGCTGAGTCTCGTCCCTGACCATGCTCTGCACCCAGAAAAATGAAGCCAGTCGCACGCCTCGCGTAACCGGCATCACGCGATGAACAGTGCCGCCGCTGTACAGAACCAGGTCACCGGCAGGCAATTTCACTTTTTTTTCCTCGCCCACCTCACCGATCACAAGTTCGCCGCCGTCGTACTCTGCGGGGTCGGCCAAGAAAAGGGTCGCGGACAGGTCGGTACGAACGCGGAATGGGGTGCCCGCGATGGGCCGCACAGCGCCGTCGATGTGGCCGCCGTAGGAGCGCCCATCGGTGTAACGGTTGAACAGCGGCGGAAGAACCCGCATCGGCAGTGCCGCGCTGATGAAACTCTCGTTCTTATCGAGCTCATCGAGGATCACATTGCCGAGACGACGGCCCACCGGATGTCCTTCAGGAACCTGCTCATTGTTCTTGGCGCGGCTCGAGAGGTATCCGGCCGTGACCTTGCCGTCAATCCACTCCACGCTCCCAAGCGCCTGCCGGAAATCGGCGACTTGCGCCACGCTCAAGAGACCGGGAATGGTCAGTACCATGCATCAGTAGCGTACATTAAGGCTCAGCAATGCGGTACGACCCTCACCCGGAACCACGTGGAAAAAGTGCAGCTGGTCGTAGTAGTAACGGTTGGTCAGATTGTTGACGTTCAGCTGCGCGGCGATATTCGCAGTGAACGCGTACTTGGCCATGGCGTCGAAAGTCCAGAATCCCGGTACTGTTTTGATGGGCGGAGCGTTCTGCGTGAACTGCGAGGACACGAAGCGGCTGCCGCCGCCCACCTCGAGCCGCGGCAAGATTTGATACACGTTCCAAACGGTAAGCGCATGCTTCGGCGTGTTCATGAGCGGTGCGCCGACCGGCGCGGCGCCCTTGGTTGATCCGGTCTGCTTGCCATCGAGGTACTCATAGCCGGCGTCAATGCGCCACTTCGCGGTGACCTGGCCTTCCGCCCGCAGTTCGGCGCCGTCGACTCGTTGCGAACCGCCGAGGATGTTCAGCAGGACGTTGGCAGGGTCCGGCACTCGGGCGTTGTCCTTCTGCAAGCGGAATATCGCCGCGCTTAAATCGAGATGGCCATCGATCACCGACCATTTCGTGCCGAGCTCGTAGGTCCGGTTCTTCTCAGGATCGAGGTTGGCGTTGTTCAGCGAGAAGGAGCGCGAGCTGCTGATCAACGACAGGTCTTCCGCGGAAGGGTTGAAAGAGGTTCCGAAGGCCAGGTAGATGGAGCCATTGGTGGCCGGTTTGTAGGTCAGCGCCGCACGGTAGCTGCCCATATTGTCGGTATGCTCGATATGGTCGGCCTTGACGATGAGACCGTGCACGGTGCTCGAAAAGCTGGCATCGTTGTAGTCGACGGCGAAATGATCGTACCGGAGCCCGACCGTCGCCTCCCACGCCTGACTGAATTTCACCGTGTCGATGACATACGGCGCAACGCTGTTGGCGGTCAGGTGCGTTTTGTAGCGAGGGAACGTGCTGGTTGCCGAGAAATCCAAGTTTTCGTTCGGGTTGAGCAAAGGCGAGGTGGGGACGCCGCTGCTGTTGTCGAACTCCGGCACGGCTCTTTCGTGACCGCCCTCGATGCCAAGCACCGAAATATTGTCAATACCGCCAATCGTCCAGCGAATGGTCATGTTGAGCTGGTCCCACAGCATTGAATCGACGCTTCGGCCCGTGTTGTCGTTGCGGGTGACGGTCACGGCGTTGAGCGGCGTGGTCGCGGGAACCGTGGCGGCGATCAAGGGCTCGGAGAAGCGGAAATCGCGTGAATAGCGGGCGTAGCGGGCTTGATTCTGGATCGTGACGGCATCCGAGAAGTCGTGCTCTACCTTGAAAGTCACAACATCGGTGAGCGTGTGCATGTAGTCATCGCGAAAGCCGTAATAGTTGTCGCGCGGAACCTGCGCCGGCTGCGTGCCTAGGTAGGGTAAACCGTAGTCCGGAATGTCGTCGTTGTATTGACGAAAGTAGGCGAGCGTCAGGCGGGTCGGCGTCCCGAGTCCCAGCGAAAAGCTGGGTGCAAAGCCGTAGCGGGAATCTTCGACAACGTTGCGATCGGTGACCATCGCCTTGTGCCCCATGGCGTTGATGCGGAATGCCGCACCTTCACCCAGGCCTGTCAGCGGCTCGTTGATATCGATGGTTGCGCGCCGGGTGCTGTCGGTTCCGCCGGTGAGGGTTCCTGCGATGAGCGGTTGCAGCTTCGGCAGTTTGCTGTCCTGTTCGATCACGCCCCCTGTCGAACCGCGACCGAACACGACCCCCGCAGGACCTTCGAGTACTTCGATGGCCTCGACGTTGAATGGATCGCGGTAGTAGTCGCCGTAGTCCCGGATGCCGTCCATGAACATGTCGGTGCGTGCGGCGAAGCCGCGGATCGTGGGAGTAGTGCCGATGGACCGGAATTCGCCGGCACCGATGGTGATGCCCGGCACGGTCTTCAAAGCTTGGTTAAGATCCATGACCGCGCGGTCCTGCATCTCCTGCGCGGAAATCGTGTTGATCGACTGTGCTACATCGATGAGCGGCACCGCCAGCTTCGAGAGGCCCGACGAGTCGAGCTTGTAGGCGTCCTTCTGGCCGAACACAGTCACCTGCTCCAGTGCATCGCGATTGGCAGGCACATCGGCGGCCGACTCCGACTCCGCCGCATAGACTCCGTTAACTTGCAAGACTCCGATTCCCGTGCCTGCCAATAGTGCTACGGTGCGCAAGTTGCCGCTTCGCCGCTGTGTTTCATTGGTCATATGAAGTACCCTTTATAGCCAACCGTATATAACGGTAAGGGCGCCGATGTCAAAACATTCGAACCACCGGGGGACATCTCATCTGTCGTGTGCGCGAATTTAAAATTCGCCTGGCTCACCGACATTGGCGCTCACGCCAGTAAGCAAGGCCGGGAGCGTGGGCGCTAGGAATTTGGCGAGTGGATAGTCTTTCCGCTTCAGGTCTGGTAATCGGCCGCCACGGTCTGATCGACAGGGGCCTTATTCGCGGCCATGGCATTGAAAATGGGCGTCAGCACAATTGCGATCACGAGATTGAGGATCACGCTGTACACCGCGCTGTACCCCGGGAAGGTGTGGTCGCCCACGTGCAGCGGAAAGGTGTTGGCGAGTTGCACCGAAAAGGCCATCCAAGTTCCCGCGAACGTGCCGACCGCCCAGCCCACCAGCATTGCCCAGGAATTGAACCAGCGCGTGTAGGCACCTATCATCACCGGCGGCAGCGTTTGAATGATCCAGATGCCGCCGAGCAATTGCAATTGAATCGCGTATTTGGTGGGTACGAATAAAATGAACACCAGCGCGCCGAGCTTGACGATGAGCGAAGTCAGCTTCGCGACGTGCGATTCCTGCTTGGCAGTGGGGTTTTTGTTGATGAATTCGCGATGAATATTGCGGGTGTACAAATTGGCCGCGGCAATCGACATGATGGCCGCCGGCACCAGCGCGCCGATGCCGATGGCGGCGAACGCGACGCCCGTGAACCACGCCGGGAAACTGTGCAGCAGCAGCGCGGGGACTGCAAAGTTATTGCCGAACTGCTTGAAGCCGGCCGCGTATTCGGGAAGCTTGTCTACACCGCTGGCAATGACGAAGAAGCCGAACAGCGCGAGCAGACCGAGCATGAAGGTGTAGCCGGGCAGCATGGCTGCATTGCGGCGGATGACCTTGCCGCTGCTCGCGCTCAAGATACCCGTCAGAGAATGCGGATACAGGAACAGCGCGAAGGCCGATCCTAAAGCCAAGGTGGCATAGGCGCTGTATGCGCCGGTCGTATTCGGACCTGGAACCGCCAGCAGCAGCTTTTGCGCGGGCACGGCTGCGAATATTTTTCCGAATCCGCCGAGTTCGTATGGAATCACAATGACTGCGGCAATCGCGGTCACGTAAATCAGAATGTCCTTGACGATGGCGATCGAGGCCGGTGCGCGCAGGCCGCTGGAATAGGTGAAGGCCGCCAGAATCACGAAGGCAATGAACAAGGGCATGTCGGCCATCAATCCGGTGCCGGATATGCCCATTGCACCGATGACCACCTGTAAGCCGACCAGCTGCAAGGCGATGTAGGGCATGGTCGCGACTATGCCGGTCACGCAGACCGCCAGCGCCAGCCAACGATTGCCGAAACGACCTTTGACGAAATCACCTGCCGTGATGTAGCCATGCTTATGGCAGACATTCCATAAGCGGCGAAAGATCAGGAACATCAACGGATAAATGATGATGGTGTAAGGCACGGCAAAGAATGCGACCGCGCCGGCGCCAAAGGCCAGGGCGGGAACGGCAATGAACGTGTATGCCGTATAGACATCGCCGCCGACCAGGAACCAGGTAATGACCGTGCCGAAGCGCCTGCCGCCCAAGCCCCACTCATGCAGCAGGTCGAGGTCGCCTTTGCGCCAGCGAGCCGCTGCGAATCCCAGCCAGGTGATGAATCCAAACAGCAATACGAAAATAGTCAGCGCAATCCAGTTCACTTCCTTCACGAGTGTTCCCCTGTGTCTGCTTTTTATTTATTCTTCGACGGCAAAATAGACGATTGCCGTGAATACGGCGCTGATGATCACCCACAGCAGTTGGAACCAATAGAAGAACGGAATTCCGAATAGGTAAGGCTCGGCTCTATTGTATAAGGGCGGCCAAAGAGCGACTGCGAATTGGACGACGAAGAGCAGGTACCACCAGCTCCATCCACCGCGTTTCTTATCTGTGTTATTCATGGCGAGATCCCCCCCGGCTTCCCTGAAGGGTGATCCTACCCGTGTCGGTGGGCGCATGTCGAGAATAGGCTAAGATCTCGCGTGGAGGTTCTTATGCCAACGCCAACCGTGCGGTTTCGTATCGACTTCAACCGGGACGAGGCGATCGGCCCCGGCAAGATCGCGCTGCTCGAGCGCATCGCCTCGAGCGGCTCGCTGTCGCAAGCGGCCCGGGATCTCAAGATGAGCTACCGCCGCGCCTGGCAACTGCTCGATAGCGCCAACACGGCATTTTTGGAGAAAGTTGCCCTGACGAGCAAAGGGGGACATGGAGGCGGAGGCGCACAGCTCACTCAATTTGGCCGAGATCTGATTAGCAGCTACCGAGCTTTCGATGAGGACGTGCAGGCGCGCGCCGCGCGTCACTTTCGATCCATCGCGCGCCAAGCGCGCAAGCCGCCAAGGCGCCGACCGGCGTCGCCGGTCATCCGGATGAACGATCGCTGACGGAACGCGGTTCACGGCCAAAAGCCGTGAACCGCATAGGGTGGTCTTGGATTTCCAGGGATCTTAGAAGTTAAACCGCACGCCGACCATCGGCGTCCAATCGGAGGTGAACAGATAGCCGTTCGCGAGGCCGTTTTGGATGAGCGAGTAGTTGACGCCCGCGTAGGTGTCGAAACGCTTGGTCCAATGATAATCGGCCACCAAGGAAGCATCGTGCAATTCGCCGGCACAGGACGAAGCGCTGAGGTTGTGGCAGCCATTGGCATTGAAGCTCTTCTGGTTGTACTGATAGTACGCGGCCGACAGATCCAATTGCGGGATCGGCGTATAGCGAGCACCGGCCCAGGAGATCTGCAATATCTTTTGGATATTGAAGGCCGTGTTATTGGTGATGCTCAAGATATAGCCGCCGATGTCTTGAGACCCGGCAGGAACGGCATGCGCGGGATTGTTGAACTTGATGCGCTCCCATCCGGCATAGAACTTGATCGGGAAGATTTCCTTCATGTTGTAGCTGGCGAGGGCCGCGTAGCCGGTGTTGTCCGAAATCGTGGCTGCCAGAGAGCCGGTCGGTACCGTCGGCACCTGCGCTGCGGTCAGCGAGGCCGCGGCGACCGCACCATGTACCAAGCCATAAATGGCATCAACCGACAGGCCGGCGATGTCCGCGCCAACCGATACTTCGTTGGAGTTTTCAGGCACGTACCCGTCACTGCCGAACTGATGGATGAACCCGATATGGGCCGGCCCCAGGTTGAGCACATACTTTGCGCTGGAGTCGAAAATTCTATTCTGCGTATCGCCAAAGCCGCCGGCGGTTCCCTGCAGTGCGATCGGCGAGAACGCGTTGGATTGAAGCTGCGGATCGTACTTGGACAGAGCTTCGGACATCAGCGTGTTCTGGCGGCCAAAGGTCAGCGTGCCGAATGTCTTGGAACTGACGCCGGCGTAGGCAGCGCCCTGGAACGGTTGACCCGCTCGGCTGGAATCGCCGGCAGAAATCTTGGTGGCGGCCGATCTTCCGTTGTCGGCAACCAATGAGCCCGGACCGTCCGTCAGTCTGCCTGAAGTCGGGTTGAAGCCGGTTTCCAAGCGGAACACGCCGGTCCAATCACCCCAAAGCGGCTCGACGCCCGAAAGCCCGACCTTCGATTGACTCAAGCCATTGGGGCCCGCCGAGAGGATGGAATGGTTGCTGAAGTTCTGGATGAAATATGGCAATCCGGGAGCCCACGTCTGGCTCAAGGGGGCGCCGTGAGTCATGTACGCAATGCCTACGTCAACGGTGCCGTACAGCGTAACGCCGGCAAAGGTCAACGCGGACGAGTCACTCTTCTTCGCAGGAGCAGGAGCCGGAGCCGCAGCCGCGCTGGGGCTAGCGACCGTGGTTTGCGGTCCGCTCAGCTGATCGATCTTTTTCTGCATCGCCCGTACTTGATCTTTGAGCGCCTGGATATCCGAAGCGTTGTCGGCCAGGACAATCGGCGCGGCACCCAGCGCGACGCTGGCCCCGATCGCGGCCAGAATTGACTTGCGCAGATTAAACTTATGCATTGCGTTAACTCCCGCGGTTTTCGATTGTTGGATTTAATCGACGTATTGTTACATCAATGTGACGTTTGCTTTAGTCCGTAATTGTACTGGCACTCGGACTTGGGGCTACATATATCACATACGTGACAAACATCAACTTCTCTTTGTGACATTTTCGCAACAGAACGCAACTACGATTCTGTTCCGCCGCCCGACCGCCGTCAAATCCGCCTCTTCGCGGACATCACCGCCAGGGCGGTGCGCGTGTTGGCGTGCAATTTCTCCATGATGCGGCTGACATAATTCTTCACCGTGCCTTCGGCCAGAAACATCGCGGCTGCGATTTGCCGGTTGCTCATGCCATCGGTGATGAGCTGGAGTATTTTTTCCTCCTTGCCAGTCAGTGCTTCGATATTCGCCTGGGGTTTTTCTGCGGATTTCTCGCCGGACGCAACCTTGGCCGTACCGCTCAGCAGGCGAAACTGATCCATCACCTTGCGCGCGATCTGCGGTGTTAGGCGGGACTCGCCGCGTCGTAAGGCGCGAATGGTTTCGAGCAGTTCTTGTTCGGTGACGTCCTTCAGCAGATAACCGTGAGCTCCCGCGCGCACCGCTTCGAAGACCGTTTCGTCATCGTCCAAGGTGGTCAACACCAGTACTTGAGTGCCCGCCAGCGTGCGCGTGATTTCACGCGTTGCCGCGACGCCGCTCTGCCGCGGCATGTGCAGGTCCATGAGCACGACGTCGGGACGCAGCTGTTCGGCCATCGCTACCGCCTCGATGCCGTCGCATGCCTGACCCACGACTTCCATGTCCGGCTCGGTGGCGAGCAGCACAGCCGTGCCGCGCCTGACGAGCGCGTGGTCTTCCGCTATGAGAATGCGAATCACGGATTTATCCATTTTCGGACTATTGGTAATCATGCGGCTCAGCAGGCATGATTTGGAAGGGACATTCGTCCAGAGCGCCTAATGATGACTCCGGGTTTCAATCCGCGGCACAGCTTGGTCGCCGGCATCATCTGGCTCATGGTGGCGCTCGCGGCCAGCTTCGCGATTGCGGCATCCATTTGGGCGGGCGGGGTCGCGCGGGAAATCGTCGTGCAACAGCACGTGCGCAGGCTCGTGCTTGAAACCGATCAACTGGGATCGGATTTGGGCCAAGCGGTCAGCATGCGGCTCGAGGCGATCCGTGCTTTGGGCGGCCTGCCGCCGCTCGAGGTTTTCAAGCGCCTGCGCGGCGCTTACCCCGATTTGGCATGGATCGCGGTGGCAGACGCTGCTGGCGTGTTGATGGCGAGCGCCGCGGGCGAGAACGCCATCGGCCACCTGAACTCCGGCGATAATGTTTCTACCGCGCCGTGGTTTTCCGAAGGGCTGCAGAGACCTTGGATTGGCGTCATCGGGAAATCCACAAGCCCAAGCGCGGTGCCCCTGCTCGGCGACCTGGCGGCGCCCGTGAGAGATGAGTCGGGTCACATCACCGGCGTGATTGCGGCGCGCTTGACCTGGCATTGGGCATCGACCGACGTACAACGCCTGAGCAACACCTTGGACACGCACGGGTCCGCACAAATGCTGGTCTTGAATCGGGCCGGCGTGGTTGTGGTCGGCCCGGAGCCCTTGCGCAACGCTGCATGGAATGGCCTGCTGGTCGATGAGGCGCCGCCCATCGAACCGCCGCTGGACCGAACGGGCGCGCCGCGCTTTGAACGGCTGCCGGCCGGCCAAACGGTCCTGGTCGCCCGGGCGCCGGTCAGCATCGAGGGCGACGGGCTCCGCGACGCATGGCAGGTGCAGCTCAGCGAACCGAAGGAGATCGTCTATCAGCGCGCCAATGCACTGGCCGTTCGCATCGTATGGATTTCCACCGGCCTCGGGCTGGCGACCGCCGTGCTCGGCGCTCTGGGCGCGCGCCATCTCACCAACCGGCTGAAGAGCTTGACGCGTTCGGCGGCCGCGGTGGGCCGCGGTGAAATCGCGCGCATTGAAGTGCCGAGCGGCCACGACGAGGTCGCACAACTCGCCGCGGTCTTCGCCAAGATATTGGATGACCTGCATCAGGAGCGCAGCGAGCTGTTGAAGCTCAGTGGCGAACTGGAACGTCGTGTCGCGGTCAGGACGCGAGAGGTGGAACGCCTCGCCGAAGAATCCCGCTATGCCGCCGTTGTGCGCGAACGGTTGCAGATCGCCCGCGACTTGCATGACACCCTGGCCCATTCGATGATGGCCATGCTGAGCGAAGTGCGTCTACTGCGCAGACTGCAGGCTCATGATCCTGATTCCCTGCCGGATGAACTGGCTCGCGCGGAGCAAGTGGCTCAGGCCGGGATGAACGAAGCGCGCTCGGCCATTGCCCAAATGCGCGTCAACTCGGTGCGCGACACCGGCCTCGGGCCCGCGCTGTCAAAAGCCGTGGAACGCTTCAATGACCGCACCGGTCTTGATGTTGAATTCGATGTGGACCCGGAAGCGGCTCGTTTCGGCGATGAGCGCGCGGAAGTCATTTTTCGCATGACCGAGGAAGCCCTGCGCAATATCGAGCGTCACGCGGCAGCGTCGCGCGTCCGCGTTGCCCTGCGCACGGTCGATGCCGCGCAACTCGAGCTGCGGGTGGAAGATGATGGAGTGGGCTTCGAACCGGAGGCTTCCCGGCCGGGCCATTTTGGACTGGTCGGCCTTCGCGAGCAGGCGCAGCTCATCGGTGCCGTATTCGAGATCAGGAGCGCACCCAACCAGGGCACCCTGCTGCGATTGATATTGCGCATTGCGCCGGAGCCGCTTTAGAAGCGCGAGCCTTATCGTGTGCTATTGCTCATCGGGTGCTATTGCTCATCGGGCGCTGTTGCGGACGTCCAGCGAATTTACCACGTCCTTGACGTTCGCGACCTGCATGACCAGCGACTCGGCGCTGCGGCGCTCAAAATCCGTCTCGACCAGACCATTCAAGTACACCACGCCGTTGATGGTTTGCACACGTATGGTCCCCGGCGCTCCGAACTCCCGATGCTCCTTGATCATCGCGTACACGTCGGCAGTAATTTTCTTATCGCCGGTGCAACTCTCGGGATCGCACTTGCCGAAGGACGCACAGCCTTGAAGGCCGGCTGCCAAGAGCCACACGAGAGTCAGTGCGTAAAGTCGGTTGGGCTTGTGCATGATGATCGAGTCTAGTGAGACCCCATCAGGCGAGCAAGAGTTCCAGTGTGCGCCGATAAATAGAGTGCAGACGATCGATGTCCTCCACCCGCACGCATTCGTTCACCTTGTGGATGGATTCGTTGATGACGCCGAGTTCAATGACCTGAGCGCCCATGGGCGCGATGAACCGCCCGTCCGATGTGCCCCCGCCGGTGGTCAACTTGGGGCTGATCTGTAATTGCTCTTGCACGGCGCGGGTCGCGGCCTGCGACAAGATCCCCGGAACGGTGAGAAACGGCTGTCCCGAGATGAACCATTCCAACGTGTACTTGACCTTGTGCCTCTTTAAGATTTCTTCGACGATGTGCTTCAGGCCGTCGATCGTTTGCTCGGTCGAGAAGCGCAGATTGAAACGTGCCCGCAGTTCGCCGGGGATGACATTCGGCGCGCCGGTTCCCGCGGAAATATTCGATACCTGAAACGTGGTGGGTTGAAAATGCTCATTGCCGTGATCCCAGACACGGGCCGTGAGCTCCGCCAGCGCGGGCGCCAGAGCGTGCACCGGGTTATCCGCGAGCTGCGGATAGGCGATATGCCCCTGGATACCGTGCACCGTCAGTCGACCGCTCAAGCTGCCGCGGCGCCCGATCTTGATGGTATCGCCCAGCGTACTCTCGCTCGAGGGCTCGCCCACCAGGCACCAATCGATGCTCTCCTGGCGTTCGCGCAGCACCTCAACGACGCGGCGGGTGCCGTCGACCGAGGGGCCTTCCTCATCGCTGGTGATCAAGAAGGCGATGGTGCCGCGGTGTTTCGGGTACTGGGCGATGAATTCTTCGCTGGCCGTCAACATCGCCGCAAGGCCGCTTTTCATGTCTGCCGCGCCGCGCCCATACAAGAGTCCGTCTTTGATCACGGGCTGAAATGGATCGGTGCGCCATTCATCCAGGGGCCCCGAGGGCACGACGTCGGTATGGCCGGCAAAGCAAAACACCGGACCGCCGCTGCCGCGCTTGGCCCAGAAATTATCGACCGCTCCGAAGCGCAGGGTTTCGACCGCGAAACCTACCGCCGCGAGCCGCTCGATCATCAGCGTCTGACATCCGCCGTCGATGGGGCTGACTGACTGGCGCGCAATCAACGCCTGAGTCAATTGCAGGGTGCTCGACATCAGAAGCGCAGGACGGGGCGCTGATGCCGCAGATTGACCCACAATCCGAATCCGCCCAGGAGCACGGCGCTGATCAACACCCACGCCGGCATCGCCAACCCCAGGAACTCCCAGGTCACCCGGGCGCACTCACCGGATCCGGTCAGGACCTTGACCAACACCTCGCTCAAGGAAAAAACCTTGAGCATGAAGTCCAAGGATGCGCCGCACGCCGGCACGCTGCCGGGCGGTAAACTCTGAATATAGAGATGGCGCAACGCGATGCCGATCGTGGCCAGCGCGGCCAGCGCCAAGAGCAGCGCATACAGCCGCCTGCCGAAGGCGGCGGGGTCGTGAAGCGCGGCGATCAGGAAGACCAGGCACAGCACGATTACGCCGTATCTCTGGAACATGCACAGCGGACAGGGCTCCAAATGCATGACGTACTGCGCGTAATAGGCGTACGCCAGCAAACACGCGCAGGCCAAAAATCCAAGAAGGTTCCCGCGTCGCGCTGTCATCAGCGGCGCATGAGGGCGTGCGCCGCGTCGATCTGCTTCGCCACGTCCTCGAGCGAGGAATGGCGAATGTCCTTGCCATGCACCATGTAGATGACATATTCGCAGATGTTTTTTGCATGATCGCCGATGCGCTCCAACGCACGCACGATCCACATGATTTCGAGCGCGCGCCGGATGGTGCGCGGGTCTTCCATCATGAAGGTGATGCACTGACGCTGGATCGACTCGTACTCCTCATCCACCATTTTGTCCTCTTGGGCGGTCTTGAGCGCGGCCTGTGAATCCATGCGGGCGAATGCATCCAGCGCATCGTGCACCATCTGCGCCACCTGCCTTCCTAAGTGTTTGACCTCGCGGTACTTGTCCGCCGGCCGCTCCATCGTGGCCAGACGGGATGCGATATAGCCGATCTTTTCGCCTTCATCGCCGATACGCTCGAGGTCGGTGATGGTTTTGATGATGGCGACGATGACGCGCAGATCGCCGGCCGCCGGCGCTCGAATCGCCAGGATTCGGCTGCACTCCTCGTCGATCGATAGTTCCATGCCGTTGACTTTGTAGTCATCGGTCGCGACCGATTCGCCCAAGCGGCTGTCGCCTTCGACCAGGGCGGTGATCGCCTTGTGCAGCTGCTGTTCGACGAACCCGCCCATCTGCAGCACCTGATTGCGCACCTTCTCCAAGTCTTCATTGAAGCGGCGGGAAATATGATGGGTAAGATCGGCGGTTTCCATAGATTCAACCTTGCTGCAACCAAAGTGCGTGCGGACAAAATACTGGCGTTCGTTTACATCCGATTGTAGGCCACGTCAACCGTGTACGTAATATTTGTGACTTTCATGCGCTTGCGGCGTTGCGCAGCTCCAGTTTCCAGACTCGCTGCTGGGGGAAGTGACAGGTAAAGGTACTGCCCTTGCCCTCCGTGCTCTGCACGTCCAGCCAGCCACCGTGGCGCTGCAGCGCATGCTTGACAATGGCCAATCCCAACCCGGAGCCGCCCTGCCCGCGCGAACGCCCCGCATCGACTCTATAGAAGCGCTCGGTCAGGCGGGGAATGTGCTCCGCGGGGATGCCGATGCCGCTGTCGATCACGGAGAAATAGGCCCCCTGATCGTCGGTCCACCAACGCATCCGCACTGCGCCTTCCGGCATGGTGTATTTCAGCGCATTCACCAGCAGATTCGTGAACGCGGATTCAATTTCGTGCGCCGATCCGTACAGGCCGTCGCTGGACTCCAGATCCAACAACACTTGCCGCGGCCGATCTGCACTGATCAGCGCATCGCGATGCAGCCGTTCCAGCATGTGCGGCACGTCGATGGGCTCGCGCGCCGCCTCGCCGTCCGCGGACTCCAAGCGCGACAACTCCAGCAGGTCGGCAATGATGGCGTTCATGCGCTGCGCCTGGGCCCGCATGTCCTTGATCGGGCCGTCCCAGGCTGCATCGACCGACGGATCATCGGCCAAGGTGTCCAAGTATCCGGAAATCACCGTCAGGGGCGTACGCAGCTCGTGCGATGCGTTGGCGACAAAGTCTTTTCGCATGGCTTCAAGACGCATCTGCCGCGTCACGTCCCGTACCAGCAATAAAGATTGGCCGCCGCCGTAAGGAACCATTTGCAAGGCCAAAAACATGTCGATCTGCACCGGCGGGCGGATGACCAGCGGCATCGAGAAATCATCGCTGTGCAGGTAGTGCGCAAACTCGGGGGCGCGAATCAGGTTGTCGATTCGCAAGCCCACGTCCACCGGCCGCCTCAAGCCTAACAATCGCGCGGCCTGGCGATTGAACCAGACGATCTCGCGCTGGGGACTTAAAATGATGACTCCGTCGGGCAGCGCGGCGGTGGAACGGCGCAATTCCCGGTAGAGCTGTACCAGACGCTGCTTGTGATACTGCTTGCGGCGATGCAGGCGGATGACCTGGGCGATGATGTCGCCCCAAATTCCGCCGATGTTGGGGGGGTCGATCTGCGAACGCAGGCGCAGCCAGCGGTCCACCCGATAGAGATTCAGCAACTGCCAGCCCAAGTACAGCCAGGCTGACCCCAAGATCCACACCCAAATGGGCCCGATCAGCAGACCCACACATAGGCCCAACAGCAAAATGCCCGCGAGGCGCGCGAGCGCGAAGGTCCACATCGCTGCCATGGGCTTTAGAGCCTGCTCGCTTAGGCGTCTCGCGTCGAGAATCTGTAACCCGCGCCACGCACTGTTTGCACCAATTTTTCCAATGAGAACGGCTCGAGCGCCTTACGCAGTCTGCGAATGTGCACATCCACGGTACGCTCCTCGACGTAAGTATTACCCCCCCAGACGCGGTCGAGCAACTGACCGCGCGTAAATACCCGTTCCGGGTGGGTCATGAAGAAATGCAGCAGGCGGTATTCGGTGGGCCCCAGGGCGATTTCCCGCTCACCGGCGCTGACCCGATGGCTCGAGTCATCGAGCTTCAGGCCCTCAACTTCCACGATGTCGTCTGCGCCTGCGGGGGCCGCCCGCCGCAACACGGCTTGGATCCGCGCCAGCAATTCGCGCGGCGAAAAAGGCTTCGTAATATAGTCGTCCGCGCCGCCCTCGAGACCATTGACCTTGTCCTGCTCCTCCGCCCTGGCGGTGAGCATGATCACCGGAATTTCCTCGGTGTCCTTGGCCCGCTTCAGCGATCGGGTCAGCTCCAGGCCGCTCATATCGGGCAACATCCAGTCGACCAGCATGAGATCGGGCCGAACGTCCACAATGCGAGCGCGGGCCTCCCGGCAGTCCTCAGCCTCACGAACTTCATAGCCCGCGCGCCGCAATCCGAAAGCAATCATGTCGCGAATGGCCTTTTCGTCTTCGACCACAAGGATGCGCCTGGCTGACATTGCTATAGTCCCTTGATTCCAAAGCCGAGTATTACAGACTTCGATTGTGACAGTTCCATGACTATGGGACCTGTCTTGGGGCAGCCTGCAGCGGCTGCGCGGCGCGTTCCGCTTCGGTCAGTGCCACTTTGTCCCTCAAATAGAGCGGCTTGAGATCGGCGGGGTCGAGTCCGCCGCCGCGCGCGAGCCGCAGGGCGCCTAGCTGCGCGAATTCGCGGGCATTCGGCAACGCCAGGCTGTCCCGCGAATTGATCTCGACGCCCGGAATCTTGGCAAGCTCGGGATAAGCTGAAAAACCGCGCCCGATGCCGATATGAGGACCCCTTAGGTGCAAGGCCACAGCGGCGGGCGGCCCAACCTTGAGCGCGCCGCTCTCGATCACCCCTCGC
>DASQPK010000059.1:0-17612 GCA_035643995.1 Steroidobacteraceae bacterium | reverse complement strand
AGCATTGACCAGGTGGTCGAGGTCGCCCGCCACGGCGCCAAGGTGGCCTTGAGTGCGCAAGCCCGGCAGCGTTCCGCCGATGCGCACGCACTGCTCTTGGAGGCAGCCAACGAAGGCGTGTCGGTCTACTGGTTCAATCGCGGCTCAGGCTCGGGGCGCGAAAAATTCATCTTTACGGGAGATCCGTTGTCGCCGGACAATCAGAAATTCCTCGCCGAGCGGCAGCTTCAGATATTTCGCCGCGGCGCGCTCGCAGGAATGGGCCCCGAGGTCAGCGACGAAGAAATCGTGCGCGCGATGCTGGTGGTGCGCGCAAATACCATGAGCTACGAGGCGGCAAGTCCGCAATTAACCCAGCGGCTGCTGGACTTGTTGAATGAACGAATTACCCCGGTGGTGCAATCGCGCGGTACGGTGGGAGAAGGTGATTTGGGCCCATTCACCAACGTCGCCGCCACCATGGTAGGCGCCGGTTTCGTCTATTACCACGGCGTACGAATGCCGGCCGCGCAGGCGCTCAAGCAAGCGGTGCTCGAACCCCTGGCACCCACGGACGCCGACGACAGTGTGCTCGAGAGCACCAATTCCTATGCCACGGGCCAGGTGGCATTGTTGCTCTACGACTCGCACGAAGCATTGTCTTGGGCCGATTTGATCTATGCCGTCGATCTCAATGGCATGAACAGCAGCGTCTCGCCCCTGTCCATGCCCGTGCAGGCCAATCGTCCCTTCAAGTGGCTGAACTGGGATGCGGCGCGCGTGCTCGACATGCTCAAAGGCAGCTATTTGTTCGAGCTCGACGACAAGCGAACCATTCAGGATGCGGAAAGCCTGCGCGCTTCCTCCATTCGCCAGGGGTCCGCATGGCAGGCTTGGGCACAGCTGCGCGATGTAACCCAGGTGCAAATGAACTCATCCGATCACAATCCCGCAGTGCTGGTCGGCGCGTCGCCCGCCGACTCCTGGGAACTCGCGACGCCGCAGCTGGCACAGTTCTACGTCAAGGGTGGTGCGCGCAATCACTACCAGCACGGCTATGTACTTTCCAATGCCAATTGGGACCCGTACCCGATGGCCAACGAAATCGAAGGCTTCACCATCGCACTGGCCAATATGGATGTGGTGGTGGCGCAAAGGATGCTGCGCTTCACCAACAAGTTTTTCACGGTGATCGGCAACTCCGCGGAGACTCCGGGCGAACCGGGACGTTTCCATTTGGCTGAGGGCAGCGAGATCGACGCCGCCTCGCTCATGCAGGAGATTCAGGGCTTGATCAATCCGGTGCCCCCGCAGGGCAACGCACTGATACAAACGGTGGAAGATCTTCAGGGGCAGACCAGGCTCAAGGTTCAGCGCGCCCGCCAAGCCGTCGACGACACCATTGAACTGCTGGCTGAAGACCTATTGACGGGAACCTATTGGTTGGACATTCGAAAAACTCAAGATGCTTCCCGCCAATTTGGCGCCTCGCCCACTGCCGTCTGGACCGCCTTTCGTGCCACTTTGCCGGTGAGCGGCGTGAGCGCCGCGACCGCCGCTCAACCGATTCACGAAGCCGCCGCGGCATTTATTCGCGCCAATCCCGCGTCGAATTTTTACCGCGACAATGCGCGCGAGCCCGGCGCGCCGCAAGCGCCTCGATGATCGCCAATGCGCGCATGTATGCGATGGACGTGCAGGCCACCGAGTTGTGGCGCGCGTTGCTCCGCGCAGTGACCGCGCAGGCAGGTTTGAATGTCGAGGTGATTGAACACGCCCCGCCCGCGGCCATCGATGATTTGTGGCGTCGGACGGATATGGCCGCCGTATTCATGTGCGGGCTGCCCTACTCCCGTAGCGATCCCAAACCCACGCTCATTGCGGCGCCGGTTCCGGCTATGGCTGATTTTGCAGGCCGTCCCGAATACTGGAGCGAGCTGGTCGTGCGCAGCGACAGCCGTTTTTATGATCTCGAGTCTACATTTGGCGGCAAGCTCTGTCTGACGGCACCGAATTCTCAGTCCGGATATGCGGCCGCGCTGCAATATCTCATGGCGTTCGATACGGCACGCACCGCCAAGGCCGGCGCTCGCTCGCCGCTGTATCGGGAAATTACCGCGCCGGCGGTGACCCCGTTGGGCGCCGTCACCGCTGTCGTCGACGGCATAGCCGACGTGGCGCCCATCGATGCCTACGCCTACCGGTTGCTGCAAAAGTATCGGCGCGATCTCACCTCGAAGCTGCGGACCGTGGCACGCACCGCCCGTACACCCATACCGCCCCTGGTAGCCTCGATTGCCCTGGAAGCCTCGGTTGAAGGAGCGCAAGGGTTGCGGGCCGCGTTTACTGCGGCGCATCGAGATCCTGCGCTCAAGGTCCTGTTGGCCGGCCTGGAGTTGTCGCATTTCGTAACTCCCGACCCTCGCGACTACGATGAGTTGCGGATCAGTTTTGAGTCGGCAACAGCTTACTGGCGCGAGCACCCTCTCGCGGAAATCGTGCATCCCGCCTTCGTTGTGTAAGATCAGCTGATGTTTCGCAAGGTATTCCGTCAGGTTGATGGTCCGACCTGGATCGTGGCGCTGGTCATCTACGCCGCCTGGGGAGCGCTCATGTGGTACAGCGCCGCGCTGCCCTGGTGGTTCATGATGCCGGTGGGCGCCTATCTTCTCGCCTGGCATTTTTCGCTGCAACATGAGGCCATTCATTCCTTTCGCGGTGTCCCGGCGTGGTTGCGATTTGCCCTGGTGTTTCCACCGATCGGCCTGTGGTTTCCCTTTCCCCTGTACCGCAAAAGCCATACCACTCATCATCGAGACATTAACTTGACGGTGCCCGGCGTCGATACCGAGTCGTACTACGTGCTCAAGGCCGACTGGCAACGCATGGGTTCGTTCATGCGCGCGGCGCTCATCTTCAATCAGACGCTTGCCGGCCGAATGCTGATTGGCCCTGCCTTACGTCTATGGAGCTTGAGTTCCAAGGAATCGAAGCGCGTTGCACACGGCGACTATAGTCACCTGCCGCATTGGGCGGTGCATACCCTCGCCGTCGGGCTGCTGTTCTGGTTCATTTCCGGCGTCTGCCGTTTTCCGTGGTGGCAATACTGCTTGGCTGTAGCCTACCCAGGTATGAGCTTGAGCCTGCTAAGAGCGTTCTACGAACATCGGGCGGCGGAGGACTCATCGCAACGTACCGCCGCGGTCGAATCGAACGTCCTCTTCGGCTTGCTGTACTTGTACAACAATCTGCATGTCGTGCACCACTTGAAGCCCACCATGCCCTGGTACGACATCCCGCGCTATTACCGCGAGAATCGTGAGTCGCTGCTGGAACTCAATGGTCAATATGTGTATCGAGGCTATGCGGTGTTCGTCAGGCGTTTCCTGCTGACTCCCGTATTTAGTCCCGTACATCCGCTGCTGTAAGGGAAAAAGACTGTGACGAGCCGGCCAACATCGAGAAAGACACGCGCCATTGTCGCGACCTCCATCGGCAATATGCTCGAGTGGTATGACTTCACCGTTTACGCGCTATTTGCCGGCTACATCGCGGAGAACTTCTTTCCCGGCGACGGACCCGATGCCCGGCTCGTAAAGACTTTCCTGTTTTTTGGCCTGGGATTCGTCGTGCGGCCGTTGGGCGCCATGCTCATCGGGAATTTCGGCGATCGAGCCGGCCGCAAGGCCGCGCTCACCTTGACCATCCTGTTGATGGCTGCGGGAACCGGTGTGATTGCGTTTTCACCGACCTACGCGGCGATCGGCGCCGGCGCGCCGATCCTGTTGCTGTTGGGCAGAGTGCTGCAGGGATTTTCTGCCGGCGGCGAGGTGGGCGGAGCAACCGCCTACTTGCTGGAAACCGGCGATCCGAAAGAACGCGGCCGCGTCGCTTCATGGCTCGAGGCCAGCATGGGATTGTCCAATATATTGGGCGCGTTGGCGGCGTTCTCGGTCACGGCCTTACTGAGCGATGCTGAGGTGCGCGCCTGGGGCTGGCGCCTGCCTTTTATTTTCGGACTCGCCATCGCGCCGGTTGGCTTATACCTACGCCGCACCCTCGACGAAACCGAAGAATTTTGCGCCGAGGCGGCCCTGCGCCGCGATGAGCCCGCACGCAACCGAGTGCCCTTACTCGAGATTTTCCGGCATCACGGACAAACCTTGTTGATTGGGTTTTTGGTGGCGGTGCTGTGGGCGGTGGCCGTTTACGTGCTGATGATTTTTCTGCCCACATACGTTCAGCGACCCGACACCTTCCACTTTACCGCTCGCCAAGCCTTCGGCGCCTCGCTGATCGGCAACGTGCCCTTTGTCATTGGCTGCGTATGGTTCGGGTCACTCTCGGATCGAATCGGCCGGCGGGTGAGTTTATTCGCCAGCGCGACGGCACTGCTCGTTTGCGTGCTGCCCCTGTTCCTGTGGCTCAAAGCCGATCCGACGCTGCCGACGCTGCTCGTGGTTCAATCCACGCTGTGCATACTCGTGGCCAGCTTCGTCGGCGTGGCACCCGCTGCACTATCGGAGATTTTCCCGGCCGGGGTGAGATCGACCGGCACCTCCTTGGTTTACAACGGCGCCTTCACCCTATTCGGCGGCTTCGCGCCGATGATCTTGACCTGGGCCAAGCAGCAATCGGCGGGATCAATTTACGCACCCGCCTGGTACGTCATGTGCGCTGCCGGCCTTGCACTGATTGCCATCCCTTTGCTGGGCCGGGCCGGCACCGGCCGCCGACATTTGGACCCCATGCCGCTCATGACCAATGGTGCTGCACTGACAGAACGAGGCGAGCAGACGTGATTTCATTTACCCGCTTGACCTCCAGCATCGGCGCCGTGGCCCAAGGGATTCGGCTGTCCGATCCGCTCGATGAACCCACACGCGCGGCGATCATCGCGGCATTGGCGGAACATCATGTGCTGTTTTTTCGCGATCAAACGCTGACGCCGGTTCAACATCGAGATTTCGCCGCGCGTTTCGGCAAATTGCACATACACCCCATCTATCCCAAGCATGCCGATGTGCCGGAAATCATCGTCCTCGACACCGACCTGGTCGATCTTCAAGACAACGCGATCTGGCACACCGATGTCACGTTCACGCAGACGCCGCCCCTGGGCGGGGTCCTGGTCGCGCGCATGCTCCCGCCGCAGGGGGGCGATACCCTGTGGTCGAGCAATATCGCCGCCTTTGAAGCGCTCTCGCCGGCCATGCAGGCTTTTTTGAAGCCGCTGACGGCGACGCACAACATCACCCAATCGTTTCCCACCGAGCGTTTTGCCATGACGCTTCAGGCGCAGGAGCGTCTGGAGACGGCCAAGCGCAACAATCCTCCCGTGTCTCACCCCGTCGTGCGCACGCATCCGGTATCCGGCCGGCGTGGCCTATTCGTCAATGACGGATTCACCACCCACATCAACGAGCTCTCGCCCGCCGAAAGCCGCGCACTGCTGCCGATGCTCTACGCACATTGCTCGAAGCCGGAATTCGTAGTGCGCTGGAAGTGGCGCGACGGTGATGTGGCGTTTTGGGACAACCGCCTGACGCAGCACTATGCGACCGATGACTATCGGCCTTCCCGACGCGTCATGAACCGCGCGACCATCATCGGTGATCGGCCCATATAGCGCGAGCGCGTTTGGCTTCAGGCTCGCTGTTAGCGGGCTACCTTCCGAGCGAGCTGGCCTTCGGTCAGCCGCTCCTCGAGTTGCGAGGCGTACCAGTCTATGAATTGCGCCACGCCGTTCTCGTGCACCGGCGAATACGGCGCCGGATCGTAAGCCGGC
The DNA here is from genome assembly GCA_035643995.1 of Steroidobacteraceae bacterium. Lineage (GTDB taxonomy): Bacteria > Pseudomonadota > Gammaproteobacteria > Steroidobacterales > Steroidobacteraceae > Bog-1198. The sequence continues at coordinate 11,845 of DASQPK010000059.1, read as the reverse complement.
GACAGCACGCCCTTCTGGTTCTCCTGACAGACGCGCCGATCCGCCTCATTGGTCGCCAGCCACACTTCGGTCAGGGTCTTCACGTCGTAGTCGACGCCCTCGACCGCGTCTTTGTGCACCAGCCACTTCGTGGTCAATTGGGTCTCAGTGGGACTGATCGGCAACATGCGAAATGAGGTCGCATGGTCGCCCATGATGTGATTCCAGATGCCGGGATAGTTGAACATAATGAGCGTGCCGAGGTCTGGCTCCTTGATTGAAGGCGACAGCGGCCGGCGCACCGCGGCATTGCCGGCCATGGTGAAGCTCACCTTGCCCTCGATGAGGGGCATGCGCGCAGTTCGGTATTGGCCGCTGCTCGCGATATGGAACTTGCTCGGCAATCCAATCGATTCCCAATAGGCCCACTTCGAGGTGATGCGGGGGTTTGCCGCGACGCCCTCAACGCCGGTGATCGTGGGATCCTCAGAAAAGGTGCGGCAGAGTTCGGGATGATTCACGGCGCAGTGATAGCACTCGCGATTATTTTCCCAAACGAGCTTCCAGTTGGCGTGCTCGATGATGGTGGATTCAAACGCGACTTTGGTGTCGTGCATCTGGTGCGGCAGGAAATACGGCTCCATGTGCTTGCGAATCGGCTCGAAATCAGGCGCAACCCGGGCCACGCAGATCCAGATGTAACCGCCCACGCTGGTGCAATGCACCGGCTTCAAGCTGTGCTGGGACTTGTCGAAATCAGATCCCATGTCGCGGGCCGCAATCAATCGGCCATCGAGTTGGTAGGTCCATTGATGGTAGGGGCAGACGAGGCGCGGCGCCGTGCCGTGCTCCGCGGAGCAGATTCGCGAGCCGCGATGTCGGCAGCTGTTGTGGAAAGCCCGCAGGCCGCCATCCCGATCGCGCACCACCACAATCGGATATTCGCCCACCTGAACGGTCAAGTAGTTGCCGGCGTTCAAGACTTCGCAGTCGTGCCCGATAAACAGCCAATCGCGGTACCAGATCATCTCCAGGTCGACTTGGTAGTCCTCTTGACTCAGGTAGAACTCCCTGTCCAGCGGCGTCGCGGGCTTGCGCTTGCGAAGGCGGCTCAACATGGCATCGTGTGCGCTCATGGGTCAATTCCTGGCTGAAACGGCCTCAATACCATAACAACTTTGCACACGATCTCCTGGCGTGGAAAGCGACGCTTTAGAAGCAATAAACGACAGCACTCGGATTCCAATCGCTCCTCCTTTCTGGGTCGACAGATCGCCGGCTGAATTATGCCACGAGGCTCGTTCGGTCGCGTGAAACGCATGACAAAATGATTACAGAGCGCGCCAGCAACCTAAAATTTGTGCTCACTGGAAAACATATTGCGTACACATGCCCGGTAAAGCGATGATCGGTTCATGAAAAAGATAAATGAAGCGGCGCGTTCGATCGACGTGGTGCTGGAAACCGACGTGCTGGTCGTGGGCAGCGGACCCGGCGGCCTCGCCGCGGCGCTCGCCGCAGCGCGCGCCGGTGCGCGCACCGCGCTCATCGATCGCAATGGCTGTTTCGGCGGCAACATCACCCAAGTCGGCGTCGAGGGCTTTGCCTGGTATCGCCACGAGCACACGGTCGACGCCGAAGGCATCGGCATTGAAATGGAAAAGCGCGCCGCGCAGATGGGTGCCGCGATGCCTGAACCGCAATCATTGAGCCACGCGCTGGACGCCGAAATGTTCAAATGGGTTGCGGATGTTCTGGTGCAGGAAGCCGGCATCACGCCCCTGCTGCACCGGCTGTGTGTCGCGCCCATCATGGAGAACGGCGCCATTGCCGGCGTGATCGTCGAGAGCAAGGCGGGCCGCGAGGCAATCCTGGCCAAGCGCGTCATCGATGCGACAGGGGATGCGGACATTGCCAGCCGCGCCGGGGCGCCATTCCACAAGCTTCCCAAGAACGAGATGATGTCGGCGTCCGTGATGTTTTCGATGAGCGGCGTCAACAAGCGCCGCTTCATCGAGGCGGTCAAGGCCGATCCGCAGACTTATGCGGATTGGTCCGGCAATAACGAGTGGGACTATGAGACCACGGGGAAGGAAGACAAGTTGTTCTCTCCCTTTCTGCGCAAACCGTTTCAAAAGGCGCTCGCGGCCGGCATCATCCCGGACAGCTTGAGTACCATCGCCGGCACATGGGGGTCGGTGTCGGATCAGGGGGACTTGACCTACCTTAACCTGGTGCACCTGCCGGAAATCGACGGCACCGATCCGAATGACCTGACAATAGGTGAAATGCGTGGTCGGCGCGAGGCGATTTACGCTCTCGAAGCACTGCGCGGGTTCATGCCGGGCTGCGAGGACGCAAAGTTGCGCAACTTCGGCATGACGCTTGGCATTCGCGACACGCGCAAGATCGATGCACTCTACAATCTCACCGGCCAGGACGTGCGTGAGCAGGCTCGTTTCGACGATGCCATCGGCATCTTCCCGGAATTCATCGATGGCTATGGCGTACTCATCCTGCCCACCACCGGGCGTTATTGGCAGGTGCCCTATCGAGCCCTGGTTCCCAAAGGCGTCGGCAATCTTCTGGTTGCAGGAAGGTGCATCGGCGGCGACAAGATCTCCCATGCGTCCGCGCGCAACATGATGTGCTGCGCGGTCAGTGGACAAGGCGCCGGCGTCGCTGCTGCGGTCTCCTTGCAACGCAATGAAGCGCTCGATCAATTGAACATGGGCGCAGTGCATCAGGAATTGGCACGTCAAGGCGCACGCTTCCGGTGAGCCCAAGCCGCGGTTCGGCGTCGATGCGCTGGTGGGTGCTGGCGCTGGCCGCCATCGCGGTGTCCAGCAGTTACTACGAAGACGATGTGATCGGGCCGATCGCTGACCTTTTGCACCGGCAACGCGGCTTCAATCAGTCGCAACTGGGCATGCTAAATGGCGTCATCAGCATCCCCAATGTCGCGCTCGCCTTGATGAACGGGCTGCTCATCGACCGCTTTGGCCCGGCTCGCGTGGCGTTCTGGTCAGCCGCAATCGGCGTGTTGGGCGCTGCCTTGACCGCCATCGGCGAACCCTACGAACTCATGGTGGCCGGCCGATTTGTTTTCGGCATCAGCGAAGGCGCAATTTTCATCGCGCTCGTGGCTGGATTGGCCCAATGGTTCCCGCGCAGCGGCATCGCACTCGCGACGGCCCTGTACTTAAGTCTGGCCCGCGTCGGTTCCTATGCAGTGGACACCTCGACGGCCTGGGCTCACTCGCTTTATGAAGGCGGCTGGCAACCGCCGCTCTGGCTCGGTACCGCGATTAGCGCAATCGGCTTGGCCGCGGCCGGCGTCTACTACCGGCTTGATCTTCGCTATCGGCCAACGGCGTCCATCAGCATCACGGTCGAACAGGTGAAGTGGCATCAGCTGCTGCATTTCGACCGCTCCTATTGGTACATCCTCGCGCTGCATGTGCTGTATGCCGCCGTGTTCTTTCCGTTTCGAACCACCTATGTCATTGAGTACTTCCAGCATGCGAAGGGGCTCACGCTGCAGCAGGCAGGCGTGGCCAATAGCTGGGTGTTCTTTGCGGCGATCTTCGCGACGCCATTTTTCGGCTTGCTTGCCGACCGGATCGGACATCGCGCGCTCATGTTGACCTTCGGCACGCTGCTGCTGTCGCTGACCTTTGTGGTGCTCGGGCTCACCTCCTTAAATCTTTGGGTCTCCACGGTGATGATGGGCATCAGTTGGTCGTTGGTGCCGGCGGTGATCTGGCCGGCCACAACGCTCATCGTGGAGCCCCGCCGCCTGGGCACGGCGCTCGGCCTCATAACCCTGATTCAGGCGCTCGGCATGGCGGCATCCAACCTTGCCGCAGGCAGGCTCGCCGACATGGCCGGCGCGGGATCTCAGAATCCGGCAGGTTACGAGGTCATGCTGTTGTTTTTCTTCGTGCTGAGCCTCACGGCCCTGCTCTCAGCGGTGCTCCTATGGCGACGCGAAGCGGGACCTCACGGACATAATCTCGAATCGGCGCGTGCCGGAGCCTGAGCGGCGAGCAGCGCTAAGCAGCGCGCCGCGCAAATCGGCGCTCGATTTCCCCGACGAAACCGCGCCTGAAGATCATCACGCACACCACAAAGATGGCGCCGATGATCACCGAGACCCAGGCCCCGACGATATCGGAGAGATACTCCTGCAAGGTAACCACCACATTGGCGCCGATCACCGGCCCGAGGAAGGTGCCGCTGCCGCCCAGCAAGGTCATCAGGATGACTTCTCCGGAAGTCGTTTGACTGACGTCCGAGAGCGTCGCGAATCCCAGCACCAACGCCTTGAGGGAACCGGCCAAACCGGCAAGGCTCGCCGAGAGCACGAAGGCGGTGAGCTTGTAGCGATCAACCTTGTACCCCAATGAGATGGCGCGCGGCTCGTTCGCGCGTATGGCTTTCAGCACCTGACCGAAGGGTGAATGCACGATGCGGCGAATGAAAACGAACACGCCGACAAAGACCGCCAGCACGAAGTAATACATGATTCGATCGTTGCCAAGGCCAATTACGCCTAAGAGGCTGCCGCGCGGTATACCCTGCAGGCCATTCTCGCCGCCGGTGAACTGTGCCTGCAGACAGATGAAGTACACGACTTGCGCCAAAGCCAGCGTGATCATTGCAAAATAAATGCCCTGACGGCGCACGGCGATCGCACCAATCACGAGCCCCAACAGCATTGACACCGCGACGCCGCCCAAAATCCCTTCAACGGTTCCCCAACCATGAACTGTCGTGAGCCATCCGGTGACATAGGCTGAGGCGCCGAAATAGGCGGCATGGCCGAAGGACAGCATCTTGGTGTAGCCGAGCAATAAATTAAACGCGCAGGCGAACATCGCGAAGCACAGCAGCTTCATGAGAAATACCGGATACAGCCCAAGAAAAGGCGCGGCCAATGCCAGAGCCGTCAGGACGGCGTAGACCGCAATTTGCGCACGCATGCTATTGCTCTTTGCCAAACAGCCCGGCAGGCCGCCAAATCAGCACCACCGCCATGATGATGAAGACGACGATGTTGGAGGCTTCCGGATAGACCACCTTGGTCAGTCCTTCAATGAGTCCCAGCACCAGGCCGCTGACAATGGCGCCGACGATCGATCCCATTCCGCCGATGACCACCACCGCAAAGACCACGATCACGAGAGATGAACCCATCAGAGGACTGACCTGAATCACGGGAGCGGCCAACACACCCGCCAGCGCGGCGAGCGCCACACCGGCACCATAGGTACACATCACCATGAGGGGCACGTTGATGCCGAATGCTTGCACCAACCGGGCGTTCTCGGTGGCGGCGCGCAACATGGCTCCCAGGCGCGTGCGCTCGATCAGGAACCACGTCATGCCGCATACGGTGACCGAGGCCAGCACCACCCAAGCCCGATAGATCGGCAGCACCATGAAACCGAGGTTGAAGCCTCCCTGCAGTAGCGCCGGCACCGGGTAGGATTTGCCGGAGGACCCGAACAGGCTGTGCATGATGCCCTCGGCGATCAGCGCAATGCCGAACGTCAACAGCAATCCGTACACAGGCTCGACTTGATATAGATGCCGCAGAAACAAGCGCTCGATGAGCACCCCCAGCAGTCCCACCGCCAGCGGCGCGAGCAACAGCGCCCACCAGTAGTTGATCCCCAGCATTTGCAAGCCCACGTAGGCCGCAAACGCACCGAGCATATAGAAGGCCCCATGCGCGAAATTAACGACCCCGAGGAGTCCGAAGATCACGGCCAGGCCCAGACTCAAGAGCGCATAGAACGAGCCATTGACCAGCCCGAGCATGAGCTGACCTAGGATCGCAGGCAGCGGCACACCGAAGACGGTGGTCACAGATCAGTTACCGTCATGCGCGAAAATTGCCGTGTGCGGGCGCGATGAACCTGGCTACTTCTTGACCATCGGACAGGTCTGATCAGGCTGCGAGCCATCGGCTTCCTCAGCCGTCATGGTCTTGATCACCTTGTAATAATCCCATGGATACTTCGACTCCGCCGGCGTCTTCACCTGCATGACATACATGGTGTGCACCATGAGGCCATCGGCGCGAATGGAGCCGTCTTTGGCGAAGAAATCGTTGATCTTGGTCTTCTTCAGCTGCGCCATTACTTTGTCCGAGTCGGTCGAACCCACGACCTTGACCGCGTTCAAGTACTGCATCGTGGCGGAATAGTACGCAGCCTGATTCTCCGTGGGTTGCCTGTTCATTTTCGCGAAGAAGCGCTTGGCGAATGCGCGTGTCTGATCGTTCAGGTCCCAGTACCAGCTGGTGGTGAGGTACAGGCCTTGCGCCGTTTGCAGCGTCAAGGCGTGAATATCGGAAAGAAAGGTCAGCAGCGCCGCGGGCTTCATGGTTTTGGTGATGCCAAATTCGTTGGCCGCCTTGAGTGAATTCGAAAAATCGGTTCCCGCATTCGAGAGCCCCAGGACCTGCGCGCCGGACGCCTGCGCCTGCAGCAGGAACGATGAGTAATCGGTCGTGCCCAGGGGCGCACGTACCGCGCCCAATACTTTGCCGCCGTTGGCCAGCACCACTTTGGTCGCCGCTTCCTGCAGCTGCGTACCGAACGCGTAGTCGGCGGTGACGAAGAACCAGGTCTTGCCGCCTTGACTGACGATCGCACTCGCCGTGCCATTGCCCAAAGCGGTCGTGTCATATGCGTAGTGTATGGTGTAGGCAGTGCAGTCAACGCCGGTCAGCGAAGCGCCCCCGGCGCCGATGGCGATAAAGGGCACCTTCTTCGCGGCTGCAACTTTGGACATGGCGATGCTCACGCCGGTGTTGGATCCACCCAGCACGAGCGTCAAGCCATTTTGATCCGCCCACTCGCGAAATTTCGAAGCACCGATATCGGGCTTGTTCTGGTGATCGACGCTCAGCACGGTAACTTTCTTACCCAGCACGGTGCCGCCGAAATCCGTGATCGCCATGTTGATGGCTTCGATGCCGCCCTGACCGATGACGTCCGCATACACGCTCGACATGTCGTCGATGTCGCCAATGACCACTTGATCGGCAGCAGCGCTCGCCTGCGAGGAGGCGTACAGGCCCAGCAGCGCACCGAGTGCTACGAATTTTGATTTGCGCGTCATTTCGTTATCCTTTTTCAATGTTTTCGTTCAAACGCCTAAAAATTCCTGGAGCAATCCCATTTGCGAAGCAAGTTCGGACTGTGCGAACTGTTTTACGATTCTGCCATGCTCCATCACGTAAAATCGATCTGCCAGCGGCGCCGCGAACCTGAAGTTCTGCTCGACCAGCACCACAGTAATGCCTTTCTGCCTCAAGGTGCGGATTACCTCGCCCAGCTTTTGCACAATCACCGGCGCCAGTCCTTCGGAAATCTCATCCAACAAGAGCAGGCGCGCGCCGGTACGCAAGATCCGCGCCACCGCCAGCATCTGCTGCTCCCCGCCGGACAGGCGGGTGCCGGGACTGGCGGCGCGCTCGAGCAGATTCGGGAAAATATCGTAAATCTCTTCGAGCTGCATCCCCTGGGCGCCCTTGAGCCGGGGCGGCAACAGCAAGTTCTCCTCGGTCGACAGTGCCGAGAAGATGCCCCGCTCCTCAGGGCAGTAGCCCAAGCCCAAACGCGCGATCTTGTGCGGCGCCAGCCCTACCGCCTCGGTCCCCTTGATCAGCACCGAACCGGTGCGTGAGCCGACCAACCCCATAATTGCTCGCAGCGTGGTCGTGCGCCCGGCGCCGTTGCGGCCCAACAGCGTGACGACTTCACCTTCCTGCACCGCGAATTCCACGCCGTGCAAAATGTGCGATTCGCCGTACCACGCCTCGAGATTGGCAATCTTCAGCATCTCTTGAGCCATCAGACAGCCCCCGAGAGTTCGCTGCTCGAGGTGCCCATGTACGCTTCGACCACTTGAGGGTTCTTCGAGACCTGCGCATAGGGACCCGCCGCGATCACGCGGCCCCGCTGCAGCACGGAGATGGTATCCGCGATCGACGCGACCACACTCATGTTGTGCTCGACCATGAGCACCGTGCGATTGGCGGAAACTTGCTTGATCAGCCGAGTTACGTGCGACACATCCTCGTGGCCCATGCCCTGAGTGGGCTCATCGAGGAGCATCAATTCCGGCTCGAGAGCCAGCGTCGTGGCCAGCTCCAGGGCACGCTTGCGCCCGTAGGGAAGATCGGCCGCCAGCGTGCGGGCCCACGATTCGAGGTGAACCTCCGCCAGCAGCTGCATCGCCCGGCTATCCAGGTTCTTGAGGCTTTTTTCCGAGCGCCAGAAATAAAATGAGGTGCCCAGCTTTCGCTGCAGGGCCACCCGTACGTTCTCCAGAACCGTCAGGTGCGGGAACACAGCGCAGATCTGAAAGGATCGAACAACGCCATGTCGGGCAATATCCGCCGGCTGGTCACGCGTGATGTTCCTGCCTTGAAAAAAAATGGTGCCTGAGGTGGGCTGGAGAAACTTGGTCAGCAAGTTGAAAAAGGTCGTCTTGCCGGCGCCATTGGGGCCGATCAGCGCATGGATTTCGCGCCGCCGGACGCGCACGGAAACGCCGTCAACCGCAACGAACCCGTTGAATTCCTTGACCAGACTGTGCGTCTCAAGGATCACCTCCTCTGTCGCCATCGCGCCCAAGCCCCCTTTACATCATAGTAGCGCATGCATTTACATCATATATAACATCTTAACAATCAATATATTACGGTAGTAATATAACAATATGCTTCAATGCGTGTTTCACTTCAGTATGTCGACTATTGCAGCAGATCGCCAACCATAGAGCACGACAGCAGCGCCGGGGACGTGCAAAATCATTGAAATGAAAGCCTTGAGGAGACGCTGCAAATAATGCCCAGTAAAATTCCCGACGGCGAGACACGTGGGTGGATCGTTCCGATCGGTGGCGCAGAGAATAAGGAAAATGACCGCCATATCCTCGAGCGCTTCGTGCGCGTTTCCGGCGCAGCGGATGCAAACATCGTCGTCATCCCGACTGCAAGCCGCATGCACGAGACCGGACCCCGCTACGAGAAGATCTTCAAAGAGATCGGAGCGGCGCACGTCACGGTGATGGACTTTGATACTCGCCGCGACTGTCAGGAACCAGGGCGTCTCAAGCGCCTCGAACAGGCGAGTGGAATCTTCTTCACGGGCGGCAATCAGCTGCGCCTGACGACGCTGCTCGGCGGCACGCCTGTCGCAAAACTCATCCGGGTACGCAATGCTCATGGCGTCACCGTCGGCGGAACCAGCGCAGGCGCGAGCATCCTGAGCGAACACATGATCGCATTCGGCGACGAAGGTTCGGCCGTCATCTCCGGCAGTGTGCGTCTCGCGCCGGGATTGGGGCTGACCAACCGATTCATCATCGATCAGCATTTTCGGCAGCGAGATCGCTTAGGAAGGCTCATCACCGCGCTTGCCTACAACCCGTTTGCCATCGGCATCGGCCTCGATGAGGACACGGCCGCCTTCATCGGGCCGGACGAAACGGTTGAAGTGCAAGGCAGCGGCGGCGTGACGATCGTGGATGCCGCCGACGTCAGCTTCTCATCCATCGGCGAAGTGAGCGAAGGGCAACCGGTATGCGTGCTCGGGCTGCGTTTGCACATTTTGGTTGCCGGCGCGACGTTCAATTTGCACACACGATTGGCATCTGCCGGCGGACTCGTCAACAACAAAGACTGACACTCGTCACAGGGCTGTGGAGCATACATGCGAATCCTCGATCGTTCTGTCTACGTCGGCCCTTCGCTGTATGCCCGATTTCCGGTCATCCGTCTGGAACTCGATCTCGGAGCCCTCGAGGCCTGGCCCACCGGCAAACTCGGCGCTGAATTCGTCGATGCCTTGGCGGGGGCTCTCCCAGGTCTCGCTCAACACGGCTGCTCATACCGGGAACCCGGGGGGTTTTTTCGACGCATGCGCGAGGATGAAGGCACTTGGCTCGGACACGTCCTCGAGCACGTCGCCATCGAGCTGCAAAATATTGCAGGCGAAGAGGTCACCTTCGGCAAGACCCGCAGCGCAGGCCCACCGGGCGTCTATACCGTCGTCTACGAATACGCGCAGCGCGACGAAGGCATCGCAGCGGGGGATCTGGGACTTCGGCTCCTCTGTTCGCTGCTGCCTGTCTCCCTTCGCCCGGCTGACTCCGTTCCCGATGGCTGGAACTGGCAGGAAGCGCGCGATGAATTCATTCGATTCGCACAGCGCCGGGCACTCGGCCCCTCGACATCCTCGCTGGTTCGGGCGGCCGAACACCGCGGCATCCCCTGGCTTCGGCTCAATGATCAATCGCTGGTGCAGTTAGGGCACGGCAAGTACCAACAACGAATCCAAGCCACCGTGACCAGCAGCACGTCGCACATCGCAGTGGAGTTGGCGAGCGACAAAGAAGAGACCAACAAGATTCTGGCGAGCTTGGGTCTGCCGGTACCGAAGCAGGAATTGGTGCAAAGCGAGGCGCAGGCAATCCGTGCCGCGAGACGCATCGGGTTCCCCATTGTGACAAAACCTTACAACGGCAACCACGGACGCGGCATATCCATTCGGCTCACCACCGACGAGGAGGTCGCACATGGCTACACGGCGGCACGCGAACATGCGCGGTCGGTGATCGTCGAGACCTTTCTGGAGGGAGATGATCATCGCCTATTGGTGGTGAACGGTGATCTCGTGGCGGCCACGCGCCGTACCCCCGGCCACGTGGTCGGCGACGGCGTACACACCATCGCGCAGCTCGTCGACATCGTCAACCAGGACCCGCGCCGCGGCGTGGGCCATGAGAAGGTGTTGACCCGATTGGAACTCGACGCGCAGGCGCAAAAGATGCTCGGGCAAGCCAACCTCAAATCAGAGTCGGTAGCCGCAAACGGGCAGGTCGTGCTGCTGCGCTCCACGGCAAATCTGTCCACCGGCGGCACGGCCACCGACGTGACCGATGTGATCCATCCCGACAACCGTGAAATGGCAGAGCGCGCGGTGCGCGCAATCGGCTTGGACGTGGGGGGCGTGGATTTTCTCTCGAAGGACATTACGGAGAGCTACCGGACGATCGGCGGCGGCATCTGTGAGGTCAATGCGGCGCCCGGTTTTCGCATGCATGTGGCACCGAGCGAAGGAACGCCGCGCGACGTTGCCGCGCCGGTCATCGACATGTTGTTTCCCGCCGGCGCGTCCTTCCGTGTGCCGATCGCCGCCATCACCGGCACCAACGGCAAGACCACCACGGCACGAATGCTCGCGCACATCACCAAGATGGCCGGCTACACGCCCGGAATGACGACGACGGACGGCGTCTACATCGACGGTCAGCGCACCGTGCAGGGGGATATGACCGGGCCGGTATCCGCTCGCATGGTGCTCGCCGATCCGCAGATAGACATTGCGGTCCTCGAGACGGCGCGCGGCGGTTTACTGCGCGCCGGAATGGGGGTGAATGAAGTCAATGTCGGCGGTGTTTTGAACGTACAGGCCGACCATCTCGGTCTCAAGGGCATCGATACCCTCGAGCAGTTGAGTGAGCTGAAGCGCATCGTGGTCGAGGTGGCCACCGACTGTGCCGTGCTGAATGCGGATGATCCCCTCGTTCTTAAAATGGCGGGCCATACGCAAGCGAAAAATATCTGCTACGTGACGATGAATCCGCACCATGCGCTGGTGCGCGAGCACATTCGCGCCGGCGGCCGGGCTTGTGCGCTCGAGGCCGGCGTCAACGGTCAAATGATGACTCTGTACGATCGCGGCGGCCACATCCCGCTGCTGTGGACGCATCTGATTCCGGCGACGCTGGAGGGCCGCGCGACGCACAATGTACAGAATGCGATGTTCGCTGCAGCCATGGC
>DASQPK010000058.1:0-9078 GCA_035643995.1 Steroidobacteraceae bacterium | reverse complement strand
GTGCTCGTCGATGATGTTCTGGCGACCGGCGGAACCATGACGGCGGCCGCCGATCTGTGCGAACGCGCGGGATATCAACTCAAGGCGCTGGTTGCGCTCATCGACCTTAAGATTGTCCAGGATTATTCCTGGCGGAACCTGCAGCTACGCGCTTCCATCGAGTACTAGGAGCTTACTTGAGTAAGCCGTGCGGCAGCGACCGTGGTTGAACTGCCGCGCACCATCGTGGTGATGGCACTGCGCGTCGAGTCCTCGGGCGTATTCGAAGCGGCCGGGGTGCCGGTGCTTTACTGCGGCGTGGGCAAGGTCAACGCCGCCATCGCTCTCACCGAGGAACTATCGCGCTATGTGCATCGCGGCCATGACATGCCGTTGGTGGTGAATTTTGGATCCGCGGGCAGCCGCTGTCATGCGTCCGGCACGCTCGTCGCCTGTCATGAATTTGTCCAGCGCGACATGGATGTCAGGGCCTTAGGTGTAGCGCTGGGCGTCACACCCTATGATGAGGCACCCGCCCGCCTGAGCTTCGATCCGGTGTTTCAGCTTCCCGCCGCCATCTGCGGCAGCGGTGACTCATTCGCCACGGCGGAAAGCGGCGTGGATTGCGCGGTGGTCGATATGGAGGCGTACGCCCTGGCAAAAGTGTGTTGGTATGAAAATGCGAGGTTCGCATGCGTAAAATACGTCACCGACGGCGCAGACACATCCGCGGCCGATGATTGGCAGCGCAACGTGCACAAGGCGGCCGAGGAGTTTCTGCAGCTGTTCCGTGGCCTCCTCAAGTGATGGTACCCCGAATGAAATACCGCGTTGCGCTTCTGGTTTTATCGTGCGTTGTGGGTTCCTGCGCCGCGGCAGCCAGCGCTGCGGCGAGCGACGCGTCAAGCGCGCCGATGGTCTTGCTCATTTCCGTGGATGGCATGAAGCCGGAAGCCATTATCGATGCGCAAAGCCATGGCCTGAAGGTCGCCAATCTTCGCGCGTTCATGACCGAGGGCGCCTATGCGAGCGGCGTTCGCGGCGTTTTGCCGACGTTGACCTATCCAAGCCATACCACGCTGCTGACCGGCGCCTCGCCGGCCAAACACGGCATCTACGACAACACGACCTTCGATCCGCTGCAGCGAAATCAACGGGGATGGTATTGGTACGCCGAAGACATCAAGGTGCCGACGCTGTGGGATGCGGCTGCGGCGGCACATCTTAAAACCGCCAATATCTATTGGCCGGTCAGTGTCGGCGCAAACATCACCTACAATCTTCCGCAAATATGGCGTACGGGCACGGACGATGATTTGAAGCTGCAGCGCGCCTTGAGCACCGCGGGGTTGGAACAGGAATTGTCCGCCGATCTGGGCCGCTACCCGGGAGGCATGGAGGAAACCGTGGCCGAGGATGAGATCCGCGCACGGTTTGCGATTCGCCTGCTGGAAAAGAAACATCCCAGCTTCTTCACGGTGTACTTGACGGGGCTCGACACGGAGGAGCATCTGTCCGGTCCCTTCAGTCCGAAAGCCAATGAAACGCTCGAACGCCTCGATGCCGTCGTCGGCTCGCTGCGGGCGGCGGCCGAAAAGGCGGCGCCGGGCCGGGCGACGATTTGCGTCGTGTCGGACCATGGATTTGCCGCGGTCGAGCACGACGTCAATCTGTACGCCGCGTTCCGGGACGCAGGACTCATCACCGTCGACAAAGACAATGCAATCACCGGCTGGAAGGCGATGCTCTGGCCGGCCGGCGGCAGCGCCGCGGTGATGCTTGCCGATCCGGCCGATCAGACGGTGCGCGCGCGCGTGAAAGCGCTGCTCGACAAACTGGCGAGCGATCCCGCCAACGGCATCGAGCGCATCTGGTCGCCGGAGGAAATGCAGCGCGGCGGAGGCTTCCCCCAGGCTGCGTACTTGATCTCGTTGCGCATTGGCTATGAGACGGCTTACAGCCTGTCGCTGCCGCTGATCACGAAGCCCAGCAATCTCGGCATGCACGGCTATGTGCCGGAACGCGCCGAGATGAAATCGTCGTTCTTCGTCGTCGGGCCGCACATTGCCAGGGGCCGAGCGCTGGGCGAAATCGATATGCGGCAAATCGCGCCGACCATCGCGGACATTCTGCGGGTTCGATTGGCAGGCGCAGAGGTGGCGGGGATGACCTTGAATTGAACGATCTAATATTAGATGTATATCGCATGATATCAATGATATATGTCTAAAAATAGCTCGCAATCCATTCATCAGCGTGGCAAATCTAAAGCTAGATGGTTATAATAAGAATCAGTTTATAAATGTCTATTTTTAGCTATGGCCATATCTGCGCAACTCACCGATCGCGAAATCGCTGCCGCATTGGCGAAGCGGTTGCAGCGCTGGCGAATCGATCCCCACGGCGCGGCAATCTCGGCCAGCGAGCTGGCAAAACGCAGCGGCATGGGACTCACGCCGCTGCGCCGTTTCGAGAAAACCGGCGGCATCACCCTGAGGAATCTCATCGCGCTGCTGCGAGCCATGGGACTGCTCCAGCGGCTCGACGCATTGGTGCCGGACCCTTCCACCCCGAGTCCCATGGATATTCTTCAAGCTGAGCAGGCAAAGCGCACTCGGCAACGCGCTCCGCGCCGCAAGCAAGCAGCAAGCCTGAGCTAGAGGCGTATGGCGGACGTTTTGGTCGTGGAGGTGCGGCTCTGGGGCGAGCAGGTTGGGGCGGTCGCACCCCTGCCAGGAAGGCCAGGCTACTATGAATTCGAATACGCACCGGCCTTCGTACGCTCCGGAGTTTCTCCCGCGCCGATCAAGATGCCGCCGGCGATCGGGGCGCGCTACAGTTTTCCCGCGCTGTCTCTCGATACCTATCGCGGTCTGCCCGGGCTCATCGCCGATTCCTTGCCGGACCGATTCGGCAACGCATTAATCGATGAGTATTTGTCTCGACACGGCATCACCGCCGAACAGGTCACCTCGCTGCAGCGTCTGCTCTATGTCGGCGAGCGGGCCATGGGTGCGCTCGAGTTCGAACCGGCCATGCAAACCTCGGCCGCTGCCGAGGCCGCTGTACCGCTGCAGATAGCAGGCCTGGTGGAAGATGCACGCCGCGCGCTGCGCGGTGATGTATCGAAAGTCACGCAGCATATTCTCGACGTCGGCAGTTCCGCGGGCGGCGCGCGCGCCAAGGCGGTCATCGGTTGGGATCCCAAGACCCGCAAAGTGCTGTCGGGACAATTTGACCTGCCGCCCGGATTTGAGCATTGGCTGCTGAAGTTCGACGGCGTCGGCGACGATGGCCTCCTCGGGGTGACGCGCGGATTTGGCCGGATCGAATACGCGCACTACCGGATGGCCGTCGACTGCGGCATCAGCATGTCCGAATGCGCGCTGTTGGAAGAAGGGGGCCGGGCGCATTTCATGTCGCGCCGCTTCGACCGCCGCAACAACGAAAAGCTGCACGTCCAAACGCTGTGCGGCCTGCAGCACCTGGATTTCAACATCCCGTCCGTGAGCAGCTACGAGCAGTATTTCCGCACCGTGTTGCAGCTCAATCTCGGCGCCGAGGCCCTGCGGCAAGCGTGGCTGCGTTGCGCGTTCAATGTCATGGCGCGCAATTGCGACGACCACACCAAGAATCTGTCGTTCACCATGGACAAGGCCGGAACCTGGAGTCTTTCGCCCGCTTATGACATGAGCTTCTCGCACAACCCGGGGCCTGGTAAATGGACGCGGCAGCATCAAATGTTGGTGAACGGAAAGGCACAGCACATCACTCGTGCGGATCTGCTGCTCGTCGCGAAACAATTCGATATCGATGGCGCAAATCGCCTTTTGGACCGGGTCGCGCAGGTGCTACGCCAATGGCCGCGCTATGCCCGCGAAGCCGGCGTGCCGGAGGGCGAGAGCACGCGTATTGCCGCGCTTCAGGAAATCTCATGACGGTCCCTGCCTCGTTGAGCACGGTCGCGATGCGCAGCTCGAACGCAACCGGCTACGAAACCTCGCTCAGCTGCCTGAAGAGAATGACTCGAGCCTTCTCCCAGTCGCGCTGCACGGTTTTCTTGGATGTTCCGCGCTGCGCAGCGATGTCTTCGAAAGTGTATCCGCAGAAATACTTCAAATCGACGACCTCGGCGAGCCGCGCATCGTGCATGGCGAGCTCATCGAGCGCGTCGGAGAGGCGGGTGAGGGCCGCTTCGCTCCCCTCGGAAGCGGCCAACTCCGTGGGTATCTGAGTAATGTGAAAGGCTGCGCCGCGCTTCAATGCCCGCCGCTCGCGCACCATGTCGATGATCAACCCGCGCATCACCCGGGCCGCGTAGCCGATGAAGCGCTCGCGATCCGGGAATACCGCGTCCTTCCCGGACATGTCGAGGTAGGCTTCATGCAGCAGCGTGGTGGGGCTGATCGGCGCTCCGGCGTTGCGCCGCAGTTGGCGCTCGGCAAGCAGCCGCAGATCGCTGTACAACGCCGCGAACCGCAGGCTGTTTGGCGTATCGGTGCTCGGATACTCGGGCAGTGCGGGTGGCTCTTCCACGGGCCAGAGGATGCCGAAATAGCACAGGGCTGGCAAATGAGGTCCGCGGTTTCCGTATACCCATGAATTTGTTGGTCTAATCGCCGCCTGGCGGATGCGGCAAAACCGCTCCCGTTCGCTTCTGTTGCCTAGCAGCGCACTGCGGGCGCATCATTTTCGGTTCGAACGATGATTAACCAATTATCCAGGAGCTGTTCATGTCGATATCGAGTGGTGCGGTGGCGTTTCCCGACGTCGCGCTTGATCGTGCGGCGCTGGCGTTTCTCTACGAACACCCGCAATGGTTCGCGCAGATCTTCGCCGAGCTGGAACGGCGCAAATTCCCCTTCGACAAGATTTTCATACCCGACCATTTCTACGAAGTGGGTGCGCAGAAACCCGCCTTCAAAGTGCTGTTCAATCGCATGAGTCCGTCTGCGAACAGCCGCCGGCACGGTTCCGGAATTTTCCACACCCTGGCCTACCTCGAGCACCTGCAGCTGCAGGGCGTGCGTGTCCTCAATGGTGCCAAGGCGTTTCGATATGAGATATCCAAGGCCGGCCAAGCCTCGCTATTGAAATCGCTGGGGCTGCGATTTCTGCCCTCGCGCATCATTCACTCGCCGCAGCAGGCCGCCGCCGCCGCCGACGGATTGCGCTATCCCATCATCGTCAAGGCCAATACGGGCGGCAGCGGCAAGGGCATCACGCGCTTCAACACCAAGGCGGAGCTGGCCGCTGCCGTGGCCGCCGGGCAGTTGGACTTGGGGAATGACAGCGTCGCGCTCGTGCAAGAATTCATTCCGGCGCGCGGCGGATTCATCACGCGCGTGGAAACATTGGGCTTCAAGTATCTGTACGCCATCAAGGTCCACCTGACCGGCGAGACGTTCGATCTGTGCCCGGCGGACATCTGTCAAACTTCGAGCGGACAAAGCCTGGAGAATGCCTGCGCGGTCGAGGCATCGAAGGCCGGGCTCAAGGTTGAAGGCTATGAAGCGCCGCCCAAGGTGATTCAAGACATCGAACGCATCGTGCGCGCGGCCGGCATCGACGTTGGCGGCATCGAATACATCGTCGATGACCGGGACGGCAACATCTACTATTACGATGTCAACGCGCTTTCCAATTTCGTCGCGGATGCGCCCCGCGTCATCGGTTTCAACCCGGTGGAGAATCTTGCTGATTTCCTGCAGGACGAGGTGCGCCGTGCCGGGTAAAAAGGGGATTCGCTACGGATACTGGATGCCCGTGTTCGGCGGCTGGCTGCGCAACGTCGAGGATGAGCAGATGGAAGCCAGCTGGCAGTACACCAGCAAGCTTGCGCAGCGCAGCGAGGAGATCGGATTTGATCTGTCGCTCATTGCGGAACTCAATATGAACGACATCAAGGGAATCGATGCGCCGAGCCTCGATGCCTGGTCGACCTCGGCGGCCCTTGCGGCGGTCACGAAAACGCTGGAACTGATGGTGGCAGTGCGGCCGACTTTTCATCTGCCGGCGCTTTTTGCCAAGCAAGCCGCGAACATCGACCACATCAGCGGCGGGCGTCTCGCGCTCAATGTGGTTTCCTCCTGGTGGGAGCAGGAAGCCAAGATGTACGGCGTCGACTTCGAGCGCCACGATGATCGCTACGGGCGAACGTCGGAATGGCTCGATGTGGTGAACGGCGCCTGGTCGCAGAAGACCTACAACCACACGGGAAAGTACTACAACACCGAGAACACCGTGCTCGAGCCGAAACCGGTGCGCTCGCCGCGGCCGCCGATCTATGCCGGCGGCGAATCAGAGGCCGCCAAGAATCTCATCGCGCAAAAATGCGATGCCTACGTCATGCATGGCGATTCCCCCGAGCATGTGGCGGCCAAAATAGCCGACATGAGCGCGCGGCGAGAGAAGCTCGGGCTGGAACGCATGCAATTCGGCGTGGCGGGCTACGCGTTCACGCGTGAATCCGAGAGCGAAGTGGCCAAGGAGGTCGAGCGCATCACCGATGTGAAGCAGAATGCCAAGGGCTACGCGAACTACCAGCAATGGCTTCAAGGAACGCAGCTGGAACAGAAGATGTCCATTCAAGAGTATTCCGTATCGAACCGCGGATTGCGCTCAGGGCTCGTGGGCACTCCCTCGCAGGTGCAGGACCAGATCGGCAGGTTCGAAGAGGTGGGCGTCGATCTGCTGCTGCTGCAATTCAGCCCGCAATTGGAAGAAATGGAAAGATTCAGCGACAGCGTCATTCAATAGGAGGTTCCCAGGAGCAAACCCTTGTCCCCGCGATACTGTGAGAGGCCGCTGGCGGTACGCTGCGGGGCCTTCGGCGATATGGTCCTGTTGACGGCGTTGATCCGAATTCTGTACGCGGAATTTCGCGTACCCGTCGATGTCGTCACTTCAGGACCTTGGAGCGAGCCGCTGCTGCGCGGACAGCCGGGCGTGGGCGAGATCTTCAGCTTGCGCAGCCGCAAGACGCCCTACTGGCTGAGCGCGGATCAATGGCGCGTGGTGCGGCAATTGCGCGCGCGAACCCCAAGTCCCACCTGGTTCTGTGACGGCGACGATGCAGCCAGACCCATCCTCGATCGGGCGGGGATTCCCAGCGAATACATCGTCGATGTGAAAGATCACCCGTTGTTGCCCGGCGAGCACGCGACACAGCAGTGGCGGCGCTTGGCGCAAGTCCTGCCGAGCATGCCTGCCGGCATGCATCCTGCCGAGATCGATGCGGTTGCTCCGGGTTGTTATCTGGAGGTGGCGCAGTCTCAGCGGGCCGAACTTGCGGCCTGGCTCGAGGCACGAGAGCTTGCCGCACAGCCCTTGATTCTGGTGCAGATCGGCAATAAGCGCACCATGCGGCGAGGCCCGCGTCGCCTGGCGGTCAACAATAAGTACTGGCCTCTCGAGCGTTGGGCGGGAGTCTTGCAATTCCTGCGCGGGCACCATCCCCGGCATGCCATCCTGCTGCTCGGCACCGGTCCCGAATACCAACTCAACCGAGAGCTTGCTTCGTTGGCCGATATCCGCGGTCTCCACAATGTGGCGGACGATCTGCCGATTCCTCGCTTGGTGGCGCTGCTCGAGCGCGCCGACGGCCTCCTCAGCGTCGATTCAGGTCCCGCGCACGCCGCCGCCGCCGTTGGCTGTCCGCAGGTCGTGCTGTTCGGCAAGGCGTTGCCATCGCTGTATCGGCCCTGGGGCACGGCGGGGGCCGAGGTGCAGCTGTTGCGCGGCGAGGTTGCGGGTGAGCCCACCATGCTCGGCATCGAGGCGGGCGGCGTCATAGACGCGTGGTTAAGGCTCAAGCTGCGCGGCGCCGCGCCGCTCTAGGTCGTTGCCACCACACCGCGGTTGTGGTGTTGTATAAAAACTACATTCATCGCGCAAAAGGGTTCTCTTTGCATAACTTTTGATTGAGCCAGTTACCGTAATGCTTCTTAGCGAGGGACAATGCGGTATCCTGGAGGGACCAAGTGCCATTTTAAAGGGATGTTCAGCCCCCAGGGCGCTTAAGGATTTGATGGCTTGGAAAAATGGGCGCCTCGACGCTTTTGCGCAACACATTCTTTTGCAACAGTCATTTTTAGGGGATTCAGATGAAAGCATTGCAGTATGGGCCGCTCCTAATGGGCATTTTGCTTGGCGGCTCACTTACCAGTTTGACGGCTATGGGGCAGGCAACAACGGCGGCTGCTACGACGTCTCCCGAGCCAGTTCAAGAGATCGTGGTGACAGGCAGTCATATCCGGCGCACTGACACGGAGACGTCGAGTCCCATGGAGATCATCACTGCCGTGGAACTGCACGAAACCGGCTACACGAGCGTTCAGGACGTATTGCACAATTTGACCGCCAATGGTCAGGGCACATTGTCGCAAGGCTTTTCGGGTGCATTTGCCAGCGGCGCCGCCGGCATCGCCCTTCGCGGTCTGAACGTCGGTTCTACCCTGGTATTGATCGATGGGCACCGAATGGCGCCTTACCCGATTGGCGACGACGGCCAGCGCTCCTTCGTTGATGTCTCCAATATCCCTTTCGATGCGATCGAAAGCATCGAGGTGCTGAAAGACGGTGCTTCCGCGATCTACGGTTCCGATGCCATCGCGGGCGTGGTCAACATCATTCTGAAAAAAACCTACCAGGGCGCCTCTATGACCGCTGATGGTGGGTTATCCAGCCATGGTGACGGTAGTCAGTTCCACGTTTCAGGCATTTGGGGCATGGGCGATCTCATCAACGACGGACACAACTTTTACGTGTCGGCCGAGTATCGCAAACAGAACGAAATCAAATTTGCCGACCGCGGCGGTATCTTTACTCAAACTGATTTCACCTCTTCGGGCGGATACAACGTCACTCCCGGGGTCCAGAACCCCATCGTCGGTGGGCTGCCCCGGTCCGGAACGGGCTATGTGACGGACACAAACGGCAACATCGTGGGTTTCATGCCCGGCTGTAACGCAACCACTTTCGCGGCCAATCAATGTACCTACCACGACACCTGGGACCAGATTCAGCCGCCGACGGAGAACTACAACCTCGTCGGGCGCTTCACGCAGAACCTGAACAAGGACTGGCAGCTGTCGGTCC
>DASQPK010000057.1:0-39519 GCA_035643995.1 Steroidobacteraceae bacterium | reverse complement strand
ATGCGCCAGCACGACACCATCCATCGCCATGCGCGATCGGTGCATAGCTGCGCGCTGTTTCAGCATGACCGCTTGCTGGTGTCGGTCGAGGATGTCAGCCGGCACAATGGGCTGGACACGGTGAGCGGCTGGATGGCGCTGCACGGCATCGACGGCGGCGATAAAATCCTGTTCACGACCGGCAGACTCACCGGCGAGATGGTGATCAAGGCGGCGCAAAGCGGCGTGCCGATCGTCGTATCGCGCAATGGCGTGTCCACCATGGGCTACGATCTGGCGAAGAAGTTCGGCATGGCATTGTTCGGCCGTGCCGTCAATCGACGCTTCCATTGTTACGTCGGCGCGGAGCGATTCGACGCAGAGTGACGCGGCGTGATTGACTCTTAGAGCGCGAAAAATCGAGCGCGTCGATTCGCGTGTTCTCGCAACATATGCTCGGCCGTGCATATTGTTGGCCCTAGCCTGCCATGCTAGTTTTCTCGGGCTTTTATCTACTTGTCGAGCACATTTCGCAAGTGGCCATCGCGCCGCCCGTCAATCCATTGCAACGAGAGTTTAATGCGCCGATCGATTCGTCCCGCACTATTTGCCGTTCTGATTCCCGTAGCCTTGGCGCAGGTCGCCGAGGCCGACGATGCTGCCCCCAATCCTGAGGCGCAGCCGGCGGCGGTGACGCATGTGACGGTGGTGGGAAACAAGGAATCCGAAGACAACTACCGGGTCGGGTCCGTGGATTCGATCGGACCCTTGGGCTCGATGAAATTACTGGATGCGCCTTATTCGATTGGAATTCTTTCATCGGAACTGATGCAAAATTCTCAGGCGACGAATTTCAAGGACATTTCGAAATACCTGCCGCTGGTCGCTTATCAGGAACAGCAGGGAGCCGATATTCTGCGGCCGCAAACACGCGGCATGCAGGGCGGCAATTTCCAGAATTCACGCATGGATGGCATGACCTTTTTCATCACCGTGGCGAATGCCATGGAGCAATTTCAGCAGATTGAAGTCATCAACGGGGTGTCGGCGTCGCTGTACGGTCCGGCCAATCCGTCGGGTATGTTCAACTTCGTCTCCAAGCGTCCCACCGACTCCGACTTGCGGGAAGTGACGGTGAGCTACGCCAGCGACAGCATCGGCACCGCGCATGTGGACTTGGGCGGCAAGATCGACAGTAACGGCGTGGTGAGCTACCGCTTCAACGGATTGTTTGGCGAGGGCGATGCCTGGGTCGAGCACAGCCATGCCAAACGCGTGCTCGGCAGCCTCGCTGTGGACGTGCGGCCCTTGGACGATACCGTCATCGAAACCAACTATAGCTACTATCACTTGATCGATACGGGTTACCCAGGCTGGTTCAGCTACAGCGAGAAGATCAACCTGCCGCCCGCCCCGGATCCGAAAAACGTGGGCTATGGCCAGAATTACGCGGGCGTCGATCTGTTGACCCGCATGGGCAGCGTCAGGCTGAAGCATGATTTCAATTCCGATTGGCATCTCGTGGTCGGCGCCCTCAACCAAGACGCGTCGCGCGACATCAACACGCCGGTCAATAATTTGACCAACAACAACGGCAACTACAACTCATCGCTAGCCAATGGATTTGCGCCGCGCTTCATCATGACCAGCGATGCCGCCTATCTCGACGGCAACTTCACCACGTGGGGAATGGCACATGACTTGACGATCGGCACCGCCGGCTACAAGTCGCAATCCTATTCGGTCAAAACGCCCGCGACCGCTGCGAGCGTGCTGTTGGGCTCGGCGAACATCAACAGCCCCAAGATATTTCCCTTCCCCGCGGCCGGACTGCCCAATACGGGCCTGAACTTCGATTCCTCGACGACGTACCAGCAGGGCATCAACATCGGCGACACCATTCGCTTCACGGATGCCTGGGCGGCGCGCTTGGCGGTGAGTCAGGACTGGTTTCACGTCGACAACTACAGCGCGAAGGCCGTTGCGCTCCCGGAATACGCGAATCATGGCTTGAGTCCTACGGCGAGCCTCATGTACAAGCCTCACAGCAACATGACGGTATACGCGACCTTTGCCAGCAGCTTGCAGGCGGGTGACCTGGCGCCGACCGGCACCAACCCTCCCCTGATCAACGCGGGGCAGAGCCTGCCGCCCTACAGAAGCAAGGAATACGAAGTGGGGTACAAGGCTTCGCTCGCGAAAATCGACTTCACCGCGGCGCTGTTTCGCATCCAGCGGCCCTTTGCCAACGTCAATCCAGTGGATAAAGCATTTGAAATATCCGGTTTGCAGGTGAACCGGGGAGTGGAATTGTCCGCCGTCGGTGAAGTGATCAGCGGCTTGACGGTATACGGGGGTGTGACACTGCTCGACGCCAAGCTCGAAGATACGCCGCTGGCGGCCACCAACGATAAGATTTATGTGGGCGCGCCCAAGGTCAAAGGCAACACGCTGTTCGAATATCATTTCCCCGCGGTTCAAGGTCTGGTGGCCAGCTTTGATTGGCAGTTCTCGGGACCGCGCGCCGCCAACGACACCAATTCGTTCTTCGTCGCGGGCTACAATTTGTTCGACTTGGGCGCGCGCTATACCTCGACCGTGCTCACCAAGAGCGTGACCTGGCGTCTCGCGGTGGACAATGTGGCCGATAAACACTATTGGTCGACGGTCGCACCCAGCAACCTGACGGGCGCCAACACCGGCAATCTGCTCGCGCACTTCGGCTCGCCGCGCACCGTGCTGGCTTCCGCGAGCGTTGATTTCTAAATATGCCCGACAACCTTTCTGCGTTTCATCTGGTGCTGTCCGCAGACCCAACGTTGATCGCCATCGTGAAACTGTCGCTGGCGGTCAGCTTGAGCGCCGTGGTGTGCGCGGCGCTGATCGGAATCCCAGCGGGCGCTCTGATAGCCCTCACGCGGTTTCCGGGCAGAACGGGACTGATAGTGGCGTTGAACGCCATGATGGGCCTGCCGCCGGTGGTTGTCGGTCTTGGCGTTTATCTGGCGCTGTCGCGCTCAGGTCCGCTGGGACTGCTTGGGATTCTGTTCACTCCGCAAGCCATGATTGTTGCGCAAACCATTCTGGTCACCCCGATCATCGCTGCGCTGACACGCCAAACCATCGAGGATCTGTGGGCCGAATATCGAGATGAACTGACCGCCATGAATGTCGGTCCGTTGGGCCGTGTCGCAACGCTGGTATGGGAAGCGCGCTTCAGTCTCGTCACGGCCATGCTCGCCGGGTTTGGGCGGGCGGCAGCGGAGGTCGGCGCCGTCATCATCGTCGGCGGCAACATTGACGGATTCACGCGTACCATGACCACGGCGATTGCATTGGAGACCTCTAAGGGCAATCTCTCGCTCGCGGTGGGACTCGGCATGGTGCTCATGGCGATCATTATCGGCGTCAACGCGGCCGCGTGGATGGCACGCCGTGCCGGCGAGCGGCTGGTGGGCTGATGCGCCGGGCGCTACCTTCGGGAGAAAACATGATTCGCCTTGTGTCTGTTTTGTTTACTGCGTTGGTCGCTGCATCATCGGCCGCCGCGGATACGGCCGTGGTGCGTCTGCACGCCGCGGGCAGTCTTCGCGCGGCGATGGCGGATATCGCGAAGGCGTATTCCGATGCATACGGAACGCGTGTGGAGGCAGTATTTGGGGGATCGGGTGCTCTGAAAGAGCGCCTGCTCCAGGGAGAGGCGGGTGATGTCTTCGCGTCTGCCGATATGGGCAACCCGCAGGCACTCACCGACGCCGGTAAGGCAGGACCCACCGTCCTGTTCGCGCGCAATCACCTGTGTGTGCTGCTTCGTCCCGGACTGAAAGCGAGGCCTGCGACCCTGCTGGCAACGATGCTGAACCCATCCATCAAGATAGGAACGTCAACGCCGAAGAATGATCCGGCCGGCGACTATGCCTGGGCGATGTTTCAAAAGGCCGATTCACTGCGGCCGGGCAGCCGAGCGACGCTTGAAGCCAAGGCCATTAAGATCGGCAATGTGCCGGGATCGCTGGCCGTTCCCCCGAGTGCGGCCAACGCGGTTGCCTGGCTGTTTCAGGAAAAGCGTGTGGACATGTTCCTTTCCTACTGCACGGGCGGCCCCGCCGTGACCAAGGAGTCTCCGGGCATCACCGTCATTCCCTTGCCGCCGGCATTGGCCATCGAGGCCCACTATGGGCTCACCGTGCTGTCAGGTGCGAACAAAGAGCAAGCGGGGCAGTTTGCGCTGTACATTCTCTCGCCCGCAGGTCAAAAAATACTGGCGCAACACGGCTTCGACGCGTCTTCGCTGCCCTAAACTGAAGGCCCCAGTCAATCCGGGCATACACCTGCGTGGACTCGCCGCTTGCTGAGCTTCCGATTGCGTTCGAAGAGGTTTGCTTCGCCGCAAATGATGTGACCATTCTCAATGGCATCAATCTTAAGTTTGCGGCGGGCAGCCCAACTGTGCTGATCGGGCCGAATGGTTCAGGCAAGACAACTTTGCTGAGAATCGCCATGGGCCTTCTCGCGCCATCAAGCGGACGCATGACGTGGGCCGGGCGAGAGCGGCATCCACCTTCCCGCCGCGGCTTCATGTTCCAGCGCCCAACCATGCTAAGACGCAGTGCCGCCGGCAACATTCGCTATGCGCTCAAGGCGGCTGCTGTCCCCCGGCATCTTCTCGACGGCCGGGTTGATGAGTTGCTGAACAGGGTGGGGCTCGAGGGGTTGGGCGGGCGTCCCGCCCGCCGCATGTCCGGTGGCGAGCAGCAGCACCTTGCGCTGGCGCGCGCGCTGGCCCGCGATCCCGCTGTATTGTTTCTCGATGAGCCGACGGCAAGTCTTGATCCGGCGGCAACCAAGGCCTTCGAGGATGTGGTTCAATCCATCGTCGCCGAAGGCATCAAGATTGTGATGTCGACGCATGATTTAGGCGAGGCTCGACGCCTCGCGGGAGAGATCGTCATGCTGCACCAGGGACGCGTCATCGAGACTTCTGCAGCAGCGTCTTTCTTCAACGCGCCGCAATCTGTCGAGGCCCGACAATTCCTCTCTGGGGAACTGCTCGTATGAGACGCAAGTGCTCGAGGATAAGGGCGATTGCCGCCATTGTCGGCATCGCATTGATCGGCCAGGCCCTCGGCGCAGAGAAGTCGATCGTTGTCGCCTCGACGACCTCGACGCAGGATTCCGGGCTGTTCGGCTACCTCCTGCCGCTGTTCAAGGCCAAGACCGGCGTTGACGTCAAAGTGGTGGCGCAGGGCACGGGCCAAGCGCTCGATACCGCGCGCCGTGGAGATGCCGACGTTGTCTTCGTGCACGCAAAATCGGCGGAAGAGAAATTCTTGGCGGAAGGTTACGGCGTGAAGCGCTACCCGGTGATGTACAACGACTTTGTCCTGATAGGGCCGCGGAGCGATCCCGCCGCGGTCAGGGGATCGAAGGATATCCTGGCATCGCTCGCGGCGATCAAGCTCAAAGGCGCCGCATTCATTTCGCGCGGAGATCGATCGGGCACCAATATCGCCGAACTCGATCTGTGGCGCTTGGCCGGCATCGACATGGCCGCGGCCAAAGGCCCTTGGTACAAGGAGATTGGCCAGGGCATGGGGGCCGCGCTCAACACGGCTTCCGCCGACAACGCGTACGTGCTCACGGATCGCGGGACGTGGCTGGCATTCAAAAACAAGGGCGATCTGGTGATTGCCGTTGAGGGTGATAAGCACTTGTTCAACCAATACGGCGTCATGCTGGTCAACCCGCAGAAGTACCCGACCGTGAAAAAGGAGTTAGGGCAGCAATTCATCGACTGGTTGATTTCCCCGCAGGGACAGCGGGACATCGCAAACTACAAGATCAAGGGCGAGCAACTGTTCTACCCGAACGCACTGGACCCGCAAGCCTGACGCTCAGGAGGTCCAATTCTCAAGGCCCCTGGTACAATTAGCGCCACAGGAAAACCTTGAAGTTGCGGGGCGCGCGTGCGGTACAAGAAAACGTCGAAGAACGCCGAGTCCGCGCTTGGCCTGCACTTGCGCTATGGCTTCGAGCCCGGCGAGCAGCGCGGTGCGACGCTCGGCAACCCGTTGTTTGATCTGCTGACCGCGGTATTGGAAGTCGGTTCGATCCGCCAGGCGGCGCAAGAATTGGGATGCTCCTACCGCTATCTTTGGGGGACGCTCCGAAAGTGGGAGCAGATGCTGGGCGAGCCGCTCCTCATTTGGTCTCAGGGCCAAAGAGCGCGGCCGACGCAGTTTGCCGAGCGATTGCTGTGGGCGGAACGGCGGGCGCGCACCCGCATGCAGCCGCATATCGAAGCGCTGCGCTCGGATCTCTCCCGGGTGGTGGCCGAAGCGCGCGATCAGCGCCACCAGCTGCTTACCTTGCAGGCCAGCCACGATATGGCGCTATCGGTGCTGCAACAGCACGTCGAGGGCACCGCGGACCTGCACTTGGATATTCGCTTTCAGGGCAGCGCCGATGCGCTGCGGGGATTGAACGATCGGCAATGTTTGGTGGCAGGGTTTCACGTGCCGGCGTTGCGCGGCGCGGCGCCCGTATTTGCGAAAGCCTTGAAGCCCCTGCTCAAGCCGGGTCGGCATAAGCTCATCGGCTGTTCGCGACGCATGCAGGGGCTCATGGTGCGCCGAGAACATGCTGCGCTCATCCACAGTTTTCCCGATGTGATCCGCCACCGCTTGCGATTCGTGAATCGCCAGCTCGGGTCAGGCACCCGCATGCTCATCGATCATCTCATGCACGAGCATTCCCTCGAGCCCGGGGATTTACCGGGTTATGGCGGACTCACGGAGGAAACCCACGTCGCGGTGGCGCTGTGCGTGGCCAGCGGATTGGCGGATGCCGGCGTCGGTGTCGAGGCCGCAGCGCTGGAATTCGGCCTGCATTTCGAGCCGCTGGTCGAGGAGAATTATTTCCTTGCCTGCCTCAAGGCTAATTTGGCGCACACGGCCGTGCAGCGTTTGTGCGCAGCGCTCGCCGCAGCCGGTTGGCGCGAGATATTGGCGAATCTGCCGGGTTACCGGCCGGCCGCGGCGCCCGGAAAAGTGTTGGTCATGACCGAGGCGCTGCCGTGGTGGCCCAAGATCAAATCCAAGCCGAAGCCGCCGAAAAGCGCTGCGGACTCGAGTACACGTTGCAATGTTTTTCTCGCAGAAATCCCACCAGGGTCAGACCCGAGCTGAGCGCAAGATTGACTGCGAGGCTCGAGGGAGCGCCGATGGCTGCGAGTATGGCGACGCCGGTGCGCAGCGCCTTTTGAGTCAGTTCAAAGCTTGCCCGTCCGCTCAACAGGATGATGTGTTCTTTGAGCGGCAAGCGCCCCGTCATCAATAATTCGCCGACCAGCTTGTCGATGGCGTTGTGGCGCCCGACGTCCTCGGCCACGGTGATGAGATTCCCTGAAAAATCGAATAGCGCGGCCGCGTGTATGCCGCCGGTGTCGCCAAACTTGGATTGAGCCCCGCGCATGCGCTCGGGCAAACTGAACAACAGGCTCAAGTCGATGGCACCGGTATCCGCGATGCGAGTCGCCGCAGCGCGCGCGATGGCGGCATCCAGCCCCGTCGTGCCGCAGACGCCGCAGCTCGAGCCCGCCGAGAAGCGCCGGGTCGCGGTTTGTATTTCCATTTGCACGTCGGGACGCAGGCGCACATTCACGACGTTGGGCCGGCGCGTGCTCGATTCGACCGCGTCGATGTCGCTGGCCTGGTTGACGATGCCTTCACCGTACAACAACCCGACTGCCAAGTTTTCATCGTCGCCCGGTGTTCTCATGGTGGTGCCGAAAGACACCGGCTCCAGCCCCAGCGCCGGATGATGCAGCATGTACTCCAGCGGCGCTTCGACCGCGACGCGATCCTCTTTCGCGAGGTGAGAGTCGAGACCGGCGCGCACGATGCGCACCTTCTGGGTGCCGCCGGCCACAGGCGGCTCTTGGCCAGGCGCGATAAATTCTGCGGTGCTCACGCCGCCCATGATACCGCTGTTCGCTTTTGCAGGCTGCGAAACCGTTCAGAAACCGTATGTTAGAATTGATGAACGACGCCGTCCGCGAGTAGCCATGATCAAACTCTTGTCACGCCTGCCTTGGGCCGCGCTCTATGCATTTTCTGCGTTTTTGTACTTTTTGGCTTACTACGTGGTTCGCCATCGCGAACATGTGATTCGCGAACAGCTTGAAAAAGTGTTCCCCACTTTGAGCGCGGATGAGCGCAAAGACATCCACAGGCGGTTCTTGAGGAATTTCTGCGACGTACTGATCGAGCTTTTGAAATCGGTGTCGATGACCGGGCTCGACATGCGCCGCCGCATGCGCGTCACCAACCCAGAACTCCCGCGTCAGTATCTGGATGCCGGACAGAGCGTCATGCTGATGACCTCGCATCTCGGCAACTGGGAATGGCTGTTGCACGGGGTGGCGCTGCAGCTGGGGTATCCCGTGGATGCGGCGTACAAGCCCCTGCATGATCAATGGGCGGAGCGTTTGATGCTCAAGCTACGCTCGCGTTTCGGGGCACGGTTGGTGCCGGCAAAGGAGTTGCTGGCGGATTTTTTCAAGCGCCGCGGCGTGGTACGCGCGATCGGCATGAATGCCGACCAGGCGCCGATGTCGACGGATCAACGCTATTGGACCGAGTTTCTCGGGCAGGATACGGCGTTCTATATCGGGGCGGAGCAGATCGCGCGCGCCATGCGCCTGCCCATCTTGTACGCGCATGTGCGCCGCGTGCGGCGCAGTTTCTACGAAGTCGAATTTCTGCCGCTGTGGGACGGGCGGGAGCCCATCGAGCCCAATCAGGTGACCGAGCGTTACGCGCGCGCTTGCGAAGCCGATGTGCTCAAGAGCCCTGCCGACTGGTTGTGGTCCTACCGCCGCTGGCGGCTGAAAAAGCCGTTATACGGCGGAACGTGACTCAGCGCGGGGGAGCCGCTTTGAGCTTGCCTTCCAAGTGTCTGGCCAGCTGCGCGATGGTGGGATAGTCGAACAGCTCCGTCAGATCGACGAGACCCGGAAAGTCGCGGTCGATGCTTTCGTGAATCTCGATCAATTTGAGCGAGCTCGCGCCGATCTCGAACAGATTGTCGTTCACATCGATTCGCTTTCCCGGCAACGCGGTTTCACACAGCGATTGCAGCCGCGCTTCCAGGCCGGCGCCGGCCTCCCTGTCCGAGCCGCCGCGTGCCTCGCGCAGGACCTTCAGTTCCGCAAGCTCCGCATCGAACTCGCCCTCCACATAGGCCTGCTCCAACAGATGCCGCTGAACCTTGCCGCTGGTCGTCTTCGGGATGCGCTTGGTCGGAATGACCTGCGCGACCTCCAGGCCCGTGTGCTCATTGATGAGCCGGCCGACCGCATTGGCTGTGGGCAAGAACTCTGCGATGTCGCCGCGATACAGTACGAACACCACCAGTTCCTCGGTTTGCGAACCGGGTCTTGCAACGCCCGCAACGACCACTTTATTCAAGTCCAGGCCCGGCGCGCGCTGCGCAATATTCTCAAGATCGTACGGATAGTAGTTCTGTCCGTTGACGAAGATGATTTCCTTGGCCCGGCCTACGATGTAAAGCCCCGCCTCGTGCATCACACCGAGATCGCCCGTGTCGAGCCAACCATCGGCGTCGATCACTGCGGCGGTCGCCTCGGGATCCCCGTAGTAGCCGCGCGTCACGCTGGCGCCGCGAATCAAAATACGTCCGACCTTTTCATCCGGCAAACCCGCGCCTGAAGCATCCGCAATCAGCAGTTCAGTATTGGGCAGCACCTGCCCGACGCACATCACTTCGAGTGTCTCGCGCGACTCGGCGGGATTCAATTCGATGGGCGCGCCCACGCTGAGGCGGTGCCTGTTCATGCGTATCCAGCGGTAATCCGTGCTGGGAGTCGGGAAGGTCACCCCGAGGCACGCTTCGGCCAGTCCGTACACGGGATACATGGCGTCGCGCCGGAGGCCCGTGTAGGCCAGTGCGTTCATGAATTCGTTGCACAGGCTGACTGAAATGGGCTCGGCGCCGTTGTAGATCGAACGAATCGACGACAGATCGGTGTTCTCGAGCCGCCGATCGCCCAACACCTTGAGAAAATGCCGGTAGCCGAAGTTCGGTGAGCTGGTGATGGTGGCGCGCTTTTTGGCGGCAGCCTGCAGCCACAACAAGGGGCGGCGCACGAATAGCTCGGTGGGCATGAGATTGATGTGCACGCGGCTGGCGAATTGCATCAAGTAGAAGCCGATCAGACCCATGTCGTGCGTCAAAGGCATCCAGCTCAATGAAATATCCTCATCGGTGAATTTGCCGACCAAGGTCGCACCCTGGGTATTGGCCATCAAATTTCCGTGGCTGAGCATCACGCCTTTCGGTTCGCTGGTCGATCCGGAGGAGAATTGGATGAAGGCGAGGTCCTCCGGCGCGGGGCGGACCAGTTTTCCGGCTTTCGAAATGTCGGTGATCGATTCGACCAAGAAGGCGCGCGACTTCAGCTGCGCGAACAACGCCGACTCGCCCACCTCGCCGGCGAGGGCTTCCAGGCGCTCCAAAGTCTTGGCGTCCGTGTACAGCAGGGGATTGCCCAGCTTGCGCGCGACCCGCAGCAGCTTGTGCCGGTGCTCATCGCTGATGCCGACGGCCAGGGGCACGGGAGCGATGCCTCCGCAGACGGCAGCCCAAAATCCGTCGAGAAACTGCTCGTTGTTGTTCAGGAAGATAATCATCTTATCGCCTGCCTTGGCGCCTGCCGTCTGCAGGTGATGCAAGATGCCGAGGGCGCGCGTGTACACATCCTCGTATTGAATGCGCCTCTCGGCGTTTTCACCCCCCATGTAGGTAATGGTGCGGTCGACCCGGCGATTGCGCTCGAGCATGTCGACCAGCGTGGTGTAGGTCATGAAATTAGTGACATCATTCATCGCTTTTCTACCGTCATCATGAGGTTGGATCGAGGGCGCAGATTGATTTGCGCCTCGAATTCAATGGGCTCGTGCGTGGCGCGTCTCAGGCGAAAGCGCCGCGTCATGGTGCGCATGTGCACCAGCATTTCGAACATGGCCATGTTCTCGCCGATGCAGTGGCGCGGTCCCACCGCAAAGGGAATATAAGCGAACTTGTGGCGTTCGTCGGCATCGGCATCGGCAAAACGCCCGGGTTTGAATTCTTCCGCCGCATGCCAAAACTTGGGATGCCGATGCAGCATATAGGGACTGATGAAAATATCGGTGCGCGGTGCGATGGCAAATCCACCCAGCTCATCGGCCTCGATGGCGCGGCGGGTAAGGAGCCAGCCGGGCGGATACAGCCGTAAGGACTCCTGCAGCACTTGATGGGTGAAGGACATGGCCTCGGCGGCGCCGAGCCCCAATATGGGGTCCGCGGCCGTCCGGTCAGCCTCGGCCTGCAGCTGCTCGGCGACTCGCGGGTGCTGACTGACCAGGTACCAGGTCCACGTGAGCGCGGCCGCGGTGGTTTCATGCCCGGCGACGATCAGCGTGAGTACCTCGTCGATCAATTCCTTGTCGGACATCGGCTCGTCGGTTTCCCGATCGCGCGTCATCATGAACATGCTCAAGAAATCGAAATGCGCTTCCGGTGCGTCGCGGCGCCGGTGGATCAACTCGCCGACCAGTTTCCCCAACGACCTAAATTGAAAGGCAAATTTCAAATCGCGATTGGATTGCTTGGCCACCACTTCGAAGGGGTTGGCACCCAGTTGATGTTCCAGTCGCGCCAAATCGTTGCCGAAAATCGACCTGAGCACGATTTCAAGCGTCAATTCACTGGTGTCGCTCGAGACATTGACCGGCTCGCCGCGCACGGATTGGGTTTCCCAGCGCTGTGCGAATTTCTCATTGACCTCGCTGATGAGCGCGCTGAATTGGTCGATCACGCGCCGATGGAAAGAGGGCTGCATCATGCGCCGCTGGCGGCGCCACAACGCCCCTTCGCTGGTCATGATGCCGTTGCCCAGCAGGATCTTGACGCGATCCATGCCCTCACCCTTGGTGTAGTTGCGGTGATTGGTGAGCAATACGCGCTTGACGTCCTCGGGATGATTGATGACGTAGTTGTACACGCCGCGAGCGGGCGCAAATATCCGGTAAACGTCCCCGAACCGGGCGAAGTAGTCCTGCAAGCGTGTCAGAGATTCATCGCTGCCGCCCAGATCGTAGCCCTCGGTCGGCCCGGGCGGAATTGCCGTGGTTTCCATGCCGCCATTGTAACTTAGGCATTGCGCACCACGGAGCGCTTCCCGACAATGGCAGCCGTGCGCAAAAAACGGGAAGAGAGCGGCCTTCGCAACACCATCTATGAGCAGCAGACCCGGTCCGGTCGTCGCCTGACGTTCGGGAGACTGTGGCTGTACAAATTCGCCGCGCCCATCACCGTCGCGCTGATGCGGACGGTGATTGGCTGGTGCAAGGTCGAGCGCATTATCGGCGCCGAGCACATTACCGCGGCGCTTGCACGCCTCCCTTCGTTTATTCCCGTGTATTGGCACCAGCACCAACTGTTTTGCGCGAAATATTTATTCGACCAGCGCGGCGCGGGCGTCAAGCTGGGGGTGTTGGTGAGTCCTTCCGTCGATGGCGAATTCGGCGCCATCATCGTGCGCAGTTTGGGCGGCGAGGTGATTCGCGGATCCTCAACGCACACCGGCGCACGCGCCTTGCGCGACTTCTACCAGGCGTTGGTTCACGAGGGCATATCCCCCGTCATCGCCCCCGACGGCCCGCGGGGCCCGCCATGGAAATTCAAGCCCGGCGCATTGCTGCTCGCTCAGCTCTCTCAAAGGCCGATCATTCCCTTGAGTTATGTCGCGTCGCGCGCTTGGAAGATCAGCTGGGATCGGTTCGTCATCCCGAAAATCGGCGCGCGCGTCGTGATCGCCGTCGGTGAACCGGTCTACGTTGCCAAGGGGCTGGATGCGGCGGCTCTGGAGAATCTACAAGCCGATATGGAACAGAGGCTTAGGCTGCTGTTCGAAACGGCAAAGGCGGCATTGGCCTGAGAATCCCGCCCGGCGTTCACGGGGGTATCGAGTGGTTTTCTGGCTGAAGCCCTATTAATACAATCGCTTAGCTTGTAATCCTTACAACTTATGCGAGAATCCAGAGGTATGTACCGATCATGCTCGCGAGGAACTGTGTGACAGATTCGAGTTTTGCACTGCATTGAGTGGCAAACTATTGATGCTCAACTGTAACTATCTTGGGACCTGAAGGCGCATGGCAATAGCTCCAACCGATCCCAGACACCTCGATCTCACTGCCTCGGACATATTGTCCCCGCAAACCTGGCCGAGGCGCGGTGCGCGACCCACCGTTGGCCTTGACGTCATTTGCACCAAAATCGCGGTTGATTTTCAAACGATGACCGCGGCGACGGCCCTCGACACCATCATCGTCAATTTGGAATTACTGCGCGAAGCGACCCTCGTCGATGCCGCTTTTCATATCGCGCTGGATGCTGAGTTGGGTCAGATCGGCGACGTGCAAGTCGCGCGCGGCCTGTTGGCCACCGGCAATCCGGAACAGTTGCGCGGTCAATCCTTGGATGAGTTGCCCTGGTTGCAATCGCGGTTGGCGCCGCTGCGCGTCTCTGAGATGCGCGATACCGGCGCGCCTCGAGAAGACCAAGCGGTCGACGCGGCGCTGTGGAATCACTTAGGGGTAGGGTCGGTGCTGCTCATCGGCTATTCGATCAAGGGGCGTGCCGCGGGCTTGTTGGGATTGGCCAATGCGCGTCCGCGCGAGAATTGGGATGTGCAGTTGCACCTGCTGATGAAGCTGGTGGGCAGCAGTCTTGCCACCGGTCTCGAGCGCATCGAGATCCAGTGTCACCTGGAAGACTTGGAGGAGCGTAACGAGCTCGCCATTCACAGCGCCAACGATGGACTGTGGGATTTCGACACCCTGAATAATCGCGTGTACCTCTCGCCGCGCTGGAAAGCCATGCTGGGCTACGATGAAAGCGATGTGGGGCAGGCACCCGACTGGCGCACCTTGGTGCACTCCGACGACATGTCACGCGTGCAGGCCGCCATTCGCGATCACGTTGCCGGCAAGACGCCGATTTTCGAAAGCCTGCATCGCATGCGTCATGCGACCGGCGAATGGCGCTGGGTCATCAGCCGCGCCAAGGCCAAAGTCGATGACAAGGGACGCTTGCTGCGCCTGGTGGGCGTGGAGCTGGACATCACCGAGCGCAAACTCTACGAAGAGGCGCTGTTTCGCGAAAAAGAGAGCGCGCAGATCACCCTGCAGAGCATCGGCGACGGTGTCATCACCACTGATGCGAAGGGCGTCATCGACTATGTAAATCCGGTGGCCGAGGCGCTCACCGGCTGGCGGCTCGAGGATAGCCAGGGTCGCGCCATCGAGGAGATTTTCCGGGCCTTCCACGAAGAAACCTGCGAACCGCTCGAAAATCCGCTGGCGGTGGCCATCCGCCGCACCCGCTCGATCAAATCGGTGCGCCCGATGCTGCTGATCCGCCGCGACGGCAATGAAATCTACGTGGAAAGCACGGCATCCCCGATCCGCGACGGCAGCGGTGCGGTCTCCGGCGGCGTGCTGGTGTTCCACGATGTCAGCGAGGCGCGCGAACTGAACCGCCGTTTGAGCTATCACGCCAGCCACGACGTGCTGACGGGCCTCGTGAATCGCCGCGAATTCGAAAATCGCATGGAGCGCGCGCTCAAGAGCGCCAAAGCGCGTGAGACCTCCTACGCACTGTGCGTGCTCGATCTGGATCAATTCAAAATCGTCAACGATACCTGCGGTCACAGCGCCGGCGACGCGCTGCTCGGCCAGGTGGGTGCGCTGCTCAAGTCCAAGGTCCGCTGGCGCGACACGCTGGCGCGCCTGGGCGGCGATGAGTTCGGCATCCTGCTGGAGAGCTGCTCGCTCGATGAGGCCATGCGCACCGCGGAGGCGCTGCGCGAGGCGGTCCGTAACTTCAAATTCACCTGGGAAGAGCGCACCTTCCGCCTGGGCGCCAGCATCGGCGTCGTGCCCATCTCGGCGGACAATGCCGATGTCGCAGCCGTCTTGAGCGCCGCCGACAGCGCCTGTCAGGCGGCCAAGGAAGCGGGCCGCAACCGCGTCCACAGTTTCGAGGAAAATGACATCGACCTCATGCGCCGCCGCCGCGAGATGCAATGGGCGGCACGCATCAACAATGCGCTGGAAGAGGGCCGCTTCGAGCTGTTCAGGCAGACCATCATGCCGCTGCAGAAAACCGAGGAGGGTTCGCATTACGAGCTGCTGCTGCGCATGCGCGATGAGGCCGGCAAGATCGTGGGGCCGGATAATTTCATGACGGCCGCCGAGCGCTATGGCATCACGCCGAGCATCGATCGCTGGGTCATTGAGAACGCCTTCCGCTGGCTGGTGTCGGAGGCCGATGAGCGCGAGAAGCTCACCATGTGCTCCATCAATCTGTCGGGTCAGAGTTTGGGCGATGACAAATTCCTGCCCTATGTCATCGATCAATTTCACCGCAGCGGCTTGGATGCCACGAAGATTTGTTTCGAGATCACGGAAACGGCGGCGATCGCCAGCTTCTCGCAGGCCAATCGCTTCATCCAGGCTTTGAAGGAATTGGGCTGTAAATTCGCGCTCGATGACTTCGGCACCGGTTTGTCGTCGTTCGGATACTTGAAACACTTCCCGGTCGATTATTTGAAGATCGACGGCAGTTTCGTCAAAGAGATCCTGCATGATCCCATCGATCGCGAGATGGTGCGTTCGATCAATGAGATCGGCCACCTGACCGGCAAGCAGACCATCGCCGAGTTCGCGGAGAACCAAGAAATCATCAACATGCTGAAAAGCCTCGGTGTCGACTACGCGCAAGGCTATGGCGTGTCGCAGCCGCAGCGGGTCTTGAAGGCCGCCAACAGCGTCTGACAGGAAGGCGAGCGCTACACCAACCGGTCAAACTTCAGTGCCGAGGTCTAGGCGCCGGCGCGCCATTCGAAGCGCATCGACAGATCCACGGCACGCACATGCTTGGTGATGCTGCCGACGGAAATGAAATCCACGCCGGTCTGTGCGATCTCGCGAATCGTGTCGGCGGTGATTCCGCCCGACGCTTCGATCTTCAAGCGCCGCTTCGCACCCGCGTTCATCGCCACGCCTTCGCGCAGGGTGGGCAGCGAGAAATTATCCAACATCGCGATGTCGGCGCCGGCGTCGATGGTCTCTTCCAGCTGCGCCAAATTCTCGACCTCGACCTCGATTGGGATGGATCCGGCGTTGTGTTTGGCCGCGGCAACGGCCAGCGCGATCGATCCGGCCGCAGCGATGTGATTTTCCTTGATTAGAATGCCGTCAAACAGCCCCATACGATGATTGTGGCCGCCGCCGACCCTGACGGCGTATTTTTGCGCGGTTCGCAGGCCCGGAATGGTCTTGCGGGTATCGAGCAGCCGGCAGTTCGTGCCGGCCAGCAGGGCCACGTAAGCATGGGCGGCGGTCGCCGTGCCGCTGAGCAGCTGCAGAAAATTGAGCGCGCACCGCTCCGCAGTCAGAAGCGCTCGAGCCGGACCGTCGACGGTGAATAAAACCTGATTGGCGATCACTGAATCGCCTTCGGCTGCGCGCCATTCGAAGGTCGCCCGCGCGTCGAGCTGCCTGAAACTCTCCTCCACGTAAGGGATGCCGCAGAGGATTGCCGCCTCGCGCGTGATCACGGTCGCGCGGCCGTTTTTTTCCGGCGGGATGAGCCCCGCGGTCAGGTCGCCTTCGCCGATATCTTCGGCGAGAGCGGCGGCGACTTTCCGCGCCAAATCTTTAGGAATCGGCACCGTGGCCTTCAGAGGCCGGCCCCTGGGCGCCATGCTCAGCGGTGCCGAACTCGCCATTTAGAACGGCAGGCCGTGCGTCGGTCCGACCATGCACATCAACATCGGAATGGACAGCAGAAAGTTCGTGCGGGAGGCGTACAACGCCACCTTGCGGGCCTTCGCCTTCTCCTCATCGGTCGCCGGCACGATCCCCAATATCTTCTTCTGGTTGGGCCAAATGAGCCCCCAGACATTGAACAGCATGATGGTGCCGAACCACACGCCGATTCCCATGATGAGATTGGGACGGGACACCGGTGTGTCGAGCAACCCTAGGGTAAATGCGCCGACGAAGCGGCCATGAGTCTGCGACAGCAGCCAGGCACCCAGGAGCCAGGTGCCCAACGCGGACCATCGAAACCACAGCAGCGCGCGTGGCGCCACGTATTTATTGATGCCGGCGCCGCCCGGGCCCCCCTTGTCGGCCGCCGCCGCGGCCATGGCAGGGGTCTGTACGGCATTGAAGTAGTACAACAGGCCGATCCAGAAGACGCCGAATATGATGTGCAGCCAGCGGGTTAGGGCCGCCACTGTCAGGCTATTGAAGCTTAAGCCCCCATCTATCAGGGCCGCGATCGCGACGGCGAGCACGAATCCTATAATGAGAGGCCATTTGACGGTGGTTAATGGGTTCATGCGATTCCCCTCCTTAAAGTTGTGCTTCGGACCCGCCACGGGGCGGATCCTGCGATGCGGCAGGCTGGAAGAATAGGGGACTGACCCCAATAATTCAACGATGCCTCAAGACTCCGCCCCGCCCGTATCGCCCTGCGTCAATAACTGCACCCTGGACGCCAACGGGTACTGCAGGGGCTGTTATCGTACAATTGAGGAAATCGCCTGCTGGCAGAGGATGAGCCATCCCGAGCAGCGGGCGCTGCTGCGCACGTTGGGCGAACGAGCTCGAGCGCGAACGGTCTTAAATGAATAACGTGGAGAGTGTTGATTATGGACGCAATTGAACGAATCAAGGGCCAGCTGTCGGCCGCCCCCGTCGTGCTTTACATGAAGGGCACACCCGACTTCCCGCAATGCGGCTTTTCCGCGCAGACAGTCGGTGCTTTGCGGGCCTGCAAGGCGCAGTTCGCGCACGTCAATATTTTCGAAGACCCGGAAGTGCGCGAGGCGCTGAAGACCTACTCGAAGTGGCCCACCTTTCCGCAGCTCTACGTCAACGGCGAGCTGGTCGGCGGCTGCGACATCACCCTGGAGATGTACAAGAGCGGTGAATTGAAGCAACTGCTGGCAGAGGCGGGCGCCGTAGCCGTCTAGGAGCCGCGCGGGCTCATCAGACAGGCTCGCGAGGTTCCTGCGGGTCAACCTCAACTTCGAGCGGCCCCATGGCGGCCAGGCGTCTGCGGCCGGCATCGAAGACGCTCTGGAATTGATTGCACACGATGCAGAAAAGGTCTGCCGTGCGTTCGGCGTCATAGGCGGCGGAATGTGCCGATGCGGTGTCCCATTCCAGGCCCGCGGCCAGGGTTGCGCGCATCAGCACGGTTTGACCAAAAGCGACGCCGCCGAGCGTTGCCGTGTCAAAGCTGGAAAATGGATGAAATGGGTTGCGCTTGACCTGCGCGCGCGCCACGGCCGCATTCAAAAAATTCAGATCAAATGAGGCATTGTGGCCGACCAGCACCGCGCGCGTGCAGTCCGCGGTTCGAATGGCGGTTCGAACTTCTTTGAAAATACGCTGCAACGCGTCTTCTTCGGGAATCCCGGGCCGCAGGGGATGATGGGGGTCGATGCCCGTCACGGCCATCGACGCGGGTTCCATATTGGCGCCGGGAAAGGGAATGACGTGGTAGCGATGAGTCTCGCCGCGCGCGAGTGTGCCGTCGCTGCGCATCTCGAGGAGCACCGCGGCAATTTCCAGCAGCGCATCGGTTTGCGAATTGAATCCGCCGGTTTCGACATCGACCACCACCGGCAGAAAGCCGCGGAAGCGCGTGGCAAAGGTAATGGGGGGAATCTGTGACATGGGTCAGGAGCCAGGCTCCTGGAGTGGGGCGAGCTGCCAGCGCACCCGCTCGCCGGCGCGGTAGGGGATGAGCTTACCTGCGCCGAGCGCATAGTGTTCAGGCGCCACCCAGGGTTCTTTCAGCAGCGTGATGCTGTCGGTGTGGCGGGGCAGTCCGTAGAAATCGGCACCAAAATGACTGGCAAACCCTTCCAGCCGGTCGAGCCGGCCGACCGATTCGAAGGCTTCGGCATACAACTCGATGGCGGCATGAGCCGTGAACATACCGGCACATCCACAAGCGTTTTCTTTGGTGCTTCGTTCATGGGGTGCGCTGTCGGTACCTAAGAAAAACCGTGCGTTGCCGCAGGTTGCGGCCTCGAGCAGCGCTTGGCGATCTTGCTCGCGCTTCAGTACGGGTAAGCAATAGTAGTGCGGCCTGATGCCGCCCAAGAAAATCGCATTTCGATTGTGCAGCAAATGCTGCGGCGTGATCGTCGCGGCAACGCCGGCTCTGGCTGCCTTGACGAATTCCACGGCGCGGGCCGTCGTAATGTGCTCGAAGACCACTTGAAGTTTCGGGAAGCGATCGAGCAGATGCTGAAGCACCGTATCCATGAAATGCGCTTCGCGATCGAATACATCGACGTCGGCCTGCGCTGATTCACCGTGAATGAGCAACCGCATGCCGACCTTTTCCATATGCGCGAGAACCCCGTAGACCTTCTGGATGTCGGTGACGCCGGCATCCGAATGTGTGGTCGCGCCGGCCGGATAGAGTTTAACGCCGTGAATAAAGCCGGCGACGCGCGCGCGATCGATTTCATCGGCCGTCGTCGTATCCGTCAGATACAGTGTGAGCAACGGCTCGAATCGGCTGCCCGCCGGCAGCGCCGATAGGATGCGCCGGCGATAGGCGCGGGCCATGTCGGTCGTGGTAATGGCGGGTTTAAGATTCGGCATCACAATGGCCCGCCCGAAGCGCTGCGCCGTGAATCCGACGACAGCCTCGAGAGCCGCGCCGTCGCGCAGGTGGACGTGCCAATCGTCCGGCCGTTGAATGCGCAGATGATTCACTCGGCTGCCTTGGGCGCCGCGGGCCAGCCGCTGCGCAGCAGGTCCAGCGTGTAGCGCACGCCGAACCCCGTGATCTCCGTTGCGATGTGCGCGAGCCCGCCGTGCCGTGTGCCCGCCGCAAGATCCAGGTGCAGCCAGGCGATGTCATTGGGTACGAATCGATTCAAAAAACGCGCCGCCAAGATGTGATCGCCCTTGCCGTCCGCGGCGCATTGCATGATGTCGGCCACGCTGCTTTCCAAATCCGTGTCGAAGTCGACGTCCATGGGAAAGCACCACACGCGCTCGCCGCTGCTGGCGCCCGCGGACTCGATCAAGGCGCGCGCCTCCGGCCGATTGGTGAACGCGCCGCTGTAGCGCTCGGTGAGCGCGTGCACACAGGCACCGGTGAGCGTCGCATAGTCGATGATGGCTCGCGGCTTCTTCGCCGACGCGAGACTGAGCGCATCCGCCAGCACCATGCGGCCCTCGGCATCGGTATGGATGACTTGAATGGTGGTGCCGTTCGCCGCGCGAACGATGTCCTGCGGCTTGTAGGCGAGCGGGCCGAGGCGGTTTTCGGTGATGGCCAGCCAACAATCCACGGCCAGAGGCGAGCGCAGCGCATGCAGTGCATAGAGACTTCCCAAGGCGACGGCACTGCCTTCCATGTCCGTGTGCATGTCCAGCATGCTCTTGTGCGCCTTTAGATTCGTGCCGCCGGTGTCGAAACAAATGCCCTTGCCGACCAAGCTGATGGCCGCTGCTGCGGCGCCGCGCGGCCGGTAGGATAGATAGGCGATGCCGGCATCGCGCGTGCCGTTGCCGCGAGCCACGGCGAGAAACGCGCCCGCGCCCAAGCGCTTGAGCTGCGCTTCGCCATGGAATTTGAAACCCAATTTCAATCGCTGCGCGAACTGTTTGAGCAGTCGACGGTACATGCCCGCATCCAGGGTGCTGGGCGGCAGGGCCGTGAGCCATCGGGCCAGATTATTGCCGGCTGCCGTCGCCAGCGTCAGGTCCAAATCAGGCAACTTTTCGCGCCGCGCGAGGTCAATGTGCAGGAGCCGCGCCCGGGTTTTAGGTTTGCTCTTGAAAGTTGC
The DNA here is from genome assembly GCA_035643995.1 of Steroidobacteraceae bacterium. Lineage (GTDB taxonomy): Bacteria > Pseudomonadota > Gammaproteobacteria > Steroidobacterales > Steroidobacteraceae > Bog-1198. The sequence continues at coordinate 18,578 of DASQPK010000057.1, read as the reverse complement.
GAAGCGAAACGCGGCTGCCTCGAGCGCCGCCGTGACGGTATTGAAGGTCGCTGCGGCGGCGCCGGCTGTGCATCCCTGTTGCCAGACCAGCACTGATTGCGGATCGCCGTCCAGCGCGCTGCGTGCGAGCTTGCCGGCGGCTTGCAGGCGCTCGAAGGTGCTGGCCTCGCCGGCCACGCACGCGACGACCAAGAGCGTCTGCGCTTTGGGACCCACGCGCAGGTGAAAGGTGTCGCCGGCTTTCCGCACTTTGCGCTCGTGCAGCGCGCGCAGCAGCGCACCATAGGGGAGCGCACTCCAGTCGGTTTGCGACGGCGCGAGCGGCAAGAACAGCAGCGCACTGGCGTAGCGGGCGAGAGCGGCGGCGGTGATGCGCGCTTTGATTTGGCGCACCGGCACGAGGAGTTGATCGAAGGGCAAGCGAGTCGGCATAGCTTAGAACCGCAAAGGTACGCGACCTTGCTTGACCGTGAAAAACCAAACCCCGAAGATAGCGCAGGTAAACTTAGTGGCAGTGGGCGCAGCGGCGCTGTACCGTGCCTGCCATATTAACAGGACACGTGGGTGTGTGCATTCTATGACGCAACAATCGCCGTTCGAAGATATCGATCCCAGTGAAACGCAGGAGTGGCTGGAATCCATCGATTCGGTCATGCGGGCTCAGGGGCCGGAACGCGCGCATTTCTTGCTCGAAAAACTCGTGGACTTCACGCGCCGCTCGGGTGCGTACCTGCCTTTCAAGCCGAATACCGCCTACCTGAATACCATCTCCAAAGCGCAGGAACCGGAATATCCCGGCGATCGCTCGCTCGAACGGCGCAATGAGGCCTATATACGCTGGAACGCGCTGGCGATGGTGGTGCAGGCAAATCGCAGCAACTCCGAGTATGGCGGCCACATTGCAACCTACGCATCCGCGGCGACGCTGTATGAGGTCGGCTTCAATCATTTTTGGCGCGCGCGCAGCGCCGCCCATCCCGGCGATATGATTTTTATGCAGGGTCATTCGAGCCCCGGCATTTACGCCCGCGCGTATCTCGAGGGCCGCTTGGACGAGAGTCAGCTGCAGCGTTTTCGCCAAGAGGTGCGCGGCGGCGGTTTGTCATCTTATCCGCATCCCTGGCTGATGCCGGATTTCTGGCAATTTCCCACCGTGTCGATGGGCTTGGGTCCGATGATGGCGATTTTTCAGGCGCGGTTCTTGCGCTACCTCGAGCATCGCGGCATCGTCCCCGCTTCGGACCGCAAAGTGTGGGCCTTCTTGGGCGATGGCGAGATGGATGAGCCCGAATCAATGGGCGCGCTCACCATGCCGGTGCGCGAGAAACTCGACAATCTCATCTTCGTCATCAATTGCAATTTGCAGCGGCTCGATGGGCCGGTGCGGGGCAACGGCAAAATCATTCAAGAGCTCGAAGCGGCGTTCTTGGGCGCGGGTTGGAATGTCATCAAAGTTCTGTGGGGCGGACGCTGGGATCCGCTGCTGGAGCGCGACCAAAAGGGATTCCTCAAGCGCGTCATGGAGGAATGCGTGGATGGGGAGTACCAGAATTTCAAATCCAAGGGCGGCGCGTATACGCGTGAGCATTTCTTCGGCAAGTATCCTGAGCTCAAGGAAATGGTCGCCAATATGTCCGACGAGGAAATTTGGCATTTGAATCGCGGTGGCCACGATCCGCAAAAGGTCTTCGCCGCGTATGCCTCGGCGGTCGCGCATGTGGGCGCGCCCACGGTGATCCTGGCGAAAACCGTCAAGGGATTCGGCATGGGCAAGGCAGGCGAAGGTCTGAACTCCACCCATCAACAGAAAAAACTCACTGACGAGAATCTCAAGGAAGTCCGCGACCGCTTCAATATTCAAATCACGGACGAGGAAATCGCCGGCCTGTCATTCAGAAAGCCGGCCGAGGACAGTGAAGAGCTGAAATATCTGCAGGCGCGCCGCGCCGCCCTGGGCGGTTACGTGCCGGCGCGCAATTCGCTCGCGCCGCCCCTGGTCGTACCGCCGCTCGAAGCCTTCAGCAGTCTGCTCGAAGGCACGGGCGATCGCGAAATATCGACCACCATGGCGCTGGTGCGCATGATGACCACCTTGGTCAAGGACAAGAACATCGGCAAGCATATCGTGCCCATCGTTCCCGACGAGGCGCGAACCTTCGGCATGGAAGGGATGTTTCGCCAGGTTGGCATTTATTCCTCGGTCGGGCAGCTTTACACGCCGCAAGATGCGGATCAGCTCATGTTTTATCGCGAGGATAAGCAAGGGCAGATCCTCGAAGAGGGCATCAATGAGGCGGGCAGCATGTGCTCGTGGATTGCCGCGGCCACAGCCTATTCAAATCACGGCGTGAGCATGGTGCCTTTCTTCATCTACTACTCGATGTTCGGCTTTCAGCGCGTCGGAGATTTCATCTGGGCGGCCGGCGACAGCCAGGCGCGCGGATTCTTGGTGGGCGGCACCGCCGGCCGCACGACGCTGGCCGGTGAGGGACTGCAGCATCAGGACGGGCACAGCCAGCTGGTCGCGACGACCGTGCCGAACTGTGTGGCCTATGATCCCACCTATGCCTATGAATTGGCGGTGATCGTGCAGGACGGTCTGCGGCGCATGTACCAGGATCAGGAAAGTGTCTTCTACTACATCACCTGCATGAACGAAAACTACGCGCATCCCGCGATGCCGGCCGGCGTGGCGCAGGGCATTTTGAGCGGCATGTACCTGCTGCAAATCGGCGGCCGCGGCAAAGTACGCGTGACGCTGTTTGGTTCGGGCACGATTTTGCGTGAAGTGCTGGCGGCGGCGGAATTGCTGGAGAAAGACTATGGCGTGCCCGCCGATGTCTACTCGGTGACCAGCTTCAGCGAGCTGCGCAAGAATGCCCTCGCGATCGAGCGCTGGAACATGCTGCATTCCGGCGAGCCGCGCAAGCAGACTTACATCCAGCAAGCGCTGTCGGATCGCGAGGGCCCCTTTATTGCCGCGACCGACTACATGAAAACAGTTGGCGATCAAATTCGGCAATGGGTGCCGGGCCGGTACACAGTGCTGGGAACGGATGGTTTCGGCCGCAGCGATTCGCGCGCGGAGTTGCGCCGTTTCTTTGAGGTCGATCGGCACTACGTGGTCGTGGCAGCGCTCAAGGCGCTGTCGGATGAGGGCAAGATCGACACCCTGACGGTGAACAAGGCCATGCAAACCTTCGGCATCGATCCGGAAAAATCCAACCCCGTGTCGGTCTAGATGATCATGGCAATCGAAGTCACAGTTCCGGACATCGGTGGTTTCAAGGACGTCAGCGTCATCGACGTGCTGGTCAAGGATGGCCAGCAGATCGAAAAAGAGACACCGTTGGTCACGATTGAAACAGAAAAGGCGGCGATGGACGTGCCGTCCCCGGTTGCCGGCAAGATCGCGCAGGTAAAACTGAAGACGGGCGACAAAGTGTCCGAGGGCTCCTTGATCTTATTGATCGAGCCGGCGGCAGCCGCGGCGCCCGCAGACAAGCCGGCGGCATCCGCACCCAACCAAACGGCCGAGCCCGCCGCTGCGCCGACTCCCGGCAAAGCGCCTGCGCCGAGCGCCGCGCCGATCGCGGCGCCAGGTGCCGCAGCAGTCCCTACAGCGGGTTCCGCGCCGTCGTCACGCGAGGATCGGCCGGCGATCGATGAAAGGGCCTTCTCCAAAGCCCACGCCAGCCCGTCGATACGCAAGTTCGCGCGCGAGCTGGGCGCCGACTTGGGCAAGATCAATGGAACCGGCGTCAAGGGGCGCATCACGCAGGATGACGTCAAAGCCCACGTCAAGCGCTTAGCAACGGCGGCATCCACCGCGGCGCCTGTTTCGCCCTTGCCGCGAGTGCCGGTCGTGGATTTCGCGCAGTTTGGGGCTGTCGAGATCAAACCGCTTTCGCGAATCCAAAAGATCTCCGGGACGCGGCTGCAGGCAAGCTGGCTGAACCTGCCGCATGTGACTCAGCACGAGGATGCGGATATTACCGATCTCGAAGCTGCGCGGGTCGCTCTTAAAAGTAAGGCTTCTCAAGAGGGAGTGCGGCTCACTCCGCTGGTGTTCATCATCAAGGCCTGCATTCTGGCCTTGAAGGAATTCCCGCGATTCAATGCCTCACTGGATGAAGCCGGAGAAAATCTGGTTTTCAAAAAATACTTCAATATGGGCTTTGCGGCCGACACGCCGAATGGACTGGTGGTGCCGGTCATCGCCAATGCCGACCGGCTCGATATCTATGAGACTGCGCGCACCTTGGCGTCGATGTCCGAGAAAGCCCGCGCCGGGAAATTGAAAGCCGCCGAAATGCACGGCGGCAGTTTCACGATCTCGAGCTTGGGCGGAATCGGCGGCACGTATTTTACGCCCATCATCAATGCCCCGGAGGTCGCCGTCCTGGGGGTGTCCAAAACGGCTCAGAAACCGGTGTACGAGCGCGGCGCATTCGTCCCGCGCCTGATGCTGCCGTTGTCGCTGTCATATGATCATCGCGTCATCGACGGCGCTGAGGCAGCTCGGTTCGTGGTGTTTCTCGCAAAAACGCTCGGTGACGTAAAGGCCCTGCTGTGAGCGCGGTCGAAGTGCGCGTGCCGGATTTCGGCGACGCCAAAGGCGTCTCCGTTCTCGAGGTGCTGGTCAAGAAGGGCGATAAAATTGCGGTTGAAGATCCGCTGATCTCGCTCGAATCCGACAAGGCGGCCATGGACGTCCCCTCGCCCGTGAGCGGCGTGATCACATCGATCGAAATCAAAAAGGGCGACGAAGTATCCGCGGGAACGCTGATCGCGATCGTTGAATCGGAGGCGACCGCATCGGCCCAGCCGACCGCACCGGCCGGAGCCCCGCCGCCGGCAGCACCTGCGCCCGCGGCCGCCAAAGCGGCGCCGCCGGCCGCCACGCCGACCGCCGCGAACGCCGCAACCTCTGCGCCAGCGCCGGCCAAAAGCCCAAAGAGCGCGAGCGGGTCCGTCAGCGCAGCCCCGGAAGGAGCCGTCGACCTGGTCGTGCTCGGCGCCGGTGTAGGCGGCTACACGGCAGCATTCCGCGCGGCGGATCTGGGTCTCAAAGTAACGCTGATCGAGCGCTGGCCGGTGCTGGGGGGCGTGTGCTTGAACGACGGCTGCATCCCGTCGAAGGCGCTGCTGCATGCGGCGAAAGTGATCGAAGATGCCGCCGATATGTCCGCCAACGGCATCGTTTTCGGTGCTCCGCAAATCGACCGCGATCGCCTGCGCCTATGGAAGGATAAGGTGATCACGCGATTGACGAATGGCCTGATGCTCCTGGCGAAGCAGCGCAAAGTGACTCTCATTCAAGGCGAAGCAAAATTCTTGGGACCGTATTCATTCGACGTCAAAAGCGCGCAAGGGTCGCGCCGCGTGGACTTCAAGCAATGCGTCATCGCGGCAGGGTCGGAATCCGCGCGCTTACCGGGGCTGCCCGATGATCCGCGCGTCATCGATTCGACCGGTGCGCTGCAGCTGCCGCTTGATTGCAAGCGGTTGCTGGTGATTGGCGGCGGCATCATCGGCTTGGAAATGGCCTGCGTCTACGACGCACTCGGTGTAAAGGTCACGGTGGTGGAGTTGAGCGATGCCCTCATGCCGGGCACGGATCGAGATCTCGTGCGCCCGTTGCAGAAGCGAATCGAAAAGCGCTATGAGAAAATTCTCGTGAAGACCAAGGTGGCCAAACTCGAGGCGCTTCCGGAAGGGTTGCGCGCAACCTATGAGGGTCCCGATTCACCGGAACCGCAGTTGTTCGATCACGTGCTGGTTGCGGTCGGGCGCTCCGCCAACGGCAACGCCATCAATGCCGCGGTGGCGGGCGTCAAGGTCAGTGCGCGCGGCATCATTGATGTCGACAAGCAAATGCGCACCAACGTGCCGCATATCTTTGCCATCGGCGATATCGTCGGTGCGCCGATGCTGGCGCACAAGGCTGCTCATCAGGCCAAAGTCGCCGCGGAAGTCGCCGCCGGACACAAGTCGTCGTTCGATGTGCGCTGCATTCCCGCCGTCGCGTACACCGATCCTGAAATCGCGTGGGCGGGCCTGACCGAGACCGACGCGAAGGCGCAGGGCATTGAGTACGGCAAGGGCATTTTCCCCTGGGCCGCGAGCGGACGGTCGCTGGCGCTCAATCGCGACGAAGGATTCACCAAGCTACTGTTCGACAAGGAGAGCCACCGCGTCATCGGCGCGGGCGTCGTCGGCACCAACGCCGGCGACCTGATCGCCGAAGTGGCATTGGCGATCGAAATGGGCGCCGATGCCGCCGACGTCGGCTTGACCATACACCCCCATCCCACGCTGTCGGAAACGGTCGCGTTTGCCGCGGAAGCCTTCGACGGCACGTTGACGGATCTGTACATCCCCAAACGTTGATGAGCAAGCAAAAAGAAATGAATCGCAACGCCGTCATCTCGATCTTTCTGATCGTCGTCTTGGGCGCACCCGGCAAGATATTTGCGGATGAGGCCTGTGTGGATTTCAAATGGGATGTGACGCAGGAGCGAGGATTATTCGCAGGAAACGCCACCCCGTTGGCGGCTGGGGCGGACGCGAAGAGTGCGCCCGCCATGCTGTTGAATCGTCTGTATGCGCTCAAGCTGATGCCGCAGGACCATGTGGCTTTTGCGGCCGCGCCCGGCAAAAAAACACCGAGCGCCGGGTCCAACGCGGGAGTCTTCACGTTCAAACTCCCGATGAGCGGCAGCTATCGCGTGGCTGTCGACATGCCGTTTTGGATCGATGTGGTGTCGAACGGCGCGTTGGTCGCTGCGAAGGATTTCCAAGGCCAGCATGGCTGCAGCGCGCCGCATAAAATCGTCGAGTTCGAACTTGCCGGCACGCGGCCGTTGTTTCTGCAGTTGAGCGGTGCGGCAGCGGACAGCGTCCGGCTGACGATCACCGCCACACCCGCCCGGACGCTATAAACCAAGCCTCGGAATCAGGGCCGATCCGGCGGCAAAATCCGGCTCGCTGAAATGGCCTCCGGCGTCTCGCCGATGCAATCCTTCAAGAATGCCGTCTTCTCGGCGCCGAGCAACTTCCTGGCTTTGGTTTCCTTGAGGCAAGCCGTGCGTTTGGCGTGCTTCGCCGCGGCATCACCGGCCGTGGCTGTGGAGGCCGGCGTTGCGGTTGAGGGCGCGGGTGTCTGGGATGTGGCCTGCTGAACGGCGAACACCAGAATGCCGAGGCACAGAGCGCTCGCCGTGAGTGCCAAACGCATGTTCTTTAAACCTCGATCGTAGACTGACTTGACAGCAAACCAGCATAGCTTTCCAAGTCAGCCGCACCGATGAAGCGCGCATGAAGCTTCGTTAACCTTTACCTGAGCCCCCTAACGCCGGACGCCCGCCAGACGATCCCGCGCGCGGGCCAAATACCGCCTCTCGTCCGGGGCGATGGCGTTGCGCTGCGCCAGGTATAGCTCCTCGCCCAGCGCTTCCATCAGCGCATGCTCCGCGAGATGGGGCTCCCCGTATTGCGCCTGCAACTGCCGGTGCAATTCGCGAATCCCGGGCGGCCGGTCGATGGACAGCTGCTCGCGAACCGCCAGATGCAGTCCCATATGTAAGAACGGATTGTCAGCGGCACCGGACGCGTCCGGTTCGAATGCGAGCGCCGTGTCGGCATCCGCGACGATGCTTTGGTATTCCGAGTGCGCACCGATCACATCGGCAATCAAGGCTTCGAGCGGCGTCAGCGGCGAACCGGCCAGGTGCTTGGCCCAGGCCTCTGCATACGCGCGCCGCAATTGCTCGCGGGTGTAGTTGTCGAATACGCTCATGGGGGAGTCTTGTGCGGGTACTCGCAAAGGTCCGCGATGATACAGACGGGGCACTCAGGGCGGCGCGCCTTGCAGGTATAGCGCCCATGCAAAATCAGCCAGTGATGCGCATCACGCCGAAATTCCGGCGGCACGAACTTCATCAGTTTCCCTTCGACTTCACGCACGGTCTTGCCGGGCGCAATCCGTGTGCGGTTCGCGACACGGAAGATGTGAGTGTCCACGGCAATCGTCGCCTGCCCGAAGGCGGTATTCAAAATGACGTTGGCGGTCTTGCGTCCGACGCCCGGCAATTCTTCGAGGGCTTCTCGGGTCACCGGTACCTCGCCGCCATGCCGTTCCAGCAGCAATCGGCACATGGCGATGATGTTCTTCGCCTTGGCGTTATAGAGGCCGATCGACTGGATGTACTTCGACAGTCCTCCAGCCCCAAGCGCCAAAATCGAGGCGGGTGTATTTGCCGCGCGGAACAACTCGGCGGTCGCCTTGTTCACGCTTTTGTCGGTTGCTTGCGCGGAGAGAATGACGGCGACCAGAAGTTCAAACACGGAAGCGTAAGTCAATTCGGTGCGCGGTTGCGGATTCGCCGCCCGTAATCGGGCAAAGATCTCGTGCCGTTTTTGCGGATTCACGGCTCGCCCAAGTGGCGCGCGGCGATGGCCTTTTTTGCAGCAAGCTGCTGCTGTCGTTCCGCTGCCAGATTCAGCAACCGTGAGGTATGGGCTGCGTATCGCTCGCGATTCAGCGTCGGGTCATTCACGGTTTCGTGAGCTGCCCGCATCTCGATGCAATCCACCGGACAGGGCGGCAGGCATAACTCGCACCCGGTGCAGCGGTCGATGAGCACGGTGTGCATGTACTTCGGGGCACCGACGATCGCATCGACCGGACAAGGCGCCAAACAGCGGGCACAGCCGATGCAGCGCGTTTCGTCGATCCACGCGACGCGCAGCGGCGTCTCGACGCCGTTGATCGGATTCAAGGGGAGCACCGGCCGCTCGAGCAGCTGCGCCAACGCCTCGATGGTGGCCTGGCCGCCCGGCGGGCATTGATTGATCTCGGCCTCGCCGCCGGCAATCGCCGCGGCGTAGGGCTTGCAGCCGCTGTAGCCGCAACGCGTGCATTGGGTCTGCGGAAGCAATGCATCGATGCGCGCCGTCATGCCGGGCGCGGTCTCGGTGCTCATGTCATTTGACGCGCATGCCGGGCGTCGCTCCCGAATCCGCTGACAGTGCGAATATGTCCTTGCCTCCCGGTCCCGCGGCCAACATCATGCCCTCTGAAGTTCCGAAACGCATTTTCCGCGGCTCCAAATTCGCGACGACGACGATGAGCCGGCCCACCAGGGTCGCCGGGTCGTAAGCGGCGCGAATGCCGGCGAAAATCTCGCGCTCTCCCATTTCACCCACATCGACTCGCAGTTTCAAGAGCTTGTCGGCGCCGGCAATCAGCTCGGCCTTCAGGATTTTTGCCACGCGCAGATCGATACGTAAAAAATCATCGATCGAGATCAGATTGCCTTCGACCGACGTGGCCGCCGCCAGTGTTGCCTGGTCCGATGCGCCGGCACTCGCCACGGCCGGCGCGGTGGGCGCAGCCGCCTCCGGCTCCACCAGGCCTGCCACCGCCTTCGGATCGAGTCGAACGGCCAGCGGCTCATAGGCATTGATGGACGTGGACAGCAGCGGCTTGGCGGCAGCGCCCCAAGTCCATTCCGTCTCTTGAAAGAACGCACTGGCCCGAGCCGCCATCAGGGGCAGTACCGGTTGCAGGTAAATCATTAAAACGCGGAACAGATTCAAGGCCTGAGTACAGACGATTTGCACTTCGGCAACATTGCTGGGGTCCTTCGCGAGCATCCAGGGCTTGCGCGAGTCGACGTATTGATTGGCGCGGTCGGCAAGCGCCATGATTTCGCGCATGGCGCCCGCCGTGTCGCGGCCTTCGTAGCTTTGCGCAATGCCATCGCCGGCCGCGGCGAATGCGCCAAACAGCTTCTCGTCCGCCAGGCCGCCCGCCAATTTACCGGCGGAGTGCTTGGTAATGAATCCGGCGCAGCGGCTGGCGATGTTCACGAGCTTGCCGACGATTTCCGAATTCAGCCGGGTGGTGAACTCATCCAGGTTCATGTCCATGTCGTCGATGCCCGCACCTAACTTGGCGGCAAAGTAGTAGCGCAGGTACTCGGCCGGGAAACTCTGCAGGTAGCGGCGCGCAGTGATGAAGGTGCCGCGCGATTTGGACATCTTCTGGCCGTTGATGGTCACGAAACCATGCGTGTGAACCGCGGTCGGCCGGCGCATTGCCGATGCCTGTAGCACCGCCGGCCAAAACAGGGCGTGAAAATACAAAATATCCTTGCCGATGAAGTGATGCAGTTCGGCGGTCGAGTCGATGTGAAAAAAATCGTCGAACTCAAGACCGGTGCGCGCACATAGCTGGGTGAAGCTCGCAAGATAGCCGATCGGCGCGTCGAACCACACATAGAAATATTTCCGAGGCGCATCCGGGATTTCGAATCCGAAGTAGGGAGCATCGCGGGATATGTCCCAGTCCCGAAGGCCTTGCGAGAACCATTCGTCGAGTTTGCGCGCGGCGCTTGCCTGCACCGCGCCGCTCTGAATCCACGCGCGTAAGGGCTTCTCGAAGGCGCTGAGCTTGAAGAAATAGTGCTCTGACTCGCGCCACACCGGCGTGGTACCGCTCACCACCGAAATCGCATTTTTCAGGTCGGCAGGCGTGTACGTGGATCCGCAGTTTTCGCAGGAATCGCCGTACTGATCGGGAGTGGCGCACACCGGACAGGTGCCCCGCACGTAACGGTCCGGCAGAAACATCTGTGCGGTATCGTCATATGCCTGACGCACGCTGCGCTTATCGATGTATCCACCCTCGCGTTGCAGCAAATACATCCGGTCGCACAGGACCTTATTTTCCGCCGAATGCGTCGAACCGAAATTATCCATGCCGATCAGCATGTCGGCAAAGTCGCGTTGATGGTCGGTTTTGACCTGAGCAATCAACTGCTCCGGCGTGACTCCCTCGGATTGCGCTTTGAGCATGATGGGCGTGCCATGCGTATCGTCCGCACAGACGTAGTAGCACTCATGGCCGCGAAGCTTTTGAAATCGCACCCAGATGTCGGTCTGCACGGCCTCGAGGATGTGGCCCAAGTGCAAAGGGCCGTTGGCGAAGGGAAGCGCGCTGGTGACTAGAATTCGGCGTCGTTTGGTCATGCCAAATTATGCCACGCCCATGACGGTCGGTCGCGAATTCGCGCCTAGGAGGCTTCGCGAAACTGTTCGAATTTGGCTTTGTTGATGGACTTGATGAAGGCGTCCTTGCCGGTAATTTGCTTCGAATCGAGCAGTGTTTGAATGGCGACGTCCATGAGCTTCATGCCGGTGGCCGTGCCGCTCTGCATGGCATTTTCCAATTGATCCATTTTGCCCTGGCGGATCAGATTCGCCACCGCCGGCGTATTGATGAGGATCTCGAGCGCCGCGACACGGCCCTGCTTGTCGGGCTTGGGAATGAGCTGCTGCGAGACGACCCCGCGCAGGCTGGTCGACAACATGGTGCGCACATGCGGCTGCTTGTCGGCCGGGAAAGCGTTCACCAAGCGATCGACCGTGGCAGCCGCGCCGTTGGTGTGCAGCGTCGCCATCACCAGAATGCCCATCTCCGCCGCGGTGACCGCGATGCTCATGGTTTCCAAGTCGCGAAGCTCGCCCACCAGAATCACGTCCGGATCCTCTCGCAAGGCGGAATTCAGCGCGGACGCGAATGATGCCGCATGCACGCCTATCTCGCGCTGGCTGATCAGGCAGTTCTTGCGCACGTGCACGAACTCGATCGGGTCCTCGATGGTCAGGATGTGGCCTTTCTCGCGCGTATTGATGTCATCGATCATGGCAGCCAGCGTGGTGGATTTTCCGGATCCTGTCTTGCCGGTCACCAGAATCAGGCCGCTGTTGATCTTGCACATATCCATCACCGCCGTCGGCAGCTTCAGTTCCTCGGCGGTCTTCGCAGTGGAAGGAATCGCCCTGAATACCGCGCCCATGCCATTGAGTTGGCGCATCACGTTGACGCGAAAGCGCGCGACGTTTGGGATGGCGTAGGCGAAATCGGTGCCGTCTTTTGCCTCGAAGCGCTCCACGGCCAGCTTCGGCATGATTTCATAAAGCGTGGTTTTGACGGTTTCGGCTGCCAGCGTCTGGTCGCTCAAGGCCTTGAGCTCGCCGTATTGGCGAATGCGCGCCGGATCCCCTGCCAAAAAATGCAAATCCGAGCCGTTTCGCTCGAGCACCTGGGTCAAGTATTGATCGATGGCTGGCACGATGCGCTACGGTGGGGTTGCGGGTTCTGCGACGGGCATGCCCGACATGTCTGTCACGAAGCGCTGGAATTGGCGCTTGTCGGATGCATATGTGTAGGCATGCTCCGGATCGACCTCCTTGGCGTTGATGGCCGCGAGCAAGGCTTGGTCCATGAGCTGCATCCCATATTCCTTGCCCATTTGCAGCTGGCTGGGGATTTGGTGCGTCTGGTCCGTCATGATGAGCTTGCCGATCGCCTTGGTGAGGACCATGACTTCGCACACCGCCCGCCGGGCGCGCTGATCCGGGGTTTTGAGCAAAATCTGCGTAAGGACGGCGATGAGACTGTTGGATAGAAAGCTCTTGGTCTGCTCGCGCTCATCCGTGGGCAAGGCATCGATGATGCGATCGATGGTTTTGGTGGCGCTGGTGGTGTGCAGCGTGCCGAGCACCAGGTGCCCGGTTTCAGCGGCCGTCATCGCCATGGCAATGGTTTCGGCATCGCGCAACTCGCCGACCAAAATCACGTCCGGATCTTCGCGCATGGCCGCGCGGACGCCTTCGGCAAACGAGGGCAGGTGCGTGCCCAATTCGCGCTGGATGACCTGGCTGACCTTGCTGCGGTGGACGAATTCTATCGGGTCCTCGAGGCTGATGATGTTGAGCGACCGGGTCGAGTTCAGGTAGTCGATCATCGCGGCCAACGTGGTGGTCTTGCCCGTGCCGGTGGAGCCGGTCACCAGAATCATGCCCTGGTGGTAATCGCACAGCTTCTTTGCGATCGGCGGCAGGCCGAGCTGGTCCATCGTGGGCATGGTGGTGGGGATCGATCGAAACGCAGCACCGATGCCGGTCTCTTTGCGAAACACATTGACGCGAAAGCGGCCGCCTTCGGTGGAGACATAGGAGAAGTCCAGATCGTTGCCCTCGCGCAGCACTTTGAGCTGCGATTGGGTCAGCACTTCCGTGATATAGGCCTCGAGTTCCGTATCGCCCAGGTTGCGGAACTTGATCGGCATCAAGTCCCCATGCATGCGCAGCATGGGCGGTATGCCGACCGCAAGATGCAGGTCCGAGCAGCCTTGCGCCAGACCTAACTTGAGAAACGCATCGATTCTTGCCATAACGCGTTAGGCTACCCGTAAGCAATTGGTTTTTCGAGTCTTTGGGGCTTGATTCGCCCATAAACGTGAGGTGCGTCTAGCGCTAGAGGAATTTCTCGAGGGACAGGCGTAGTTCATCCATGCTTTGCGCCCGCTTGGCCTTGTCCAGCGACATGCATCTCATGACCAGGTTATTCAATTCCAAAGGCAAAGCTTTGTTTATTTCGATCGGTTGCCGGGCCTTGCCCTGCACATGCTGGTACATGACGGACATGTGATCGCCGCGAGAGTAGGGCGGGACGCCGGCAAACATCTCGTACATGATGACGCCCAAACTGTAAATGTCCGCCCGCTCGTCGACCTTCTTGCCCAAGATCTGTTCCGGCGCCATGTATTTCGGCGAGCCGATGACATAGCCGGTTTTGGTCAATTGCGTATCGCCCTGGGTCTGCGCTGCGGCAACGCCGAAGTCGACTATCTTGAGCAGCAGGTCGTTGTCGATCAACACGTTTGCCGGCTTCAAGTCGCGGTGCACGATGCCGGCTTGATGGGCGACCGCCATGCCGGTCGCGATGTCGATGCCGAACTTGACGGCGCGTTTGAGATCCACGGGCTTCTCGTTGATGATTTCCCCGCCCAAGGTGTGCGACGGGAAATACTCCATGGAGATCGCGTAGTTGCCTTGGATGAACAAGAAATCGTAGATGCGGATGACGTTTTTGTGGGTAATTTTGCGGCTGTAGCGCAGCTCATGCACGAAGCGCTTCATCATCTCTTCGTCGGCGGAGACATTCGGATTCAAGAATTTGAGGATCAAGCGCTCCTCGACAACGGTGTCTTCCATCAGCAATACCGTGCCGAACGCGCCCTTGCCGATCTTTTCGACGAACTTGTAGCGTCCCTCGAGGACATCTCCCGGCTTCAAAGTCGCAATATCCAGCCTGGCCGCCGCTGCGGTTTCCTCGTTCTGCTTGACGGCCTTCGCCAGCGCCGCGTTGTCGATGAGCAGCGTCTTGGCCGGTTCTTGCATCTTTTCCGCGCGCTGATTCGCGGCGATTTGCTGCGTTGAAAAGCGATTGTCCAGCTCCTGGAGCGCGCGTGAGACTGCCTGGCTCAAGGTTCCATCGGAGCCGGTCGATACGGCTTGCAAACGCACGCGTATGGTGTCGGCGCGCCGCTCATCGGCAAGTTTTGCCAGCGCCGCGATCGCCTCGACTTTGATTTCGTTCTCCGGCCGCGACAGCAAGGGCAGCAGGCTCTCGAGAGCCTTCTGATCGCCGATCTTGCCGATGGCGCGGATGACCGTGGGCAGGGACTTCACCTCGCCCTGCAACATGTCGATGAAGCGCGGCAGCGCCTTGCTGCTGCCGATTTCCGCCAGTGCATCGACGGCGCGTTCACTGACCCACCAGTCCGGGTCTCGGGTTGCTTCGATGAGCTGCGCCACCGCGCGCTCATCCTTGGTCTGGTTGAGGATTTCGATGGCTGCGCGGCGGATGTCTTGATTCTCGTCTTTGATCAACGCGAGCACGGCATCGACCACGCGGGGACCGCCGATCTTGCCCAGCGCATCGGCAGCGCGGGTACGCACCCACCAATCGCTGTCGGCAATCACTTCCAACAAGTACTTCACGGACTTCGATGTGCCGACGACGTTCAATACTTCGACCGCGGCGCGCCGCGCGTATTCATTTTCGTCCTTGAGCACATCCACCAGGTACTTGATGGTTTCAGGATGGTTGGCCTTCACCACCACATCGACCGCCTTGTTCTGAACCTCGATTTCAGCATCGCGCAGCATCCCGACGATCAGCGGCATATCGAAGGGGCCATCCATCTTCGCCAGCGCCGATAGTGCCGCGGAGCGAATGAACTTGCTGCTGTCCTTGAGCTGTGTCTGCACCGCCTGCTGTACCTTGGGCAGGTTGAAGCGGGCCAGGACATTGATGATGTGCAGCCGTGCGACCGGATCCTTGCCCTCGATTCTCGCAATCAAGTCATCGACCGACGATTCGTCGGCGACTTCGGCGATGATCTTGAACAATCCGTTCCTTTCGCTGGCCTCTTGCGCATAGGCGGCATTCAACAGCTCACGGACCGTGTAGCGCGCCTTTTGCGCGGCAATCACGTCGAGCAGGGCCTGTTTGGGCATCCCCTGCTTGCCCAAGGCATCCAGCAGCGCGTGCGCAGGATAATTTTTACTCGATGACAGCGCCCATGCGATTCCCGACATGGCGCGGCCACTGGCTTCGGACATGGTCTTCAGCAGGATTGGCAGGGTTTTAGAATCAATGAGGCGCGAGAGCACCTCGACATACGCGGTGGTTTCGCGTTTTTCCGCCGTTGCCAGTGCATCGACAATCGCAGCAATGGCATCGGGACCCAGCGCAGTCAATTTCTCCAACGCCTTTTGCGCCAGCGGGCTGCCTGGATTGCCGCTGGATTTGACTTCGGCAATGAGCCGATCGGCACGATAATTGGCGAATAGACTCATTCGGCGCCTAAGTTGAACATTCCCTGAGCATTACCCATTGTTACCTTAATTCAGGCGCCGTCCCTGGTCGTGATTCTCAATCTCGAATTATGCCATAGGTCACGGTTTTGGCCGCCTGCGGTACAATGGCTGTTCCTTATGAATCAATCCCCTGCCGCGGAAAGCGCCATCCGCGAGAAACTCAGCGCCTATACGGATCCCTATCTTGGCCAGACTTTGGGCGAAGCGAAGGCTATAAAGTCCCTCGCCTCCCATGCCGGCCGGATAGCCGTGGAACTCATTTTGGGCTTCCCCTGCGCCGATTACGGCTCCGAGTTGCAGGCAGCCCTTGAGAAGCACCTTGGGGCCCAGCTGGGCGACGCCCATTTGGAGCTGAAACTGCAAGCTCAGATCACCGCGCATGCGGTCCAACGCACGCTTAAACCCTTGGCAAACGTCAAGAATGTGGTGGCGGTCGCCTCCGGCAAGGGAGGCGTCGGGAAATCCACGACTGCCGCGAACTTAGCCCTCGCCTGGGCAGCGCAGGGTGCCAAGGTGGGCCTGTTGGATGCCGATATCTATGGCCCCAGCCAACCGCTGATGATGGGATTGAGCGGCGCCAAGCCGGTCAGCCCGGATGGCAAGCACATGACACCGCTGCGGGCGCATGGCGTGGAAGTGATGTCGATCGGCTTCATGATCGACCAAGAGCAACCCATGGCGTGGCGCGGGCCGATGGTGACTCAGGCGCTGACCCAACTGCTTGGCGACACTACGTGGGGCGATCTGGACTATCTGGTCGTCGACATGCCGCCGGGAACGGGCGACATCCAACTCACACTGGCGCAGCGGGTTCCGGTCAGCGGCGCGGTGATCGTGACCACACCGCAGGATATCGCCCTCTTGGACGCCCGTAAGGGCCTGAAGATGTTTGAGAAGGTCGAGGTCCGCGTACTCGGGGTGGTGGAGAACATGAGCATGCATGTGTGCGCCCAATGCGGCCATGTCGAGCATGTCTTCGGCAGCGGCGGCGGTGCGCGCATGGCGGCCCAATACGGCGTGCAGTTGCTGGGCGAATTGCCGTTGGACATTCGCATTCGCGAGGATGCCGACGGCGGCGCCCCGACCGTGGTGGCCGAGCCAGACAGTGAACGCGCGCGCGCTTATTTCCTGATGGCGCGGCGCACCGCGGCGCGATTGGCGACTCTGAACAAAGACTACAGCCGGGCATTCCCAAAAATAACCATCGAAGCAACCTAATGAGCATAAAGAGCGATCGTTGGATCAGGCGCATGGCCGCCGAGCACGGCATGATCGAACCCTTCTCGGCGCAGCAAGTGCGCGTCTCCGACGGTCACAAGATCGTCTCCTATGGCACCTCGAGCTACGGCTACGATGTGCGTTGCGCCGAAGACTTCAAGATATTCACCAACATCAATTCGACCATCGTCGATCCGAAGAACTTCGACGAAAAATCGTTCGTCGATTTCAAGGGACCGGTGTGCATCATTCCGCCGAACTCTTTTGCGCTCGCCAGCACGGTGGAATTCTTTAGGATTCCGCGCAGCGTACTCACGATTTGTCTCGGAAAATCGACGTATGCACGCTGCTTCGCAGGCGACACCCGCGTTGCATTGGTCGATGGCACATCGCCGACTCTTGAGGAGATGGCCAAGCGGCACGATGCCGGCGAGATCTTTTGGGGTTACAGCATCGGAGAGAACGGGCGGCTGATCGTTAGTCTGCTTGATGCTCCGCGCTTCATAGGCCGTGATTCGCTCCTTGAAATCGAGTTAGACAGCGGTGAATGCATACGCGCAACGCCCGACCATCTTTTTATGCGTCGCGACGGGCGCATGGTGCAAGCACATGCATTAAGACCACAAGATGCGTTGATGCCGCTGTACCGAGACTTATTTCGCGGCTATGAGGGTGTTTATCAGCCGATCGACGGGTATCTTTACGCGACGCATCGACTGGCGGACGAATGGAATATTAGAAACGGAATTTATGAGGAAATTCCGGGGACGCACCGCCATCATTTGGACTTTGATCGCCGGAACAATAGGCCCACCAACATCACCCGCATGGAGGCGTCAACGCACATACGCCTGCATAACGAAGCGAGCTACGGTGAGGATTTCGATCGTGTGGAACACGGTTTGGCCATTAGCGCATCCCTGAAGAGACGTGCTGTCGATCCAATCTGGCGCGAGGAATTCAGCCGCGCCCAATCCGCCAGAGCAAATCAATTCTGGCACTCTGATCGATATCGGCAAATTCGCGAGCGCATCATTGAGCAGCGCAGAAACCCGACTGACGCGACACGCGAAGCCCATCGACTCGCCACAATCCAGCGATATTCCGACCCAGCTGAAAGGGCTCGCCATTCTCAGCTCATGATTGAGGCCTGGGCCAAAGATGCGGGCGCGCGTCGCAGCACGCAGGCTGAAATTGCACGACGCATCAGATTGAGGCCGGAAATTACCGAAGAAATCGTTCGCCGTGCGCTGCACGTCACAGGCTCCATTCGTGGTGCTGCCGAGGCGCTAAATTGCGATCGATCGGTGTTCCGGCGTTTCTCTGACGCGGTTACCGACTTCCGAGGTACGCGTCAATATCGCAATCACAAAGTCGCGGCGGTACGCGAAATTGCCGGCGACCACGATGTCTATTGCCTGACGGTTCCCGAAGCCGGTAATTTTGCTTTGCAGAGCGGCGTGTTCGTGAAAAATTGCGGAATCATAGTCAACGTAACGCCTTTGGAACCCGAGTGGGAAGGCCACGTGACGCTGGAATTCTCCAACACAACCCCGCTGCCCGCGAAGATCTACGCCAACGAAGGCGTGGCGCAAATGCTGTTCTTCGAATCCGATGAA
>DASQPK010000056.1:0-5280 GCA_035643995.1 Steroidobacteraceae bacterium | reverse complement strand
TCAGACACAGGTGCAGATGCCGGTGCAGGTACAGGTGCCGGTGCCGGTGTGGCTGTGGGTGCGGGTGCCGGTGTGGCTGTGGGTGCGGGTGCGGGTGCCCGTGTGGGTGCGGGTGCCGGTGTTGGTGCGGAAGCGGGCGGTGGCTGAGACGGCTGCGGCTGGGGCGATGGGGCTGTCACCGGTGGCCTCATCCACGCACAGCCGGCCGCGAGCAGAACCGCGGCTAACCCGCCAACCAAAGAACGCCGCAGGGTTTGTGTGTCCATGATCTGCATGAAGAAAAGCGGGACTCACCGCTCCGGCGGTCAGTCTTCTCTCACAACGTATTGAACGATGCCGAAATTCTTGCATTCGAGCACAAAGTAGCTCCTGGGAGAACTCTGCCGCACCCGCAGGCGGAGACAAGCCCAAACGCTGTGAGACTTCAGCATCATGACGCGCCTCCTTGAGCAGAAGTATTTGTATTAATTGGTCGGGGCGACAAGATTCGAACTTGCGACCCCTTGCACCCCATGCAAGTGCGCTACCAGGCTGCGCCACGCCCCGACCGAGACCGAGAATGATAGCCCAATTGGACTCCAAGATCTTGAATGCTGCTCGAGGCCTGTCTTAACGGCGCAGAATCTTGATCAGCTCTTCCAGCTCCAATCGCATTTGATGAATCAGCTGTTGGCTTTGATTGAGGTCCACCTGCGCATCGTCGCCGGTGAGACGATTGCGGGCCCCGCCAATGGTAAAACCCTGCTCGTACAGCAGGCTGCGAATTTGCCGAATGATCAGCACGTCTTGGCGCTGATAGTAGCGCCGATTGCCGCGGCGCTTGACCGGCTTGAGCTGTGGGAATTCCTGCTCCCAATAGCGAAGCACGTGGGGTTTGACGCCGCACAGATCGCTCACTTCGCCGATGGTGAAATAGCGTTTCCCCGGAATCGGCGGCAGTTCGCTATTGTTGCTTGGTTCCAGCATATGCCTCGACGCGCGCCTTCAGTTTCTGACCAGGACGGAATGTGACAACGCGACGGGCGCTGATGGGAATTTCCTCACCCGTTTTAGGATTGCGCCCAGGGCGGCGATTCTTATCCCGCAAGTCAAAATTACCAAACCCGGATAGCTTGACTTGTTCCCCCGAGGATAGCGCAGCACGAATCTCCTCGAAAAAAAGATCGACGAGTTCACGTGCCTCGCGCTTATTGAGCCCCAATTGATCGAATAGGGCTTCGGCCATTTCCGCCTTTGTCAGGGCTGCCATGCTTATTGATCTCTTATTGTGGCGCTCAATACATCCCGTAACCGGGTAGCCACCGCGGCTACCACGGCATCTGCGTCGATGTCAGTAAGAGTGCGGGAAGAGTCCTGTAAAATCAAGCCTAAAGCGACACTTTTTCGTCCAGTTTCTATGCTGGGGCCCCGATAGACATCGAATACCCGCAGCTCGCTCAATAGACCTGACGCGCTAACAGTAACATTTTCCTGCAAAACTGCGAGGGGGATGCTTTCATCGACCACGATGGACAAGTCCCTCCGGACACTCGGAAACTTCGATATCTTATGCCATTTCAATACTTTAGAACGAAATGCTGATTTAATTTCTAGTTCAAATAAAAATGCGGTCGCCGGCAAATAGAGTGCTTTCTGCACTTGAGGATGAATCTCTCCAATCCAGCCGATTGGCTTGTCGTCGCGGTAAATTCGCGCCGCGCGGCCGGGCCGCAATACGGACAGTGAATCCGGTTCGAATGTGATCCCGGCCTCCTCCCCGGTCAGCGTCAATGCTTCGAGCACATCGCCCTTCACATCGTAAAAGTCCACGGGTTCGCTCTGACTGCCCCACTGCTGCGGCCAGCGCGTGCCCGTTGCAATGCCGGCCAGGGTTTCGATTTCCTGCAACTCCTGACTTTGTGCATTTTTCGAAACGTTGAACTTGTTGCCGATCTCGAATAGCCGCACCCGGGTTTGCTGCCTTCTCAAGTTTTCGCGGCAGGCATGGATAAGCCCGGGCCACAGTGACACGCGCATCTCGCTCAAATCGGCCGAAATGGGATTCGCAAGCTTCAGTGTCGGCGTGTCCGGAAATAGTTGTTGCTGCATGAGAGGATCGACAAAGGCGTAGCTGATGATTTCGCGATAGCCTCGGTCCGCCATCGCCGCCAGAATGCGCTCGTTCGATACGCGCGCTTCAGTCGCGGTGCCTGGTATCTGCTGCGCGATCGAGTGAACCTCCGGGATGCTGTCGAAGCCCCTAAGCCGGGCGACTTCCTCGATGAGATCCGCTTCGATTCGAATATCGAAGCGATGCGCGGGCTTGCGCACGCGCCAACCGTCAGGTGTGGTTTCGACAGCCTCGCTGATCGCTCCCAAGACTGCCCGCACTTCGTCGTCGGGCACAGGCGCGCCCAGCATTCGCGTCACGCGATCGCGGCGCAACGGCACCCATGTCTCATCGTGTGCGCTTGCAGCGCCTCGCGTCACTTGTACCGGTCCCGGCGCGCCGCCAACACAGGCTTGCAGCAGCGCCGTTGCCCGCTCGATGGCAATCGCCGGCAAAGTGGGATCCACGCCGCGCTCGAAACGTTGCGCAGCATCCGTGAAAAGCCCCAACCGGCGCGCGCGTCCCGAAACAGCATCCGGTATGAAATGAGCTGACTCCAACAGCACGTCGGTGGTGGAGTCGGAAATGGCGGTACGCCGCCCTCCCATGATCCCCGCCAGGCCGATCGCGCCGCTCGCATCCGCGATGACCAAGACTTCAGGATCGAGTTCGTACTCCTTGTCGTCCAGCAGTGTGATGCGCTCCCGAGGTGCAGCCGCGCGTACCGAAATGCCTTTTGCCAGTTTCGCCACATCGTAGGCATGCATGGGTTGTCCCAACTCGGTCATGACGTAGTTGGTGACATCGACGATAGCGGAAATGCTGTTGATACCAACGCGGCGCAAACGCTCGCGCAGCCACTCGGGAGACTGCGCGTTCGGCCTCACGCCGCGAATCACACGAGACGCAAATACCGGGCATCCCGGCGATTCGAGCGACACCGGGAAAACGACCGCTTGATTGCTGCCGATGGGGGCAACCGAGTACTGGATGTAGCGCCGCTCTCGAGCCGCACTGTAGTCGCGGGCGATGCCGAACACGCTCATGCAATCGCCACGATTCGGCGTCGCATTCACGTCCAACACGCAGTCATCCAGATCCAGCGCCTCACGCACGTTTTGATTCAGCGGCAGTGAGTCATCAAGTTCCATGATGCCGTCGTGCTCGTCGCCAAGGCCCAGTTCACGCGCCGAGCACAACATGCCGTTGGATTCCTGGCCGCGCAGCGTGGCACGCTCGATGAGCACATCGTTCGGCAACCGGGCGCCCACCGTGGCGACGGCCACTTTGAGACCCGCGCGGACATTCTTTGCGCCGCACACGATCTGCAGTCGATTCTCACCGTCAGTGGTCACCTGGCAAAGCGATAGTTTTTCGGCATCCGGATGGCGGCCGGCTTCCAGCACCTGCCCCACGACGACGCCGGAAAAGGGCGGCACTACTACGCCCACGGACTCGACTTCCAGGCCGGCCATGGTGAGCTGCGCGGCCAGCTCTTGGGGCGATGCGCTGATGGACGCAAATTCCTTCAGCCAGTGATAAGTCACTTTCATATCCGGCGCGCGCTCACGGAAACTGCTTGAGGAATTGCAGGTCGTTC
Source organism: Steroidobacteraceae bacterium (assembly GCA_035643995.1). GTDB lineage: Bacteria > Pseudomonadota > Gammaproteobacteria > Steroidobacterales > Steroidobacteraceae > Bog-1198. Next base: position 1,591 of record DASQPK010000056.1, on the reverse strand, counting down.
TCGAAGAACAAGCGCAGGTCATCGACGCCATAGCGCAGCATGGCGAGGCGATCGATTCCCATGCCGAAGGCATAGCCCTGCCACTTTTCGCTGTCGATGCCCGCCGCCACCAGAACATTGGGGTGAATCATCCCGCAGCCCAAGATCTCGAGCCAACCCGTGTGCTTGCAAACCCGGCACCCCTTGCCGTCGCAGAACACACACTCGATATCCGCTTCAGCGGAAGGCTCGGTGAACGGAAAATACGAAGGCCGCAGCCGCATCCCCAACGGCCGTTCGAAGAACTGCTCGAAGAAGGTGTGCAGCATTGCCTTCAAGTTCGCGAAACTGACGCGCTCGCCGATCACCATGCCTTCGACTTGATGAAACATGGGCGTATGCGTCATGTCCGAATCGATGCGATAAACGCGGCCCGGGGCGATGATGGCCAAGGGAGGCGGTTGGGAACGCATGGTTCGAATCTGCACCGGTGAGGTATGCGTGCGCAGCAACCTGCCGTCGGGGAAGTAGAACGTGTCATGCATGGCGCGCGCGGGATGATTCCGCGGGATATTGAGCGCTTCAAAATTATGGAAGTCATCTTCGACCTCCGGCCCAGACACCACGCTGAACCCGGCTTGGGCAAAGATTTGCTCTATCCTCAGGCGCGTGCGCGTGACGGGGTGCACGCTGCCCATATCCGGGCCGCGGCCCGGCAAGGTGACATCAATCGCCCCTTTGGCCAGTTCCCTCTGCATGGCGGCCTGCTCGAGGCGGATACGATGCATCTCAAGCGCGGCATGAATGGCCGCCTTGGCATCGTTGATTCGCTGGCCCGCCGCGGGACGTTCGGAGGCCGAGAGCGCCCCTAAGCCCTTAAGCTGCTCGGTGAGAAGCCCTTTCTTGCCGAGCAGACGCACGCGAACCTCGTCCAACGAACTTAAGTCCATCGACGCGTCCACATCGGCGAGCGCTTGGTTCACAAGCGCCGACAAGGATTCCGCTGCGCCCACGACCTTACGCCGCGAGGCTGGCTTTGGCCTTTTCCGCGATTGCCGTAAAGGCCGGCATGTCGTGCATCGCCAAATCCGCAAGCACCTTGCGGTCGATGGCCAGACCTGCCTTGTTCAGCCCGTCGATGAGCGTGCTGTAGGTCATGCCGCAAAGGCGGGATGCCGCGTTGATGCGCGTGATCCACAATGCGCGGTACTCACGTTTCTTCTCGCGCCGGCCGCGATATGCATACTGGCCGGCCTTGATGACCGCCTGCTTGGCGGTGCGAAAGACCTTGCGGCGGGCATTGAAATAGCCTTTCGCTTTCTTGAGAATTTTCTTGTGCCGCCGACCCGCGACGACACCGCGTTTAACTCGTGCCATATTTTATCTCCTGACTCTTTAAGCGTTCGGCAAACATTGTCTGATGCGCTTCACGTCAGACTCGCTGACGTGCATTTCGCGGCGCAGCTGGCGTTTACGCTTGCTCGGCTTTTTCGTCAGGATATGACGACGGTGGGACTGACCGCGTTTGAAGCCATTCGCTGTTTTGCGAAAACGCTTCGCCGCAGCCCGTTTAGTTTTCAACTTGGGCATGATCGACTCCTAATTTATAGCC
>DASQPK010000055.1:0-5207 GCA_035643995.1 Steroidobacteraceae bacterium | reverse complement strand
AGTTACTTTCTGCAATTCGATGCGGTGGGCGCGGTCGCGGACGTTTGGTTGAACGGCCGGTATCTGGGCAAGCATGCAGGTGCGTTCTCCCGATTTCGATTTGACGCATCATCGTCGATCAAACCTTTAGGCGATAATGTGCTGGTGGTGAAGGCCGACAACAGCCGGCCGCAACCCGGCGCGAGCACCCAAGATGTCATTCCTTTGTCGGGTGATTTCTTTGTCTTTGGCGGCATCTACCGAAACGTGTCGCTCATCGTCACGCGGCCGGTGCATGTGGATCTGCTGGACTTTGGCGGCCCCGGCTTGTATGCGCATGCGCTCGACATCGATGCGGCCGGGGCGACCGTGCAACTCGCGGGCAGAGTTGCGAATGACCTGAAGAATCCGCGCCGCATCACAGTTGAGTTCGCGATTGAGGACGCCGGCGGCGGTGTCGTCGCCTCCACATCTCTCAAGACGAAGGCAGCGGCTGGATCCACCGCGGTGCAAACGCGATTGCACGTCGAGCATCCGCGGCACTGGGAAGGCATCAAGAGTCCCTACATGTACCGCTCGGTGATGACGATTCGTTCGGATACTGGGTCGGTCTTGGATCGGGTCAGTCAGCCGCTGGGCTTTCGCAGCGTGAAATTCGATTCCGATCGCGGCTTCTTCCTCAACGGTGAGCACATGTTCTTGAAAGGCGTGTCCATGCACCAGGATCGCCCCGTGAAGGGCTGGGCCATTTCGCATGCCGATCAGAGCCAAGACTTCGATCTGCTCCAAGACTTAGGTGCCAATGCCGTACGTCTGGCCCACTATCAACACGATGAATATTCCTACGAGTTGGCCGATTCGCGCGGGATCGCCGTATGGGCTGAAATACCGTTGGTCAACAAAGTGTCCTTCGACGGTTCTGCCGCGAACCCCGCCTTGACGGCCAATGCGCGGCAACAACTGACTGAATTGGTGCGCCAGAACTACAATCATCCGTCGATTGTCGTCTGGTCGCTGGGCAACGAGACGGATCTCACCGCGACGCAGGTCAAAGGACCCAGCCGACCGACGGTTCTGCTCAGGTCCCTGAACGAACTGGCAAAGCGCGAAGATCCCTCCCGCGTCACGACGCTCGCCGACTGCTGCGAGACCGGCATTGCACCGCATGCCGGGAGGGCCGTGGATGGTGTCGATGCCCGCGAACCGGTCGTCGGGATTGCAGATACTGTCGGCTATAACCGATATTTCGGCTGGTACACCGGTCAATTTTCTGACTTTGGCGTGATGTTGGATGAGGCGCATGCGCGCCACGCGGGAGTGCCCATTTCCGTGTCCGAATATGGCGCGGGTGCGGCGCTCACGCAGCACACCGATGATGCCCAAGGCGGTCCGATCAATCCTCACGGCCGACCGCATCCCGAAGAATATCAAAATTGGTATCACGAGAAATCATGGGCCGCTCTCGAGCCGCGTGAGTATCTGTGGGGCGTCTTCATCTGGAATCTATTCGACTTCTCCAGCGATTCTCGCCAGGAAGGGGATCTCACCGACATCAATGAAAAGGGTTTGGTCAGCTACGACCGGCAAATACGCAAGGACGCGTACTACTTCTATCGCGCCAATTGGAGCACTCAATCCACTTTGCACTTGGTGGGGCGGCGTTACGTCGATCGCGCCTATGCGGTGACCGATATCAAAGCGTACAGCAATGCTGCGCAGGCTCGTCTATTATTGAACGGCCATGATATCGGGCTCGCGCCTTGCTCAGGTGGAATATGCTCATGGCCTTCCGTTCGATTGCGCGAGGGCGCCAATGAACTCATCGTCACAGCGCAAATTGCCGGCGCCGCCATCACAGACTCGTTGCATTGGTCGCTGTCGCATTCCGACCGAGTCGTGAGCATCAAGGCCGGTGATATCGCGGGCTACGTGTCGAAGGACGGACAACGCTTTGGTTCGGATGCATACTTTGCCGGCGGCACGGCGCATGGTGTCAATCCGCCCGACACGGCGCCTCGCGACCGCATAACGGTGCTCGCCGATGATGAGCGCCTGTACGACAGCTTCCGCGAGGGCGAATTTTCCTACCGGGTTCCACTGCCCAATGGACGTTATCGCGTGCAGCTAAAATTTGCAGAGCCGACGGCGACCGCGCCCGGCGAACGGCTGTTCGATGTGGCAGCCAACGGCGTCACGCGGCTGCACGAGTTCGATATTCTGAAGACAGCGGGCGGCAGGCTGAAGGGTGTGGATCAATTTTTCGACGCCGCCGTCGACAACGATATGCTGGTCCTCGCGTTCCGGCCGCGGCGGGGTGCTGCGGTGGTATCGGCGCTCTCGATCACACCACTTGCTCCGCGCTAGCCATTCTCAGTTCAACGCGCTGCACTCCGGGATAGGCCGCTATCGCTGGGTAATTTGTGCGATGTTGTTCGCCGCGACGTCCATCAACTACGTGGATCGTCAAATCATCGGCGTGCTCAAGCCGACACTGCAACTTGAATTCGGCTGGACCGAATCCTCCTACGGCGATGTCGTTTTCTGGTTCCAAGCCGCTTACGCGTTGGGGTACCTGGGGTTCGGCCGGGTGATCGATAAGATTGGCGCGCGTGTGGGCTATGCGGCGGTTGTCGCCCTTTGGACTGCCGCGCACATCGCTCACGCCCTGGTCGGTTCGGTAGGCGGGTTCATCGCGGTTCGCTTTGCTCTGGGCCTGGGCGAGTCGGGGAATTTTCCCGCGGGCTTGAAGGCGATCGCCGAGTGGTTTCCGAAGCAGGAACGGGCGCTGGCAACCGGTATTTTTGTGTCCGGCACGAATGTCGGCGCGATCATCACCCCTTTAATCGTGCCTTTCATCACTTATAGATGGGGATGGCGCGCAGCTTTCATCGTGACCGGTTCATTCAGTTTGATCTGGCTGATCCTTTGGCTGAGGATCTATCGAAGACCGCAGGAACATTCCAAGGTAAGCGCCGGCGAGCTGGCTTTTATCAACAGCGACTCGTCCGCAAATCCGGGCGGTCCGCTCGCCGTGACCAACATGACCTGGCGCACGCTCTTGCGCGTACCCGAGACGTGGGCGTACGCGCTGGCCCGATTTCTGATTGATCCCATTTGGTGGATGTTCTTGTTCTGGTTGCCTGATTTCTTTGCCAAGCGCTATAGCCTCGATCTCGCGCATTTCGGGCCGCCGCTGGTGGTGGTGTACCTGGTGTCCGACGTCGGCAGCATCTCCGGCGGATGGTTATCCTCGCGACTGATCCGGTTGGGCTATACCGTGAATCGCGCGCGCAAGCTGACGATGCTGCTGGCCTCGGTGTTGGTGATGCCCGTGATGCTTGCGATGCATGCGGACAATCTATGGCTGGCCGTAGCCATCGTCGGCGTTGCAACAGCGGGGCACCAGGCTTTCTCGGCCACGCTATACACTTTCCCTTCGGATGTGTTTCCCAAGCAGGCAGTGGGCACGGTGGTCGGCATCGGCGGCACGGCCGGCGCGATCGGCGGGATGCTGATGGCGAAGTACGCCGGCTGGGTGCTGGATGGCATCGGCAGCTACACACCGATATTCATCGTCGCCGGTACTGTCTACACGTTGGCGCTGATCGTTGTGCATGCGCTTTCGCCGCGCTTGAAACCGGTTGCCAGGTAGTTCCCAGTGAATTGCTGCACCGTCCGGAACGCGTGCTATTCGCCAAGGGATGCAGTCCGACATCAGGTCACTGCCGCAAGGTCAGCCCGGGATAGCTTCTCAATCAGATAGTCGCGGAGGACCTCGACGCGTTTTGGCAACGGCCCCTCAGGCGGCGTCATCCAGTAGACAGCGCCGAGTGGAATAGACCAATCAGGCAATAATCGCTCGAGCCGCTTAGTCTCGAGAGCCTCGCGTAGAAAGAATTCCGGCAATATGCCGAGGCCGGTGCCCGCAATCAGTGCCGGCATCATCGCATCGCCATTGTTCACGCGAAGCGGACCCGAGGGCCGCACGCTGGCGGATTTACTGCCCTTTCTGAAGCGCCAGACCTCGCTGTTCATCGTGTGGCCGTAGCCAATGCAGAAGTGCTCCGTGAGGTGGAGCGGGTGTGTGGGTCTCCCATGTTTGTCCAGGTACGCGGGCGAGCCGACCAGGTAGCGTGGTATTTCACTCAGCCGCTGCACGGCGAGCGAGGATCCTGGCTGCACGGCGATGCGGATGGCAGCGTCGAAACCTTCCCCGATCACATCGGTCATCGCGTCGCTCAAATGCAGATCGATCGATATCTCGGGAAAGGCGGCAAGAAAATCGGGCAGCAGCGGAGCCACTTGCAACGTTCCAAAGGACATGGGAACTGCCAGACGCACCAATCCCCGTGGGGTTCGAGCCTGAGCCCGGGTAATATCTTCCGCTAGCTCACCCTCGGCAAGGATTTGGGCGGCGCGACCCACCAGCTGTCGTCCGGCATCTGTCAGCTCAAAGCGGCGAGCGGTGCGGATGATCAGCCGCGCACCGAGCCGTGACTCGATCCTGCTGATTGCCTTTGACACGGTCGCTTTCGAAAACCGCAACTCCGCGGCGGCAGCTGCAAAGGAGCGGCACTCCGCAACCTTCGCGAAGATGGCGAGCCCTTCAAGATCCGGCAGTTTGGCCATGAGTATAAATTTGGAAACCTCGGGTTTCGACAGTTTATATTTCTAAATCGATCCGTTGTCCATAAAATCCGGATAAGAAAGCAAGTGCGGTACAAATTCCGCAAGCGCGGGAAAGACAGAGCCACCTGCCAATACTTACGTTTCCATAACCACTGATTTTGGATCGCATCGCAATGAGGACGCCGATGATTGAACGCAGGCCCGAGATGGCGCGCCGATCAAAGACGTCGACACAGTCAATCACGGCAATCGAAGCTGCAGACGTGCACATGATCGATGTGCTCTCATGATCGATGTGCTTTGAGACATCGACGGCGGCAACAGTATTTATGAGAGGAGAAAATCATGTCGAAGGTTCTAGTGCTCTACTATTCGTCATACGGTCATATCGAGGCCATGGCGACGGCCGTCGCCGAAGGGGCCCGGGAGGCGGGCGCGCAGGTCGACATCAAACGCGTTCCCGAGCTCGTATCCGACAAGGTCGCGCGCGACTCGCACTACAAGGTCGATCAGGCCGCGCCGGTCGCGAAGATCGACGACCTTGCCGCTTACGACGCCATCATCATTGGCACTGGCACCCGGTTCGGACGGTTGTCGTC
>DASQPK010000054.1:0-24982 GCA_035643995.1 Steroidobacteraceae bacterium | reverse complement strand
CGACAGGCGATGGTCTCGGCCAGCGGCAAAATAGAGTACTGACGCAATCCTGAGACGCTCATCCATTGCAAGGGCGGCCAACCGTTGGGAGCATCCCATTGCTGCCCCGTGATCAGCGGCGTGGTGACAATGCCGCCGGCCTTGAGCAAATCCCGCGAGACGGTTCGGGCCACGGCGGCAGCCTGCGCCTTGTCCGCCATCGCGACAAAGAGCGGATACACGGTCGCCGCAGAGACGCGCGGCACTTGCGTCTGTTTCACCCAACCATAATCCCGATACACACCGTCCGCGGCATCCCACAAATAGCGATTCACCGCATCGCGCCGCGCCGCCGCCCGATGCGTGAACTCGCTGACGCAGGTGGTATCTTTGGCGCGCGCGCACCCGGCTTTAATGGCCTGTTCGAGGCCGAATAACAGGCTGTTGAGATCGATGGGAATGATTTCGGTGGTATTGATGGTCGCGAGAGTTTTGCCATCGGCGAACCACCGCGAGCCGAAATCCCAGCCGCTTTCAGCCGCGGCACGCAGGTCGCGATAAAGTTGCGGCGCATTGCGGCCGGTGCTGCGCGCGAGTTCCGCGTCTTCGCGATAGGATTCATCGCGCGGCGTGTCCGCGTCATCCCAGTGGCGGTTGAGAATGGCGCCGTCGGGCATGGCGACAACGCGGCGATGCGCGATACCGCGCTTCAGTCCCGCCTCCCCTTGCATCCAGAAGGCATGCTCACGACGCAGTTCGGGCAGGTAGCGCGCGTAGGAGATCGCGGGATCCTGGGGACTCAGCAATCCGACCATGGCGTAGAAGAAAGGCGGCTGCGAGCGGCTCAAGTAATAGTTACGCGTGCCGTTCGGCACGTGCCCATAGGTATCGATCAAATAGGCAAAGTTGCGCACCATGTGCTCAGCCAAGTCCTGTCGGCCGCCCTCCACTAACCCAAGCATCGAGAAATATGAATCCCAATAGTACATTTCGCGAAAACGCCCGCCCGGCACGACGTAGGGTTCGGGCAGCGACAACAACGAGGAATAGCGCGGCGCGGTCTTGGTGGAACGCGTCAGCTGATCCCACAGTGAGTCGATATGGTGCGTGATGGTGACGGGCTCCCCGGAGGGTTTCAGCTCCGCAGGCGCCGCGACGGCTTCAGGCACTGAGAAGTTGGTTGCGACGAAACTCTTCAATGCCTCCGGCGAGGCTGGATTCGCGTCACGGTAGCGGGCCAGGATTTCCGGCGGCGGGAACTTGGGAGTGGCATCCGCAAAGGTCTTGCTGTCGGCAAACAGCCGCGCCATCTCCACCGCAATGAACAAGTCCTTGAACAGGACCTGAGGGGGTTGAGGAATCTCCGCCGCGGCGACCGGCGGTGGCTGCGGCCGCGCCGGCGCTTGCGACTGCGGCGCTTGCGACTGAGGCTGCGGCTGCGGCTGCGGCTGCTGCGGCCATGTGGCCGGTACCAGCGCCAGCCACAACCCGACACCAGCCAACCCACGGTATTTCGATAGAGCAGGACTCATGAGCACCCCCAAAAACGCTCGCTATCGTGGTGGGTTCGCGCCTCGAAGTCAAAGCACCCGCGTACCTGCAGCTTTTGCCCGCGTTACACCGGGCTGCTGACTCTAGTATTCTTAGCAGTTGCCTTCGCCATGCAATTGCGTCAAGGAGCGTTCTGATGTCGATCAAGAAAGACCTGACTCGCCGCGAGTTTGTCGCGGGCGCCGGCAAGGCAACACTCGGTGCCATGGTGGCCGCGGGTGCGCCACTGATCCTTCCGAGCCGCGTACTGGGGAGAGGCAGGCAGGCGCCCAGCGATACCGCGAATATCGCCGTCGTCGGATTCGGCAGCATGGGATCGCAGAATGCGCTGCGGGTGGCGCAAACCGACCATATTGGCGCGGTCTGCGATGTCGACTTCGCCTACAGCGAAAATCGCGTGAAGAGCCTGATGACCGATTCGCAAGGCAACCCGCGGCCCGAGGGCGTGAGGCTGCAGGAGCAGTTCGTCAAGGCGAAGCGCTACGGCGACTTTCGCGAAATGCTGGCGAAGGACAAGAGTATTGACGGCGTCTTGGTGGCAACGCCCGACCATTTGCATGCGGTCGTCGCCAAGGCAGCGATGGATGCCGGCAAGCATGTCTATGTGCAAAAGCCGCTGGTGGCCACGGTGCACGAGGCCCGCGTGCTGCGCGCGCAGGCGCTTAGCAAGCCTAAGCTGATGACCCAGATGGGGAATCAGGGTCATTCGAGCGAGGGTGCCCGCCTCATCAACGAATGGATCGGCGCAGGTATCTTAGGCCCGGTGCACGAGGTGCACGTCTGGACCAATCGACCGGTGGTCTACTGGCCGCAGGGACTGCCGCGCCCGACCGGCATGTCGCCGGCCGATGTTCCCGGCGGTTTCGGCAATCTTTGGACGTTTCGTCATGTGCAGGAGGTGCTCGCCGCCGCCATGGGCAGTGGTGGCTCACCGCCCCCAGGACTCGACTGGAACATGTATCTGGGTCCCATTGCGGAAAATGTTCCCTATCATCCGGTCTATCATCCGTTCAACTGGCGCGGCTGGCTTGATTTCGGCTGCGGCGCACTGGGCGACATGGGCGCCCATCTCATCGATCATCCCTTTTGGGCCTTAGGTCTCACCTACCCTACCAGCATCGAGGCAACCTCCACTCAGTGGGGCACCACACCTGCGGCCAACACCGATCCCGGCACCCCACCCAATCGCGTGCTGCGCATACCGGTTTCGTATCCGGTATCAACCTCCGTGCACTATCAATTTGCGGCGCGCGGTTCGCAGCCGCCCGTGAAGCTATCCTGGTACGACGGCGGCATCTATCCGCCCCGTCCGGACGCTCTGCCGGATGATGTTGTCCTGGCGAGCGAGGGCGGCGTCATCTTCGTCGGCGAGAAAGGCATTCTCTTGCACAACACCTACGGCGCCAATCCGCGGCTGTATCCGCAGTCGCTCGGGGAAGCGGCGGCGGCTGTACCTAAGAGCATCCCGCGGATCGCATGGAGTCATGAGCTCAACTGGATCAAAGCCATCCGCGGCGAGGCGAAGTCGAGTTCCCCGATCGAATATGCGGCTCAGCTCACCGAGACCATGCTGTTGGGTCTGGTCGCTTTGCGCGCGGGCCAGGGCAAGAAGATCCTGTACGACGGCGAGCACGGACAGATCACCAATGCCCCGGAGGCGAATCAGTACCTGACGCGCGAGTATCGCGCCGGATGGGCGATCTAAGGACTGCGGAGACTTAAGTGATCAGCCATTTCGACCGTGGACGGCGGGAAGTGCTCAAAGCCGGCGCGCTGCTGGCCTGTGGCGGCGCGATCGGCGCTGCGGGCGCGCGGCGCGCACTGGGTGTAGAAGCGCCAGCGCCGCTCGATGAACTTCGCTACACCCAAGTAAAATTCGAACCCGGGCCGGCCTACGCCCAAGGGCAGGAAAATCATCGATTGGTGATGAGTCTCGATGAGGACTCATTGCTGCGCCCGTTTCGCCAGCGTGCTGGGTTGCCGGCGCCGGGTTCTGATCTCGGCGGCTGGTACGACACGTATGCATTCGCGCCCGGTGCAACATTCGGTCAGTGGATTTGCGCACTCGCTCGTTACTACGCAGCGAGCGGCGATGAGCCCACACGCGCCAAAGTGCTGCGCCTGGTGCGCGGCTTCGCGGCAACCGTCGACTCCGACGGCAAGTTCTACCGCGATAATCGCTTTCCAGCGTATATCTACGACAAACTGGCCGGCGGGCTGATCGACGCCAAGCGCTATGCGCACGACGACAGCGCCGTCGCCACCTTGAGCAGGGCCACGCAGGCGGCCATTCCCTATTTGCCCCCGCACGCCATGCCGCGCAACGAGCATGCACAGGCCGGCGAGGATTTCAGTCAGCACGCCTGGGATGAAAGCTACACCATTCCTGAAAATCAATTCTTTGCCGCGCGCTTGACGGGCGATCGGATTCACCTTCAGCTTGCGCGCCGATTCATGTACGACGAGTTTTTTCTGGCGCTGGCGCGCGGCGACAATGTGCTGCCCGGCAAACACGCTTACAGTCACGTCAATGGACTCAGTTCGGCGGCTTCTGGCTACTTGGCGCTGGGTCAGCGAGCCTATTTCGATGCGGCGCGCCAAGGATTTGATTTTCTCGATGCGCAGAGTTTCGCTACCGGCGGCTGGGGACCGGACGAACACTTCGTCACGCCGGGCAGCGGTGCGCTCGGCGCGAGCCTCACCGGTGAGCACAAGAGCTTCGAGACACCCTGCGGCGCCTATGCGCACTTCAAATTGACACGCTACCTGCTGCGCATCACACGCGACGCGCGCTATGGCGACAGCATGGAGCGCGTGCTCTACAACTGCGCGCTGGGCGCCAAGCCGATCCAGTCCGACGGCAATGCATTCTATTATTCGGATTACACACGCTCGGCAAGCAAATCCTTCCATCCCGATCGCTGGCCATGCTGCTCGGGCACCTTGCCGATGCTGGCGGCGGACTACCCCATCAGCGCCTGCTTCACCGATCCGCGCGGCATATACGTGAATTTATATATCCCAGGCCGTATCGACTGGCACCAAGACGCTGCCGCGTGCCGCTTGTCGATCGCGACGGAGTATCCATACACCAGCGCCATTACGATGAATCTGCAACTCTCCCAGCCGCGAATTTTTGCACTCAAGCTGCGCATCCCGGCGTGGGCGACGGGCGCGAGCGTCGCCGTCAACGGCAAGCGCGGCGCCGCGCCGACGCCGGGCACATTCGCCAGCATAGAGCGAGAGTGGCGCTCCGGTGATCGGGTCGAATTGGATCTGCCGTTGCGGCGGCGTCTGCAGCCTGTCGATGCTGAACACCCAAATCTCGTGGCATTGCTCTCGGGTCCGCTCGCGCTCATGCGAATCCTCGGTGAGGGACCTTCAAGCGCCACCGCACTTCCGCGAAACGCATTGCTGGCGGCCGAACAGGTACCCGGGGATGAGCGCAGGTGGACAGTCAATCATGACTCGGGGAAATTCGAGCTGCGGGCATTCCTCGACATCAACGCGCAGCGCTACAGCGCCTATCAAGACGTCGCCGGCTGACCCACGCTTCGCGGACTAGTTGAGGTCGCGCGCCCAAATGTTTCGAAAGCTGATGGGCAGGCTGGGATCGTGATGGGACTGCAGCTTGATGGCCGCGCGGTCGTACTTTCGGTACGCCGGCTTGCCGATGTAGCGCGTCTCACCGACTGGCGTGAAATGATTCTGCACCAGCACTCCGTTGTGAAACACGGTGACAGCCGCCGGTGTTTGCAGTGTTCCATCGTCATGGAAGACCGGTGCCGTCCAGACCACATCGTAACTCTGCCACTGTCCCGGTTTGCCCGACGCATTGACCAGCGGTGGACTCTGTTTGTAGATGCTGGCCGCCTGGCCATTCACATACGTTTTGTTCTCAAAGGAGTCGAGAATTTGAACCTCGTATCCCTCATCCCCAGTCCCGGTTGACGCGAGGAACACGCCGCTGTTGCCGCGCGCCTGACCTTCGCCGGTGATGTTGGCCGGAATTTTATACTCGAGATGCAATTGATAATTCTTGAACAGGCGCTTGGTTTCGATGTTGCCCACTGCCTTATCGACCACCATCTCGCCATGCTCAACATGCCATCGAGCCGGCGAGTGATCGCCGGCCATGACCCATTGATCCAGATTCTTGCCGTCGAAGAGAATGATGGCGTCGGAAGGCGCGGCGCCGCCCTTCTCACCCGGCGTTACTGTGACCGGCACGGGCTGCCATTGCTCAGTGTCTTCGGGCTTGGCGGGCGAGACATCCTGGGAATACGCGACGCCGGCTACCACGACCATCAGGCTGCATGCATAGAGCATCTGCTTTTTCATAAATTCCCTTACCCCCCTTTTGCGATCACAACGCCTTGCGCGTCAGTCTTACCTGACCGCTCGCATCGCGATCGATGGTGATGTCGTAGTGTTGTCCGCGGAACGAAACCTTTTTGAGCGTCATGGATTTCCACTCCGGCGGAAGCACGGGTGCATAGGCACCGACCAGGCCTTTCTCTTGGATGCGCAGTCCACTGAAGCCATACATGAGATTTTGCACGAACCCGCCGGAAGACGTGATGAAGTAGCCGCTGTTGTTGCTCGAAGTTTCAGTGCGCACATTGAACGGCGGCTTGATCAGATTACTGGTGAAGTTGTTTTCCAGCCAGGTCACGGCCAAGGGCGCGTCGCCCACCGCGGCAGCGGCAATCGACGCCGGCGCCATGCCCATGCCGTGCGGTTCATGGTGCCCTTCTTTCACTGAGATCATGGTGTAGTTGAAGTCGTTGCGACGGATCTGCGGGGTCATCGCGAAATCCAGCGAGGGGTACATCAGCAGACCTAGGGTGCTGCCCTCCAGCGGCTCGCGCGGCACGCCGGCGTCGAAATCCAAATGGCGCTGTTCGGTTTCCGAGAATGGGATGTACAACTTTGCGGCGACCTCGGCCCAATGCGGGTCGGCCCGTTCGCCGATGAGCGCCGCGGCCGTGGCGGCAACATTTAAAGCCTTTTGCGCGGAAACATTGGTAAAGGTGTCATTCGGCACGTCGTTGTAGCTTTCGGCGACCGACGTAACGTGCACGATCTCGTAGCGCTTTTTCTCCGCGTTCCAGGATGCGCGGCTGGCCCAGAAGTCAGCCACGTTGCGCAGCACCGGCCAGCCGTATTTTTTCAGCCAGTCACGATCATGGGTCGCCAGCCAGTATTGCCATTGCGCGATGGCGATATCGGCGTTGACATGGATTTCGCGTTCGCCCAGCACATAGGCGAAATGCGGCGTCTGTTCGCTGCCATTCTCCGGATCGGCCTCCCAGGGATATTTCGCGCCCTTGAGTCCGACGGCCTGCGCGCGCGCTTGCGCGGCGGGAAGCGTAAATGATCGGAACATCACCAACGATTTCGCGCGCTCGGGATGCAACAGCAGCAGTGCAGGAAAAATCCACGTATCGCTGTCCCAGAACGCATGCCCCGTATAACCGGGAGTCAGACCGCATGCACCCATCGGCCAGCGCGTGTCGGGCGTCGAGGTCGCAAGCAGATAGTACAGGTCCGAATGCACGGCCGTCTGCGCCCTCGCATCGCCATCGATCGCGATATCGGATCGCCACAGATCGCGCCAGGCGGTGCGGTGCTGCGCGAGCAAAGCGTCGAAACCGGCTTTGCGCGCATCGGTTGCGAGGGCGAGATCGGACTTCGCATCGCCTCCCCAGTCCTCGCGCGAGGCCGCGATGAATTTGGTGAAGGTATATGTTTTGTCTTTCTGTACTTTCACGCTCAGATTCAAGGCGAGGCGATACTGACTTTTGTACAGCGTGATATCCGTGGCCTGTATACCGTCGGGGAGACGCAGAGCCGCCGCCTCGGCCATGCTCAAGCCCTGTTCGGCACGGCCATCGAGCCACAGGGTCAACTCCTTGACGTCGCCGTCCGCCGCCAGCACGTGGGTATCGCCGTGATACCAAAGGGCAGCGCGGTCGGGCGTCGCCGGCGGTATGGCGATCAGCTGCATGTTGTGCGCGGCGACTGCTTCCTGCATTTCCTCACCGCTCAGCTTGGCCAGCGGCAATCGAGGCTGGTACGGCGCCCAAAGATTGAGCGCAAACGACAACTGCACGGTGCCGTCGAAGTCCGGCGTCAGCGAAATTTGCGTCGCGGCCAAATGTGTCGATGCCTGGCTGACAAAAGTCGTGACGTTGATCTGCGTGGATCTTTGGTGATCAACGTAGCGATAACGGGTGGTCAGCGTCGCATCCCGCATGTTCAAAGTCTGGCTATAGTCCTGAAACAACGCCGGATGCAGTGGAACCTGATTCATCCAGAAGTGGCCCGCCGCAGAGTCGCCGGTCGAGTAGTCGATCTCGCTCCAGCCGGGAATCGCGGCAGGACGCGCGATGTCGTCCTTGGCGTAATCCATGAACGCGACCATGTAGGCAAGATTCCCTTCGGTGCCGCGCGCCGCGGTCATGGTGGAAAAATAACCGTTGGCGAGATAGCTCGGAAAGTAGCGGCCGAAATCCGCAGCACTCGCGCTCAAGGTAAAGCTTGAGTCTGGGTCGGCCGGAGCCGGACCCGATGCGGATGCGGATGCCGATGCCGACGTCAACGCCAGCCAGGGCAGGACGAAAATCAATGATCTCATGCGGTTCCTTCCAGCGAACGGACGAGTATAGGCTTGTTCTGTCTTACGGATAGTCCGGCAGCCTCGGCGAGCGCCAGCGCCTTCACGGCATCCTGGTAACCGACCGCCGGCGCAGTCTCATCGCGCAGGATCGCGGCAAAATGCGCCATCTCCCGCCGATAGGCCTCTGCGTACCGATCCAGAAAGAAATTCTGCAGCGCATCGCTGGCACAGCCTCGTTCCCCCCATGTGGCGACCGTGCTTTCCATGACATTGTCGGCGCGCAGCGAGCCCAACGAACCGTATGCTTCGATCCTCTGATCATAGCCATACCCAGAGCGACGGCTGTTGCTGATGACGCACAATCTCCCCGTCGCGGTTCGCAGAATCGTCTTCGCCGTGTCCACGTCGCCGGCCCCTGCGATGGCAGGATCGATCAGACAGCTCGCGCTGCTGAACACTTCTTCGGGGTCCTCGTTCAAGAGCCAGCGCGCCGTGTCGAAATCATGAATGGCCATGTCCTTGAACAGGCCGCCCGAGCTGCGAATGTACTCGATGGGCGGCGGCGCGGGATCGTGGCTCACGATGTTCAAGGTTTCCAGACGCCCGATCGAGCCCGCATCGAGGCGCGTTTTCAACGCCTGAAAGTGAGGGTCGAAGCGACGGTTGAAGCCCATCAGCATCGTGGCTTTCTGAAGCTGCGCGGCGGCACTGCGCGCGCGCTTGAACTCCAGATCGAGCGGCTTCTCGCAAAAAATCGTCTTGCCCGCGGCTTGGGCTCGCAACGCCTGATCGAGATGCGCATTCGTCGCGCTTGCAATGATGACCCCCGAAATGGCCGCGTCCCCGAACGCTGCGTCGCCATCCACGACCACGGCGCCGGTCAGGCCGGCCAGCGTATCAGCCGCCCCTCGGTTCGGATCCACAATGTATTTCAATTTCAAGTCAGAACGCGCGGCCGCGTTTCTGGCATGGATCTGGCCGATGCGGCCGGCACCGAACAGTGCAACATTGAACATTGAACGCTCCGTTTGTGATCGAATACGAGGCTCGGATAAAGATTATAGTCTGCCTCATCTTGGCGGCAGTGAGTGACATGGCTGGAACAGACACCGCTCTGGATTTGATCGCGGTCGGACGATCGAGCGTCGATCTGTACGGCGAGCAGATCGGCGGCAAGCTGGAAAATATGGGCTCATTCGCCAAGTACGTCGGCGGCAGCCCGACGAATACGGCCGTGGCCGCCGCTCGACTGGGGCTCAAGACCGGTTTGTTGACACGCGTCGGCGCTGATCACATGGGACGATTCATCCGCGAGCAACTCGTCCGGGAAGGCGTCGACGTTCACGGTGTTCTGGCCGATCCGCAACGCCTGACTGCCTTGGTCGTACTGGGAATTCGTGATCGTGAGACCTTCCCCCTGATCTTCTACCGCGAAAACTGCGCCGACATGGCGCTGTGCGAGCAGGATCTTGACGTCACGTGGCTCGAGTCGGCGCGCGCCCTGCTCATCAACGGCACGCACCTGTCCACGCCCGGCGTATTTGCGGCCAGTGTGGGTGCGGCGAGGCACGTCAGGGCTGCGGGAGGCAGGGTCGTGTTCGACATTGATTATCGGCCCGTGCTGTGGGGGCTTGCGCCCAAGGATCTTGGCGAAAACCGTTTCGTCGCAGATGAAGCCGTGACGCAGCGGCTGCAAACGGTGTTGCCGTTGTGCGATCTCATCGTCGGGACAGAAGAGGAAATCCGTATCCTCGGTGGCGCTGCGGACACGATCGCAGCCTTGAAGAACATTCGTGCCCTGACATCCGCAACCCTGGTCTGCAAGCGCGGCGCGGAGGGTTGCGTGGTGTTTCCCGACAGCGTACCGGATGGCATCGAAGAAGGTATCGTCGCTCCGGGTTTTCCCGTCGAGGTGTACAACGTTCTTGGCGCCGGTGATGCCTTCATGGGAGGGTATCTGCGCGGCTGGCTGCGCGAACAGTCGATCGAGGAATGCTGTCGTTTCGGCAATGCCTGCGGTGCCATCGTGGTCTCACGGCACGGCTGCGCACCCGCGATGCCCACTTGGCCGGAATTGGAATTTTTTCTCGCGGCGCGCGAGCCCAAGTATCGGCTGCGCGAAGACACGCAGCTCGAGCATGTACACTGGGCCACCACGCGCGCAGGGGCCTATGAGGACTTGATGGTTCTCGCTATCGATCATCGCAGCCAATTCGAGGAACTCGCCGCCGAGGTCGGCGCCGATCGGGAGCAGATCTCGAGGTTCAAGATGCTGGGGCTGCGCGCCGTGGATGCCGTGGCGCAGGGCGACGCTCGATTTGGCGTACTGCTCGACGGGCGTTACGGAGTCGAGGCGCTGGCGCGGGCGGCGG
Organism: Steroidobacteraceae bacterium; assembly: GCA_035643995.1. Classification (GTDB taxonomy): domain Bacteria; phylum Pseudomonadota; class Gammaproteobacteria; order Steroidobacterales; family Steroidobacteraceae; genus Bog-1198. The sequence goes on along the minus strand of DASQPK010000054.1, from coordinate 14,458 downwards.
ATCATCCCTATTGGGTAGGCCGACCGATCGAGCTGCCAAAATCGCGTCCACTCGAGTTCGAAGGCTCAGCGGACGTGGCCACTGAGCTCGCCACCTGGCCTCTGAATCACGTCGTCAAGTGCTTGGTTTCCTACCATCCCGACGATGAGCCCGATCTTCGCGACCGTCAGGACCGGCAGCTAAAGCGCCTCTTCGATGCCTGCCGCAAGACCCGGCATGAATTGCTCGTCGAAGTCATTCTTCCCAGCGCCATGCCGGTCGATGCGCACACGGCGGCGCGGGCGATCTCACGCATCTACGAGATCAATGTTCGCCCCGACTGGTGGAAGCTCGAGCCGAGCTCGAGCGCGGCGACTTGGAAGAATATCGAGAGCGCGATCGCGCGAGGTGATCCTTACTGCCGCGGCGTCGTGTTGCTGGGTTTGTCGGCGCCGCCCGGCGAGCTGGCCGCCTCGTTCGCCGTTGCAGCCCCGTTCAAAATCGTCAAGGGATTCGCCGTGGGACGCACGATCTTCGGCGAGACCGCGCGCGAGTGGTTTCGTGGCGTGACGGGCGATGAGGCGGCCGTGAAGCGTATGGCGGCGAATCTGTCCGCGCTGGTGAGCGCGTGGCGGCAAGCGCGCGCGGAGGCCAGCGTTTCTCGCGGGGAAATAGCATGAATACCGTGAGACTGACCGCGGCCCAGGCCGCCGTTCGCTACCTTGCCAATCAGCAGGTGGCGGACCCCGCCGGTGAGAGCCAGTATTTCGCGGGCGCGTGGGCCATCTTCGGCCACGGCAACGTCGCGGGATTGGGGGAAGCGCTGCACGCCGCGCGTGACGTGCTTCCCACGTATCGAGCGCATAGCGAACAGGGCATGGCGCACGCCGCCATCGCCTACGCGAAGCAAACGCGGCGTCGCCGTGCCATGATTTGCACGAGTTCGATCGGGCCCGGCGCCACCAACATGGTCACGGCGGCCGCGCTCGCTCACGTCAACCGCCTGCCCGTGCTGTTCCTGCCCGGCGATGTTTTTGCCTCGCGCGCGCCCGATCCGGTGCTGCAGCAGATAGAGGATTTTACCGACGGCACCGTTTCCGCCAACGATTGCTTCCGTCCGGTGTCCCGCTATTTCGATCGAATCGTTCGGCCCGAACAACTTCTCGACGCGCTGCCGCGCGCCATGGCGACGCTGCTGGACCAGGCGTCCTGTGGGCCGGTGACCCTCGCCTTCTGTCAGGACGTGCAGACCGAGGCGTTCGATTTCCCGGAAGCGTTTTTCCACACGCAGGCATGGACGATTCGGGCGCAGCCTCCGGACCCTCGTGAAATGGACCAGCTGATCCGCATGCTGAAGGGCGCACGCTCCCCCTTGCTCATCTGCGGAGGCGGCGTCCTTTACAGCGGCGCGGAGGCGGCGCTCGCAGCATTCGCCGAGCGCACCGACTTGGCAGTAGCTGAAACCCAAGCCGGCAAGGGCGCGCTGAAGTGGAATCACCCCTGCAATCTCGGCAGCATCGGTGTGACGGGATCGAGTACGGCCAACGCCGCCGCCGCCGCCGCCGATCTGGTGGTGGGCATCGGCACTCGACTCCAGGATTTCACGACCGGATCGCGGGCTCTGTTCAGCGCGCCGGGCCGCCGGCTCGTGCAAATCAATGTCGCGGCCTACGATGCGGCGAAACACGGCGCAGTTCCCGTGGTCGGAGATGCCGGCGCAGCGCTTCAAACCTTGAGCGAGCGCCTCTCGGGCTGGCGCGCACCGGCCGGCGCTCGAACGATGTCCACGGCTGTCACCGCGTGGAATGCTGCTTGGGATAAGGCCACGGCTGCGCCTGCGGCAGCGGTTGCGCCCGAAACCAGGGTTGCTTCCGAGACTACGGTTGCATCTGCGACATCGTTGCCCTCAGACGCCCAGGTCATCGGCGCGGTGTGGCGAAGCGCAGATGAAAATTCGGTGGTGGTCTGCGCCGCCGGCGGTTTGCCCGGTGAGCTTCACAAGCTGTGGCGCTCTCGCCGGTCCGGCGACTACCACGTCGAATACGGCTACTCCTGCATGGGATACGAGATTGCGGGCGGACTGGGCGTGAAGATGGCGGAACCCGGCCGCGATGTCTACGTGATGCTCGGGGATGGCAGCTACCTGATGCTCAATTCGGAACTCGCGACATCGGTGATGATGGCACGGAAGCTGATCGTGACGGTGCTCGACAATCGAGGGTTCGCCTGCATCAATCGCTTGCAAAAGGCATCGGGCGGTGCGGCCTTCAATAACCTGTGGGCGGACTCACACTTCAAAACCCCGGCGGAAATCGATTTCGCGGCGCATGCCGCGAGCTTGGGCGCGATCGCTGAAAAAGTCTCGACCATCGTGGAACTCGAACAGGCGCTCAAACGAGCGAAGTTCTCCGATCGGACTCATGTCATCGTGATACAAACCGACCCCGCGAACACGACCGAAGCGGGAGGCGCTTGGTGGGACGTCGCCATCCCCGAAGTCTCCGCCCGCCCCGAGGTGCGGGCCGCAAGAGAGGCCTATGTCGATCAACTCAAGAAACGCACAAGAGACTGACGTGAGTATTCGCTTCGGCGTGAGCCCCATTGCCTGGATCAACGACGACATGCCCGAACTCGGCGGCGACACGCCGCTCGAGCGCGTGTTCGCCGAGGCCCGCGACATAGGCTTTACCGGCATCGAGCTCGGCGGAAAATTTCCCCGCGATCCTGAAACGTTGAGCGCCCTGCTCGCCCGATTTCAACTGGCTCTGGTCGGTGGTTGGTACAGCGCCAGCCTGCTAACCCGTAGCGCCCGCGAAGAGATTGCCGCCCTGCAGGCGCACCTTGAGCTTCTGCGGGCGCTGGATTGCCCTGTGTTCATCCACGCCGAAACCAGCAACGCGATTCACGGTGATCGGAGCCGGCCGCTGTCGGCAACCCCTCGCTTAGATCGCGCGCAATGGGCACCCTTCGGTGCAAAGCTGACCGAGGTCGCCGACCACGTGGCTGCGCAGGGTTTGCGCTTCGCCTATCACCACCACCTTGGCACGGTGGTTGAGTCCAGCGAGGACATCGAACGGTTTCTGAACTCCACCGGACCCTCGGTGGGGCTGACCGTCGATACCGGGCACGCGGCACTGGCAGGCGTGGACCCGGTGGCGCTGATCCGAGCGCACCCGCGACGCGTGGCGCACGTGCACTGCAAGGACGTTCGGGGCCAGGTCTTCCGCAAGATCAAATCCGAGGGCGGCAGCTTCCTGCGCGGCGTCCTGGATGGCATGTTCACAGTGCCGGGGGACGGTGACTTAGACTTCAGCAAGGTGATGCAGGCCCTCGCCGCTATCGGCTACGGCGGATGGATCATCGTGGAGGCGGAGCAGGATCCGGCCATCGCCGACCCGCGGCGCTACGGGGAACTGGGGTTGAGAACGCTGCGGCGCGAAGCCGCTGCAGCGGCATTGAGAACGGTGGAGTAGCAATGTCCAATCTTCTTGTACGACCCCATGCACCCGATACCAACGGCTGCGTGCTCGACATCACCCCAAAGAGTGCCGGCTGGCAGAGCGTCGGATTTCGGGTGCATCACCTGCGCGCACTGCAGATCGCAACCGGCGGCGAGACGGGCCGCGAGACCTGTCTTCTGGTACTCAAGGGCACCGCCGACATCAGTGTCGAACACAATCGCTTCGAGCGCATCGGCGGTCGCTTGAGCGTATTCGATGACGCCGCGCCCGGCGCGGTGTATGTGCCGGCCGGAATGCGGTTCAAGGTAACCGCGCACGACGCGGTCGAGCTGGCCGTCTGCTCCGCGCCCGGGAAGCCCGGCAGCTCGCCGCGCTCGATCGACTCGAGCGACATGCCCAAGGTCGTGCGAGGTACGGGCACCAACACGCGCCATGTCCGCAACGTGCTTCCCGAGGAGCGAAGCGCAGACAGCCTCATCCTGGTCGAGGTCATCACCCCGGGCGGTCACTGGTCGAGCTATCCGCCGCACAAACACGACACGGCAATACCGGGCGGAGAAACGGCCCTCGAAGAGACTTACTACCATCGAATGAACCCGTCGCAAGGCTTCGCGTTTCAACGCGTGTATACCGACGATCGCGATCTCGACGAGACGCTGTGCGTACACGACGGTGAGGTCGTGATGGTGCCGCGAGGTTATCATCCGGTCGGAGCCGCACACGGCTATGATCTTTACTACTTGAACGTGATGGCCGGACCGCGCCGCGCCTGGGTCATCCACAATGACCCCGCGCACGAATGGATGCTGCGCAAGCCGCAGCGTGAAGGGCGAACATGAACAGCACCATCAAGCGAGGCATTTTGATCTGCGCGGTCTTCTTGTGCCTCACGGCCGGCGTCGGTTGTTCGCCCAAGTCCGCTCACGACAGACCCCTCATCGTTGCAAGCTTGCACAACTTATCCGAGCCCTTCTTCATCGCCGTGCGGCGTGAGCTGGAGAGTGAAGCGGCAAAACTCGACGTCGAGATCTCCGTCGTGGATGGGCAGTCGAATTCGGCCAAACAAACCGCCGATGTCGAGGCCGCCGTCGCGAGCGGTGCCAACGGCATCATTCTTGCGCCGACCAATGTAAACGCACTGGCGCCGGCCGTCGAGAGCGTGATCAAGGCCGGAATTCCGATCGTGACGGTCGATCGCCGCGTGGACAACACCAGCGTCAGCGTGCCGCACGTCGGCGCGGACAACGTCGGCGGCGGACGCAGCATGGCGCAATGGGTCATCGAGCATTTCCCGAATGGCGCGCGCATCGTGCTGATCTCGGGACAGCCCGGATCGAGCTCTGCGATCGACCGCACGCAGGGGATTCAAGCCGCGTTCAAGTCAGCGGGACCGCAGTACAAAATCGTGGCGGAGCAGTCCGCGAACTGGCAACGCGAACAAGGGTTGACCGTCACTCAGAACGTACTGACTTCTTTGGGGACGCAGATCCCCGAGGTCATCCTGTGCGAAGACGACGACATGGCCTTGGGTGCGCTCGAAGCCTTACGCACCAGCGGCATATCGAGCGTCAAGGTGCTTGGATTCAATGCCACACCCGAGGCGCTGGCGCGGGTGCGCGACGGACAGCTGGCCGCGACCGTCGAGCAGTCGCCGGTTCGCCAGGCCCGCGCGGCCCTGCAGCAGTTGGTGGCCAAAATCCGCGTGCACGCGCCGATTCCCGGCGCCAGCATCACGCCGATCCTGATCACACAGGCCAATGTCGCCGAGGCTGAGCGCTTCAGCGAAGTTCGTTGAGCATGTCCGCTCCCGTTCTCGAGGTTCGCAACGTCCACAAGCAATTCCCGGGCGTCAAGGCGCTGGACGGCGTGCAGCTGAAGGTTGAGCGGGGCGAAGTTCACGCCCTGCTCGGCGAGAACGGCGCCGGCAAATCCACGCTTCTGAAAATTCTCTCCGGCGCGCAAGTGCCGGACCAAGGCGAGTGTATTCTCGATGGGCTCACCCTCGACCCCGCCGATACACCGCTAGCGCGCCAGCGGTTAGGTCTGGTGACGATCTACCAAGAGTTCAATTTACTGCCGTTCATGTCGGTCGCCGAGAATCTGTACCTCGGCCGCGAGCCCACGCGTCATGGGGTGATCGATTGGAAGCGGATGCGCGAAGACGCGCGTGCGGTGCTCCTGGGTCTCGGTCTTCACGTCGATCCGCAGCTGGAGGTTCGCTGGCTGAGCGTTGCGCAGCAGCAGATGGTCGAAATTGCGCGCGCCATGACGCAGAGTGCGAAGCTCATCATCATGGACGAGCCCACCGCCGCGCTCAGCAGCCGTGAAGTCGATGTGCTGCACGAGGTGATCCGCAATTTGAAGGCCCGCGGCATCAGCTTGATTTACGTCACGCATCGGCTGCAAGAGGTCAAGCAGATCTGCGACAGCTTCACCGTGTTGCGAGACGGCCGCTACGTGACCTGCGGCGCGGTAAGCGGCGCTGAAGTCGGAGATTTAGTTCGCCTCATGGTCGGGCGCGACGTCGAATTCTTGAAGCGTTTGCGCAGCGGTCCCGCCGGCAACACCGTGATGTCCGTCAAGGGCATTGGCACGGATCGCGATCCCTTAGGTCGGCATGCGACGCCGCTTCACGATGTTTCGCTGGACGTTCGCGCCGGAGAGGTGCTCGGATTTGGCGGACTCGTCGGCGCCGGCCGCACCGAGCTCGCGCGGATCCTCTTCGGAGCGGATCGCTGCGAGCGCGGCGTGCTCTATTTGAACGGACGCGAGCTCAAGCCGCTGCAGCACCCGGCCGAGGCCATCGAAGCGGGATTGGCGCTGGTGCCGGAGGACCGGAAACAGCAGGGCTGTTTCCTGGAGCAGTCGGTGTCCCGAAATCTGACCCTGCCCAGTCTCAAGCGGCTCGCGTTCTGGCGCGTGTTCGTCAACGAGCGGCGTGAGAGCGAGCTGGTCGAGCACTACCGACAGGCGCTCGGCATCAAGATGGCCGATCCGCAAGTGGCGATCGGAACGCTTTCCGGCGGCAATCAGCAAAAGGTTTTGCTGGCGCGCTGCATGGCGCTCGAGCCTGAGGTCCTGATTGTCGATGAGCCCACGCGCGGCATCGATGTCGGCGCCAAGGCGGAGGTTCACCAGCTTCTGTGCGACATGGCCGCGCATGGCGCGGCGGTCATCGTCATCTCGTCGGAGTTGCCGGAACTGATGGCACTCTGCGATCGCATCGTGGTGTTTCGCGAAGGCCGAGTGACCGGCGTCGTGCAGGCCGCGGATGCGAGCGAAGCGGCCCTCATGGATCTCATGGCCGTAGGGCACTCGGTCATGCCGCAAGCGGCGTCGGCCCAGCCAGTTTTCCTTGGATAAGCCGAGCATGCGCATCGATGTCATCGCCTGGCTGCGCCGCTATGGAACCACGCTGTTTCTGGCGCTGCTGATCGTGTTTTTTACGTCGCAGAACGCACGCTTCATCTCGCCGCGAAACCTCACCAATATTCTTACCGAGGGCTCGATCTACGGCATCATCGCCGTCGGCATGACTTTCGTCATCTTGACCGCCGGCGTCGATCTGGCGGTGGGCTCGCTGCTGGCGTTTGCGGGGATGGCAGGCGCGACCGTCGCGGGACTGTTCGGCGCCGACTTCACCATGAGTTGGATAGTCGCCCTGTGCTCGGCAATTTTCGTCGGGGCGGCGGCAGGCTACCTGCAGGGAAAGGCGGTCACCTGGCTGCGTATTCCGCCGTTCATCGTCACCTTGGGCGGCATGACCATCTGGCGCGGCGCCACGCTCATTCTTCACGACGGAGCGCCGATCTCAGGCTTCGACTCCGCGTATCGGTGGTGGGGCACCGGCACGATTTTGCATGTCCCGGTTCCCGTTGCCCTTTTTGTGATTGTTGCCGCCTTAGGCTACATCGTGCAGCGCTACACCCGGTACGGCCGTCATGTGTATGCGGTGGGCGGCAATCCCGAGGCCGCAAGACTCAACGGTCTCAACGTCACCGCCATCGTGACCAGTGTCTATGTGATTGTCGGCGTGCTGTCCGGGCTCGCCGGCTTCCTGCAGTCTGCGAGACTCGGCGCCGCGGAAGCCACGGCCGGTTCGGGCTACGAGCTCCGGGTCATTGCCTCGGTGGTCATCGGCGGCGCCAGTCTGTCAGGCGGGCGCGGCGGTATCGGCGGCACCATCATCGGTGCGTTGCTCATCGGCGTTCTCACCAACGGGCTGGTCATCATGCACGTATCCTCCTACTGGCAGCAGGTGGTGATCGGCCTGATCATCGTGGCCGCGGTGGCATTCGACACCTTCGCCAAGGCGCGGCGCTAACCGAAGTTCGGCGTGTATGATCGACACGCGAAACCGGAAGTGGCTGCGAATGTCCCTCAGGGAGTCAACCGTGAATCATCTCGCCTTGAGTGTAGCGATGGTCTTACTCGCCGTTCTTGAACCGGCGCGGGCGGCGGATCAATCCTCGCCGGCCGCGACGAATGTGCCCGGGGCGCCGACGCCCAGCATTCACGCGGACCGCAGCATCACTTTCACCCTCAAGGCGCCGGACGCCCGCACCGTTCAGGTCGCCGGTGGTGATGGACTCGGAGCGGGTCCGTTTCCCATGACGAAAGATGCCGAGGGTACGTGGAGTGTGACAACGCCTCCTGCCGTTGCAGGATTCCACTACTACTGGTTCGTTCTTGACGGCGTCTCGGTCAATGATCCGTCGAGCCAAGCTTTCTTCGGCTACGGCAAAGAAACCAGCGGGGTCGAAGTACCGGAACCCGGCGCGGACTACTATGCGATCGCCGCTGTTCCGCACGGCGAGGTGCGCGAAAAGCGCTACTTGTCAAAAACAATTGGGGAGTGGCGACGCGCGTTCGTCTACACGCCGCCAGGTTACGATAAAAACTCGCAGACTCGTTACCCGGTGCTCATTCTGCAGCACGGATCAGGTGAAGACGAAACCGGCTGGACGCGGCAAGGCAGAGCGCAATTCATTCTCGATAACCTGATCGCCTCCTCCAAGGCGCGGCCCATGATTGTCGTCATGGATCGCGGCTACGCCACTCGAGCGGCCACGCCCCTCGTGAAGCTCGGGCCGGGCACTCCCGCGATAGACGTCAAAACCGCCTTCAGCGCGTATGAGGACGTGATCGTCCATGATCTTATTCCCACGATCGATGCGTCTTACCGCACCATTCCCGACCGGGAGCATCGAGCCATGGCGGGACTTTCCATGGGCGGCATGCAGACTTTATTTATCGGACTGCATCATCTGGACCTGTTTGCCTACATTGGCTCGCTGAGCGGCCCTATTTATCCCGACCTGAACTCCAAACAACCTCTGAGCGACATCCAGCATCGTCCATTTGATGCCAAGACTGCCTACGACGAGGCCTTCGCGAACCCGACCGTCTTCAACAACCGCGTGAAGCTCTTCTGGCTCGGCGTGGGAACGGCTGAGCCGGAACAGTTTCGCACCGGCATCGGCGAAGCTGCCCAAGCCTTGAAGCAAGCCGGTGTGCGCGTCGAGTATTTCGAATCGGCCGGAACGGCGCACGAGTGGCAAACATGGCGCCGAAGTCTGAACGACTTTGTTCCGCGATTGTTCCGTTGACATCCTCGCCGGCATTCGTGGTCGGCTGCGCGCTGGCGTGTGCCGCGCATATAGCGCACGCGGCGCATGCGGATGACTCGCACAGTCTGCGCGCACAGCTGGCGAGCGCCGAAACGGCGATTGCCGTCGAGGCCGGCGAGCATGCTCCGCGCTTGACCACCCTCACGCTGCGCGGCGCGACCGCCTGGAAAAATGGCGCCGTCGAAACGCTGCCGGAGCAAGTCGAAGTTCGCGGCTTGACGCAACCCGTGGTGTGGCGCCTGGACCCTGCGGCCAGCCGCTTCGACCATCAGCTGATTCAATTCGTGTACCTCGCCGATTCGCCGCGACTGAAAGCCGTGTGGCGATGGCGCGCGCGGGCCAACCGCGGCCCGCTCGAGCACAGCGTAACAATTGAAAACTTGAGCCGCGAATCGGTATGGCTGCCATTGCAACCCAGCTTTCGTTTTGATTGGCAGATCGATCCCAAGTCCTCGCTGGAACGATTCTGGGTGGAAAAGGGCGCCGACACGCCCTCCCCTGCGGGCACGCATGTGGAACCGTTGCAAGACGGCGATACCTGGCAGGGCTCCTCCAGCACCTATGCCCGACCATTGCCCAACCAGCCGCGAGAGATGATTCCGTACCTGCTGGTCGATGAGAGCGGCGGTGATCGGCGCGGCTGGTATATGGGCATCGAGTTCAGTGGACTTACTCGCATCACCCTTGAACGAAGCGGCGCGTCGCTGCGCGGTGAGGCGGGTCTCAATCCCGGAGCAGGCCCCTACCGCACTCGCCTGCCGCCCGGCGGCACTTTCGAAACGCCGACGATATTCATGGGTGCCTTCACCGGTGGCCCGGATGGCGCCGGCAATATTCTGCGGCGCTGGGTGCGAGCCGCGCTCAACAATCCGCGCACGCTGGGCGATCCGTCCTACCCGCTGATGGTCAACAACAGCTGGGGCAGCGGCATGGCGGTGGATGAAGCGCTGGCGCATCGCATGATCACCGAATCGGCGCGGCTCGGGCTGGAGATGTTCCATCTGGATGCGGGTTGGTTTCGCGCCGTGGGCGACTGGCAGGCGGATCCTAAAAAGTTTCCGCACGGTATTGCCAGCGTCGCCGACTTTGCCCACGGGCGTGGCCTAAGGTTTGGTCTGTGGATCGACTGGACGCAGGCCGGCACCTCGCACGAGCCCGGCGCGCTCAATGTTGACGATCCCACGGTGCGTGACTGGCTGATCGCCGACCCGCCCGCCGACTGGGCGCACAGCGAGCCCTTCAAAGGCATTACGATTGATCTGGGTGTCCCCGCCGCCAAGGCGTGGGCGACACGCGAACTCGAACGCATCGTGAGTGACTATCATCTTGATATGCTCGAACACGACGGCTACCTGGTGGCACAGGGAAGTTCCCGAAGCAGTCACCCCGCCGCGCCACCGGAGCCTGCAAGCCTCAAGACCTACGAGGATTCAGGATACGTCTGGGTTGAGGGATCCAACGCAACCGACGTCAGCTATCACGCTTCCAAAGCCTACTACGATATCTACGCGCAGCTGCGTGCACGTCATCCGAAGCTATTGCTGGAAGTATGCAACGACGGTGGTCGCATGGTGGATTTCGGCAGTGCCGCACATGGCGACTATTTTTCCGTCACCGATACGTATGATCCGCTCGCCAACCGTCGCGCGTTCTACGATGCCAGCTATGTCCTTCCGCCGGCAATGCTGGAAAGCTATGTGGCGAACTGGCCCGCGCCGAAGATCGAGAATTTTCGCTATGCGCTGCGCAGCGGCATGCTCGGGTGGTTTTCCCTGATGCAGGATACGAGTCTGTGGAGTCCGGAGCAGCGCGCCGAGGCGCAGCGGCAGTTCGCGCTTTACAAATCGTCACTGCGTCCGCTGATCCGCGAGGCCGACGTGTATCACGTGGCACAGCGCCCCGACGGCGTAAATTGGGACGGTATGGAATACTATTCACGCAGGCTGCGGCGTGGCGTGCTGTACGCGTTCCGCGGCGCGGCGAGCGATCAACCCACGCACGCCTTTAGCTTGCTCGGCCTCGAGCCGGCACGCCGCTACCGGCTGAAGTTTGAGGATCGGGGCGCGGCCGCAAATCTCGTGCTGACGGGTCAGGTGCTGATGCGGGCGGGCGTCGAGGTCAGGCTCGAAGCACCGTTGTCTTCTGAGCTGATTTTTATCGAGGAAACTGAATGAGCAAGCCGTTATTCTCGCGCCTCGGGCACTTCAGGCGCCTCGGGCGCCTCGGGCGCCTAGGGCTGATGATGGGTGTCGCATTGGCGGCGGCGCCGCTCGCCGGTGTGGCTGATCGCGCATCCGAGCAGCGCCTGTCGTTCGATGTCGATGAAGGGCTCAATCTCAACAGCTTCCTGCGCGACGGCCCGGTCGCGGCACATTTGTTGCTGCGCTCAGGGTCTGATCCTCGCATCTTGATCGCCTTTCCCGCCGGCAACAGCGGCGTCGGTCTTTGGTTTTCGCACGGTGCCCCCGTGAGGTGGGAATTGATCGGACGGCCGCAGCCGCTCATCGTCAAGGACACGCACGGCCGGCCGCTGTACGGCATGACGGCCGAAGCCCGGTTGAGCGGAGCTACGGATTTGTCCATCAAACAGGCGGTTTTATCCAGCGTGCGCGTGCTGCGGGACTACCAGGCTCTGGGGACATTTCCCGCTGAAGTCGCGGCCAACCCGACGATCGAAGGCACGACCATCACTTGGGCACGCGATCGTCTCGACGGCGCGGCCGGATATCGCCTCAGCATCCAGGTCACACAGGGCGAGCTTCGGGCCGGTCACCTCACGCCCGGTGCTAAGGGCTTCATTGGCCTCAAGATCGCGGCGGTGAGTGGTGAGGTGCCGATGACGCCTCTGTCCGGTGCTGATTTGCTCAATGCCTCGGCGAAACCTGACGCCGCGGCGCGCAATGCGCTCAATTTCTTAAGCTACCAGGAGAAATTTACCGCCGGCTCCTGGCGCTTCAATACCTATTTCGGCCGCGACACCCTGATGTCGGTGCGCTTGCTGATGCCCGTCCTGACGCCTCGAGCGATACAAGCCGGATTGGGTGCGGTGTTGACTCGTCTGTCGCCGCAGGGTGAGGTGGCTCACGAGGAAGACATCGGCGAGTTCGCCATTCTCGATCACTTGGCTTCCGGCGTGAAGTCAGGCGCGAGGCCGGACGCGCCGACCTTTAATTACAACATGATCGACGGAACCTTCATGCTGGCTCCGGTCGCCGCCGAATGGTTGCTCAACGATGAGCGCGGCCGATCGCTGTCGAGAGAATTCTTGGCGCACATGGACAGCCGCTACGGCGAGCCACCGCGAACGTTCGGCGCCGATCTGGTCAGCAATTTGAGGTTCGTGCTGCAGGACGCCGCAAAGTTCGCCGATGATCCGCGGGCGCAGAATCTGATCTCGTTGAAACCCGGTTTCAGCGCGGGGCAATGGCGGGACAGCAACGACGGGTTGGGCGGCGGGCGTTTTCCTTACGATGTGAACGCGGTGTTCGTACCGGCGGCGATCGAAGCAGCCCACCGTTTTTTCGAAAGCGGCCTGCTCGACCCTTACTTGGGGGCTGCTGACCGTGGCATCTTCGCGCGTGCCGAGTCGATGGCGAAAATCTGGCGCGACAAGGCCGGATCGCTGTTCGATGTCAGCGTAGCGAGCGCCACTGCGCGAGAGGACATCACTCGCTATGCCGCTGAGCTGCAAATATCGGGCGACGCAGCGCTGCGCGCCGTGGGCAACTCGCCCGTGCGCTTCCACGCACTGTCGCTCAGTGCCGATGCGAAGAGCATTCCCATCGTTCACTCTGACGAAGGCTTCGACCTGTTGTTTGGCAGCCCGGGTCCGGCGGCGCTGCGACAAGCGGTGACGGCGATGATGCGGCCGTTCCCGGCGGGACTCCTGACCGATGTGGGCATTGTCGTCGCCAATCCGGTGTATGCGACGTCCAGTATTCAATCGCAACTCACGAGCAGCGCCTACCACGGCACCGTGATCTGGTCCTGGCAGCAAGCAGTACTGGCGGCTGGACTTCGGCGACAACTGCGACGCGAGGATCTGCCTTCATCCGTTAAACAACTTTTGCGCGGGGCGGAAATGCAACTCTGGAGCGCCATCCGCGCGGGACACACGCTGCGCAATTCGGAGCTCTGGTCGTGGACCTTTGCTTCAGGCAGCTTCCACATTGCGCCCTTCGGAGCCAAGGCTGCTGATGCCGATGAGTCCAACGCTGCACAGTTATGGAGCACGGTCTACCTGGCGATACCCGACCCAAGCTTGCCGCGTGTTGCGAATTAGCCTCATAACTTGATATCGCACGACATTCCCATTACAGTCCACCGCGTAGACCGACGATAAGACAAGGCGCTGAAGCAGCCCGCACCGTTGGTCACGGCTTGGTCGGCAATCGTTTCGCACGCTTTCGTAGGTGCAGAACGATGCGGCGGACACTAGGGGGTGGGTTGCAAATTATCCTACAAAAGGGTCCATCACGGATTTCTCAGGGTCGTGCGCTGATCTTAAGATCGGTGTGCATACGTCCAAACACTCCATTTCGCCTATTTTTTCCGATATGAAATCCACGCCGGCGCAATCGGCTGCCAGGCAGGCAAATTGGCGAGAGTGCGGATGTACAACGCCAAATCCTTGCTCTTCAATTACTTGCAGCGCCGTCAACTGGTTGTTCGGTGCGCATTTTGATAACTTTTCGAGTGTTCAATATCCGGAGTCGCTGAACGACTGATCAATTTTGTAAGTAGTACTTGTTCGGATCAGCGTCGCGATTGCGGCATCAATTGGCTTATTAGGGGAGTACGAGCTATGAGTAAAAAAAGCAACAGCAGATTACGGCGGAACGCGCCGCTGGCGCGGCCACGCGCCACCACCGCCTTGAATACCCTTGCCGCCGCGGTGGCCGGAATTCTTTGCTGTGCGGGTGGCACCGCCTATGCGCAGGCTCCGGCGGCTGCGGCCCCGGCGTCCGAAACATCCTCGCTGGATGAAATCGTCGTAACCGCCTCAGCCCAGGGTGTCAAGAAGCTCGACGCCAGCTACAACATCGTGTCGTTGTCCCTCGACGAGATCAAAAACTCGAACCCCGCGAGCGTGGCAGACATCTTCAAGAACTCCCCCGGCATTTGGCCGGAAGCATCCGGCGGTCAAACGGGTGTCAACATCGATGTCGCCGGCTTCCCCAACGGCGGCGGCGACTCCCCGTATTTTACGACCATGATACAGGGGTCGCCCCTGTACGGTTCCGCGGCGTTGTCCTTCATGGATTCCAGCTCGCTGCTGCGCTTCGACGACACCGTCGAGCGAGTCGAAATCGTACAGGGCGGACCGAGCGCAATTTTCAGCTCCGGTCAGGCGGGCGCCACGGCGAACTTCATCTTGAGAACCGGCTC
>DASQPK010000053.1:0-6711 GCA_035643995.1 Steroidobacteraceae bacterium | reverse complement strand
CCTTCCTCCACTGCCTCCACGAGCGCGACCGGCGCTGTGGCCGAACTCATGTTGCCGTACTTCTGCACCGTCAAAAAGACCTTGTCGGCGCTTGCACCCGCGCGTTTGGCGACGGCGTCGATGATGCGCAGGTTTGCTTGATGCGGCACTACCAGCCCGATGTCATCGATGCTGACGCCGGCACGGCGCATCACGTCGAGACTCGCCTCGCTCATGCCTTGCACGGCCTTGCGAAAGATTTCCTGGCCGTCGAAATCCCAGCTGGTCTGCCCGTACTGCACGCCGAGATTGGCATACATGGTGCCCATGCCGCGCACCCGCAGGATGTGCCGTGCGTCCGCATAGCACTGCAATTTCTCCGCGATGACGCCGGTCGCTTGCTCCGATTCCTTCAGCACCATGGCCGCTGCGCCGTCGCCGAACAGCACGGCGACATTGCGATTGTCCCAATCCATGTATTGGGAGATCAATTCCACACCGATCACCAGTGCGTTCTTGACAATGCCGCTCTTGATCATCGAGGTGCCGATCGACAGCCCGTACATGAAGCTGGTGCAGGCCGTGTTGACGTCGAAGGCCGCCGCCTGAGTCGCGCCGATGCGCTGCTGCACGCCTGAGGCACTATTGGGTACGAGCTCGTCGTTGCTGCAGCTGCCGTAGATCACCAGCTCGATGTCCTTACCCGACATGCCCGCGCAAGCCACGGCACGTCGCGCCGCCGTAATGGCCAGCTCGATGCCGGGCACGTGGGAGATGCGCCTCTCCTTCATGCCGGTCCGCGTCGTGATCCACTCATCGTCCGTCGGCAGGAAGGTCGCCAAGTCTTGGTTGGTCAGAACTAACGGCGGCAGGCATTTGCCCCAGCCGACGATGGCAGCGTGAGTCAATAGAACTCCCCCAATACTCTTTTGATGTATCCACATTGTCACCCATATGGGGGCAGCGCGCACGCCTTGTGCCGGCCCGCGCCTTCGGATCAGTCGGCGGAGACCGTTCGGCCGGCCGCCCAGGCGCGCAGCGCAGCGACCTTTTCGGCCATGACGACGGCGAGCGGCCGCGTCGTCTGCATCTCGTGCGCGACCAACGCCGCGCTGACGAGTTGCTTGGTCGAGTGTGCGCTGTAGAGCGCGGCGACGATGGCCTGTTCAATCTCGGCGCCCGAGAAGCCCTCGCAGCTATTCGCGAGGGCGGCCAGCTCCGCAGGGTTCAAGGTGAGGCCGCGCTTGCGTGCGTGAATGGCGATGATTTCCGCGCGCGCGTCGCGGCCGGGCAGGTCGACGAAGAAGATCTCATCGAAGCGACCCTTGCGGATCAATTCCGGCGGCAAAGTCATGATGTCATTCGCCGTGGCGACGATAAAGATGCGTGAGCGCTGCTCTGCGAGCCACGTCAGAAAAGTTCCGAGTACCCGCCGCGAGACGCCGTTATCTCCATCACCCTCCGCCAGTGCCTTCTCGATCTCATCAACCCACAGCACGCACGGCGAGAGTCCCTCGGCCGATTGCAGCGACTCGCGCAGATTTTTCTCAGCCTCGCCTTGCCATTTGGTGTAGAGCGCGCCGAAATCCAGCCGTACCAGCGGCACGCCGAAGATTCCCGCGGCGGCGCGCGCAGCCAAACTTTTTCCGCAGCCCTGTACGCCGAGCAGCAGCACGCCTTTCGGCGGATCGAGCTCCGGAGCGGAACCGTCGAAGGCCGGCTTGCGGCTCGTCAGCCAGTGCCGAAGATGCTGCATCCCGCCGACATCGGTGAACTTGGCGGTCGCAGGCTCGTATGACAGCGTGCCGCTGCGATTGAGTAGCTCGTATTTAGCGGCCAGCACTTCCGGAATGTCCGACATGGTGAGCGCGCCATGATCGAAAATCGCGTGCCGCACCAGGCGCTCGGCGTCGGATGCCGTGAGACCGTTGAGATTGTCCACGAGCTTCGCCAGCACGTCGCGATCCAGATGCAGGGGCTTGTCCGGATTCGCGGCGTTCCACTCCTTGGCGACGCGTGTGATGATCATCAGCCGCTCGTTGGTCGTGGGCAGCGCCAGGTGAAGGCGGGCTGCGAGATGCTCGAGTTCCTCCGGCAGCGTCACCTCATAACTCATCAAGACGACCGTACGCGCCACGCGCTCGTAGCCCTGGGCAATGTCCTTCAGCAGCCGCACGTTCACCGGATCCTTGAGGTAGGGATGAAAATCGAGCAGCACATAGATTCCCGGCATCGGCGTGGCCCGCAGATGCTTCAAAAGCTGCTCTGGATCGGCGAGAGTCCGTTGCGGACCACCGAGATCGATGTCGACGCGCTGCAGACCCTCGGTGACTGTCCACTGAAATACGCCCCAACCGCGGCCTTGGCGCACCTTGAGGCTGACTTCCCGGACCAGCGCCAGCACCCGTGACTCTTCGCGGGACTCCACCACGATGAGAGCCAGACGCGAAGCCAGGAGAGTTTGCAGCTCGCGGCGGGGGTCTTGCGGTGCCGATGCGTCATTCATCTGGCGAGAATGTAGCAGAAGCCGATACGGCCCTGATCGGGAAACCCCATTTTGGTACGGTCGATTGGCGTTCCGGCGCGACACAAGCACCTTAAGGTTGCCGAGCGTCCGTTTGACAAAAAAGGCGCTGCAAGGTGCATCCGGCGACCTCGACGGTCACAATAGAGGTTGACCGATTTTTCGATGGACCGGGGGATGCCGCTATCGACCTGCTCGAGCGCGATGAACAGCTGCAACGATTGGTGGATGCATTCGCACTGGCGCGCGGGGGCAGGGGGCGGATCATCGCGATCGCAGCCGAGGCGGGCGCCGGCAAAACCGCGCTGACGGAGCGATTTGTCGCCGAACACGCCCAGGTTGCGCGCGTGTATTGGGGTGCCTGCGAAAACCTGTCCACGCCTGAGGTATTGCTGCCGCTGCGGGACATCGCGCGCGCCAGCGGCGAATCATTCGAGCTCGGCGCGGATCACATCCGTTCGTTCGAGTCACTGTTGCGTCTCCTCTCCAACGGCGGCAAGCCATCCTTGCTGGTGATCGAGGATGTTCATTGGGCCGACACGGCCACTTTGGATCTGATCCGTTTTCTCGCACGGCGCATCGCCCGAGTGCGCGCGCTGATCTTGATCACGTATCGCGACGAAGAAGTGGAAGCGCGCTCGCCCGTGCGCAACCTCTTGGGCGAAGCGCCGGCTGGAAACGTCGAGCGCATGACCCTGGCACCGCTCTCGCTGGCGGCGGTCACCCGTCTTGCCGCGAAGCGCGGGCGGCGCGGTGAGGAGCTGTTTGCCTTGACCGCGGGCAACGCATTCTTGGTGACCGAGGCGCTGGCGTTGGACGGCGATGTGCCCACCGATGCCGTGCGCGATTCGACGCTGGCGCGGGCGTCCCGTCTGCCGGACGCGGCGCGCGTCGTGCTCGACGCGGTATCCATTTTTCCGCGGCGTGCGGAAACCGCAGTCGTCGCCGACTTGGTAAAAGGGGCGATCGACGCCGGGCTCGACGAATGCGTGGAGAAAGGCATGCTTTCCCTCGAAGGAGGCATCGTGCAATTCCGCCATGAGCTCGCCCGCCGCGCGATCGAAGCGTCGATTGCGCCGGCGCGACGGCGGGCCTTGCACCAGAAAGTGGTCGACGTGTTGAAGCGGCGATCCGATGCGCGTGCGAGCGAGATTGCACACCATGCGGAGCGAGCGGCAGATGTCGCGGCCTTGTTGAAGTTCGCACATCGCGCCGCAGAGGAGGCGGCCCGCGCCGGCGCGGCTCGCGAAGCCGCCGCGCACTTTGCGGCCGTGCTTCGCCATCGCGACGCCCTCGATCCTGATCTTCTCGTCGAAGTCTTGGAGCTTCACGCCGAACAGGTCTATCTCATGGGCGGGGGCGACATCGCCATGGTGTCCATGATGGAGGCCGCAGACTTGAGGCGGCGCGCGAGCAATACCCTGGGGTTGGGACGGGACCTCACCCGCTTGACGCGATTCGCGTGGATGTGCGGCCGCCGCGCCGAAGCCGAACGATTTGTCGAAGAGGCGATCGCTGTACTGATGAGCGTGCCGCCCGGACCCGAACTCGCCTGGGCTTACTCGCATCAATCGCAGCTCGACATGCTCGCCTCGCGCATGGGCAGCGCCATCGCCTGGGGAGAGCGCGCACTTGAGCTGGCGACACGGCTGCAGCAAAAGGAAATCATCATTCACGCGCTGGGCAACATCGGCTCGGCCAGGGTCGATGACGGCGGATCAGGCTTCGCGGAGTTGGAGCAAAGCTTCGAGTTGGCTGTTGCCGGCAAGTACCACGATCACGTGGAGCGCGCCTCATGCAACCTGACCTGCAGCTACTACTGGCGCCGCGATTATCCGGCCGCGCTCGACTATATCGACCGCGGTGTCGCGTACGCCGCGGCACTGGAGCTCACGCACTGGGAGGGATACCTGCGCGGCTGGCGCACCATGATCCGGCTCGACCAGGGAGATTGGACGGCTGCAGAGGAAGAAGCGCTCGAGATCTGCCGCAGGACATACGCAGCCGATGTGTACCGCTTTCCTGCGCTGATCACGCTGGCGAGACTGCGCGTGCGCCGCGGCGATCCCGACGCCGAGACGCCCCTCGAGGCGGCGCGCCGCCTCTCCACCGCCATGGCCGAGCTGCAGCGCAGTGTGTACGTGGCGATGATCGTGGCTGAGAGTGCGTGGTTGGCGAGCATCGCCGGGGCGGATGGAGAGTTGTCGCTGCCCTCATCCAGCGCGGAGGAAGCCAGGTCGCTGCTTCGCGAGGTGCATATGCAGGCCAAAGAGCGAAACTCGCGCTGGGTCGTCGAGGATTCGGGGCTGTGGCTGTACCTGTTGGATGAACCTGTCACCGGAACGGCTGCATTTGCGACGCCGTTTCGCGAGCATTGCGAGGGCCGTTGGCGGGAGGCCGCCGCGGGCTGGCGGGCGCTGGGGCGTCCGTACGAGGAAGCGCTGGCATTGAGCGGCGGCGACGATGCCGCTCAGCGTGAGGCGCTGGAGATTTTCGATCGCTTGGGAGCGCTGCCGGCGGCGGCGCGTTTGCGGCGCCGGATGCGGGTGGGCGGGGCGCGTGCGGTTCCACGCGGTCCCATTGCGGGGACTCGCGCCAATCCCGCCGGGCTGACGCGTCGTCAGGTTCAAGTGCTGCATCTGGTCAACGAAGGACTCAGCAACCCGGAAATCGCCGCCCGGCTGTGCATTTCGGTCAAGACCGCCGAGCATCACGTTTCGGCGATCATGGGCCGCCTCGATGCGACGACCCGGCAGAAGGCGGTTGTCGAGGCCCGCAATCGCGGACTCTTGGGCCGTGCCAAAAAATAGGGAGATCGGCGGCCAAAGATAGGCAACCCCGCCCCATGCGCGAAGGCCTGATCCTGCGGCATCCTCTGCCAGGTTCATACACTCGAACTGGAGTTGCCATGTCACGCATCGGAATTTTTGCTTATGGGGTCTTGAGCTACCTGGTCTTTTTCGCCGTATTTCTCTACGGCATTGGCTTCATCGGCGGCTTTCTGACGCCGACGAGCCTGGACAGCGTCCCGGTGTCGACCTTGGGTCACGCGCTGACGGTGGACTTGAGCCTGCTGGCCGCATTTGCCATCCAGCACAGCGGCATGGCGCGGCCGGGTTTCAAGGCCTGGTGGAAGCGCATCGTACCGGAGGCCGCCGAGCGCAGTACCTACGTGCTGTTGAGTTCGCTCGCGCTGGCGGCACTGTATGTCTTCTGGGAGCCGATCGGCGGCGTCGTCTGGAGCGCCTCGGAAGGCATCGCGCGCAACTCGGTTATCGGGACGTATCTGTTCGGATGGCTGCTGCTTCTCTATACGACGTTCCTGATCGATCACTTCGATTTGTTCGGATTGAAGCAGGTGTGGCGGCGTCTCGCCAACAAGGCTTACCGGGCCCCGGTATTCCGCACCCCCAGCCTGTATAAGCTGGTGCGCCATCCTCTGTACATCGGCTGGCTGATTATTTTCTGGGCGGCACCCATCATGACGGTGGCGCACCTGATTTTTGCGCTCGCCACCACGGCGTATATCCTCATAGCCATTCGCTTCGAGGAGCGGGATCTGGTGTCCGCCTTCGGGAATGTGTATCTCGACTACCGGGCGCGCACGCCGATGTTGATCCCCCGGTTCGGGTCGCGTCGAAGCGCCCCGGTGCCGCGCGAAATAATTTGAGCACCAGTGATGACCTGATGGCACTGTTGTTGTGGCTCTATCGCCGGCGGATAAATGGAGCTGACTTCGGGGGTCTCACCCAGCCGTAGTGCGCGCCCGATGTCAACGCTTGCGCGTGCTGGGTTTTTTTCGCTTGAATTTTGCGGTCGGGCGCTTCGCGGCCGGCGGCTTCACCGTCGCGGGTTTTGCCCCTGGGTGCTTGTTGATTGATGGTTTTTCTTGCTGGGCGGCGAACGCGCCCACCGAGGCGTGCAGGGCAACGGCCAGCGCAGCCTCGCCGTTCACCAGCTGAGCCCAGGGCAACTCCACGCCGTTTCGTTTGCCCTTGAGCGTGAGTTTCAAGTTTGCTTCAGTCAGCGTCACCACGTATTCGCGCCCTTCGATGGTCAGGGCGCGCTTCAGCGTCGAATGCAGCGGCGTTGTCATGGCCTTCTTCTTTTCAGTTAACTGATTCCGAAATGTTTGCCGAGCGCCTCGACCGCGGGTTGAGCAATGGTTCGAGCGTCGAGATTGCTGCCTTCCAACAGGCCCGCCAACT